>JAGNYO010000075.1 GCA_017984895.1 Sphingobium sp. | reverse complement strand
TCATCGGCATTGGTCAGCAGCATCGCGCTGTTGAGCAGTTGCACATCCAGAGTCGAGGTGAGGTCGAACAGCGCGGGCGATGCCGCCCCGCCAAGCGCGCCTGACGCCATGCCCATGATTGCCGGGGGCGCCGTGCCGCCGATCGAGGTGAGGCCGCCCGTGGCCGCATCCTCGACGAACAGCTCGGCAGAGCGCCACCCCGTCTGTGTGCCCGCCGCCGCCGCGACCAGGACCGGCGCAAAGAACAGCGCGTCGCCCGGCATTGGCAAGTCCGCAACGATAAGGCTGGTCGGCCCGTGCAGGATATCCGTTTCGGAAACGGGCGAGCCGCCACTGGCAGGCGGCGCGACCACACCCGCCCCGCCTACCCGCCGCAGTGCAAGACGCCCACCCATGCCTTCCCATTCGCTACGCTCGATGCGCCAGCGACCGGTTTCGCCCTCGATCGAGACGACTGCGCACGGCTGGAGCGTGAGCGCGCGCCAGTCGCAGCGCAGCTCCAGCGTGCGTCGGCCAGTCCACAGGGAGTGCAGTCTTGCCTCCGCCAGCGCGCGCGCCACCCCTGCCCCAAGCGCGGCGGGCAGATCGAGATTGCCCTCCCTGCGCCCCGGCCCTGCTCGCTCCGCCGTTTGCACCCCCGCCTGAAAATCCCGCGCGGGGTCGTAATGGCGCAGGGCAAGGCGCGCCGGGATATCGTCCGCACGGCCATGGACCAGCTTGCGGCCCCGCTCGCGTTTGTCGTTGAAGGCGGCGCCGATCATATCGGCAGCAATCATTGCTTCGCTCGCCCCCGCAGCCACCAGGCTGAACCCCGAACCGGCGTCCCGCAGGGCGAGGTCGAAGCCATCAACCAGCGGAAAGAGCGCATCGGCCACGGACCGCCCGCTCGCTGCATAACCAGCGGCGCTGGCCGCTCCGCCAGCGCCGCCATCCGGCGCGATCAGGCCGCTGCTCAGATCATGCCCGATGTCCGCTACCGGCACCGGCGCTCCGTCCGCGATCACCTCGAAAGTGAGCGAGGGGATGCGGTTGCCGTAATCGGTGAGCAGCAGATCCTGAAACACCGCATAGGCCATGCCCCGATGTGCAGGTGTAAGTGCAGCGCCCTTATCCGCCGCAATCTGATAATCGGCGGGCTGATCTTCTGAGCCGTTATGGATCCTGAACGCGCCGATCGAGGTCTTGAAATCGCCCGCGGTGCCGCGCAGCAGGTTGCCATCCGCCCAGATGCGGCCAATCCCCGCAATGGAGCGAGAGGACAGCGCTACGGCAAAGCTCGCGCTATAACTGTAGCTCGTGGTCTTGGGCGTGTTCTTGCCGCCGCCACTGGTGGAGCGCTGCTCGATCAGGTCGGTTGCCCAGATCACCGTGCCCGCCACGCGCATAGTGCCAAAAATCCGGGGGATCTGGTCGCCATAGCGGGAGGTTTGTATGCGCAGGTCGCTGAGGCGCGGTCCCTCCCTGCCTTTGGGCTTGAACAGCACGGCATGATCGACCACCTGCCCGATGCTCGCGCCGATCGCCGCACCGAGTGGCCCGCCCAGCACCGAGCCGACGACCGTAAGAACAACCGTTGCCATAGCTTATCGTCCCCATCGAAAATACGCGATCACCGGCCAAGGCGAGGCGCCCGGCATTTCCGCGACCTTGCCGAGGCTCGCATCGGCGTGGACATGGCCCGCGTCGGTGCGGATCATCAGGTGAAACTGCGCAACGCCTGCCTGCGCCAGCACGAGATCTCCGGCCTTGGCCCGCCGCACCGCGCGCAAGCCCGCCGCGCGCATTGTTTTGCCGAATTGTTCTGCCGTGCCGCCCCGCACGCTGTAGGCGGCAGGAATCATGCCCCCACCCAGCCGCTTATGCCCGGCCTGCTCCAGCACCCGCAGGGCAAGGCCGATACAATCCAGCCCCGTTGGCGGGTTGCGGCCATGCAGCCGAAATGGCGCGCCGATCATCGCCCGCGCCGCAAAAACCATCCTCTCGGCCCGCTTCATCACCGTGCTCCGGGATAGCGGGAGAGAAGGTCCATACCCGGCAAATAAGGCTCGCCGCGAAAATTGGCGGCATTGCCGAACCGGGCGGAGCAGGTCGTGATCTGCTTGTCGCACCCCTCTGTGAGGAGCGCGCGCGTGCCCGCCGCCACCGCAAAGGCGGGCTGGTCGGCCAGCGTTACCATGCTCGCATCATGCGCGACGATGCTCTGGGTCATGCCGCAATTCGCGCCCTCGAGCCAGCGCAGCTCGCCGAAAACATAGAGTCCCGCTCCCAGCCCGCCGCCCGATATGCTCGCGCCCTCGCCGACAACGGCGGAGACGCGCACGACACGGCGACGGAGCGCCATATCGACACGACATGCGCGGTCGCCCAGCCGCGCCCGGCAGCCGGGCGATGTTTCCGGCGCGACCGGCCCGGCAAGCGCACTGGTTGGCCCCGCCAGTTCCGTCGAGAAGCTGTCTCCCTGTTGCTCAACCGCGCCCAGCGTGCCGCGCATCAGCTCCAGCCAGAGCGTTCCCGGCGCAGTCCATTCCGTGAGCATGAGAAGCAGCGCCGCGCCATCCCATTTGCCCGCAGCCAGATCCTCCTCGCTGATCGCGTCGCTGGTGAGTGCCCCTTTCAAATCCATGCTTTCCGGCTCCAGCGCCGCACCCCGGCTGATCGCGGAGGGGACCAGACCCGGCGCCGCCTTATAGAGCACGCCACCGATGGTCAGATCACGGTCATGGCTGGTAAGGCCGATGGTCAGCCCGTCGCGCCGTTCAAGCCGCCAGCAAAAGGCGAAGGCGGCAAGATCCTGCGCCAGGATTATATCTACCGCGCTCATTCACGGATCTCCACCAGCGGCACCGAGGGCGCCTCGCCAGCGGCGAAAGTGGCGCGGTTCACCTCCAGCGCGTCCTCGGCGAAGCGCACCGGCACATCGAACCGGAAACCGGCGGTAAGGATCACCCCGCTCGCCGGAGCGGTGGCAAAGGAGATCACGCCACCACCCAGATGCTGCCAGCCGCTCGACAGTTCCACGCCATTGGCCGCGACCCGGATCGTGCCCGCCACCGGGCGGGTAATGAACCGCTGCTGCGCCTCCGCCCCGCTGCCATAATGTTTCGCAAGCCGGAACTGGCTGATTGTGCCGTCTCCCGTGCCCAGCTTCTGGTCGATCGGGCTGACCGCCTACCCCCATGGCGCACTTGCGGCGTCAAACGGATCGGCAAAGCGGAACCCGCGCGCCGCACCCCTGCGCGCCCGGAAAAACTCCAGCAGCAGCACCAGGTCCGATTCTGAGCGCACCCCCGGCCCGGCATCGTAGCGCAACCGCGCATCCGCCCAGTCCGACGAGCGCCGCTCATGGCCCGATACGCTTTCGACCGTCTGGGTCGAGAAGGCGGGGCTCACGCTCGCCTCCCGGCCAATGCTCAAGGGGAAGATCACATCGTCGAACGCCTGCATATCGTCTCCTGCGCTTGAAGAAAAATAGGTAAATCCATCACGCGCAACCTGTGGCAACGCCCAGATAAAGGTGCGTGAAACTCCGCGCGCTTCGCCTACCCGCGCCGCCGTCTCGATGAGTGGCCACTGGCTCGCGGCGTCCGCCCCATGAAGCACGAAGCCGGCGAGGTAATGCTGTTCCGCAGCCACATAGCCCAGCCGTGCGGTCGCAGCAGCGACGCCGGCAGCAGACAGCGCGCCATGCCCGCCCGTTACCCAGTCATAATCCTCGAGCTGCAACACATCGAACGCGGGCCTTGCCCAGCCCAGCGGCATGTTGGCGCGTTTGGCTTCAGGCGCCTGGCTGTCCAGCACCGTCGGCAAATAGGCGAGCAGATGCGTCTTGGTCGTGGGCGCTACCGCCTTGACCGCCGCCACCAGCGCCGCCGTCGTGCTGGCGAGCAACGCACCCGCCTGATCCAGCAGCGCCGTCTGCGCGCTGGTAAGGGAGGTGCGCACCGTGGGTATCGACACCGGGCTGCCACCAAAGGCCGCCACTGCCGCCGCATCATAAAGGCAGATGCGCCCATCTGGCATCACCCACCACCACGGTTCGCCGACCTGAAATTGCGGCGCTAGCCCAGCCGATGTCGCGATACCGATAAATGCTGCGCCGACCTGGTGCAGATAACTCATCGCGCCGGTTTCGGCCGGTGACAGCAAAGTCGAGGGCGGGGACCAGCCGGTCAGCGCGGGCGCGCCATCCTCCGCCCGCTGTTTCCAGTTGTTCCAGCAATGCTGATCGAGCAGCTCGTAGGACAGCGACCAGATAACCCCAAATCCCTGACCCTGCGCCCGTGCCGCGAGATCCGCATGCCACGCCGCGCACGGGCTGCACAGCACGCCGCCAGTGAGGCTGGCATAATAAGAGCCGCTGTTCAGTTCGAGCCGGAAATAGTGGCTCATGCCGACATAATGCAGGATGTCGCCGCGATAGCCCAATGCCGCGATCTGCCGCAGCACGCGTTCGGGCGTCTGGTTATAGGCATCGTCATAGCCGGTGGCGATCGACAGCCCATGTTCGGGCAGCATCGGATCGCCGATCGAGAGCACCGAGCCGGAACCATCGCAGCGCATCTGGGTCAGCTCCACCCATGCCTCCTGCCCCAGCGCATATTGGGTGCTGCCTGCGTCATAGCCCGTTGGGATGAGCGAAATGAAGATACGGTCTATATCCCCCGCCCATACCGGGTCCGCCTCGGCAGGCAGCAGGAAGCCGCCGTTCAATGCGTTGAAATCGAGCGTGATGTCCGAGTCGGTCGGCGAACCGCTCGCATAGTTCCACAAGCGGACATACCAGCTACGCGGCGCGCCGCTCGCGTCTCGCCCCTCTATGGTGAGCGTGGGGCCGTTCACCACATCCAAAGCCCTGATCCCGCTGGAATGCCAGTGAAAGCGGAGCTGGCAGTTGCGGAAATCGCGCGATGTTTCATAGGCGAGCAGCGGATGATCCCACTGATCCTGCGCCTCCCAGATAAGGCCCGCGAGGTCGCCCGATCCATAAAACACCGCATCGACGCGCAGCGCGTCTGGCGCGCTCGTCACCACGCTCGCCATCATCGGGCGCGGGAAGTTTACCGTCCAGTAAGCGGGAGAAAAGCGCTTGATGAAGCCGCGCTCCTGCCCGCCCGATGCGGACGCCAGCCAATATGCCATGATGGAAATCCTATTCGGAGAGTGCACTGCGCACATTGCGGGCGATCTGCCGCGCGCTGCGTGCCAGTGCCTGGGGCGCGCTGTTCTGCGGCGCGTTGACATTGATCGTCACGCGCACATCGCGTCCGCCCCCGCCGCCGCCCGCGCCATTGGCGATGATGCGCCCGCTCGATGTCGGCACGAACAGCTCCGGCCCGCTCTCCCCGACACGATAGGCGCGCCCCGGCGACACCGGCCCGCCGGTCGCCCTGCCCGGCGCTCCGCCGAAGATCGCGCCCGCGAGGCTCAGCACACCGCCAAGCACGCCTCCGCCGTCACTTCCGCCGCCGGGCATTTTGACTACAGCACGCAGCGCCTCCTGCGCGATCTGATCGAGCACCGAGAGCGCAACGCGCGCCAGGTCATCAAAGCCGAACTTGCCGGTGCGGATCGCCCGCAACAGGCTCGATTCGATCATCCGCCCGGCCTTTTCCGCGCCGCGCGCCAGCGGCCCTTCCAGCGTATCGCGCATATCGCCGATGTCCTTCGCGAATGCCTGCGTATCGGCACGCACCGCGACCACCAGCCGGTCGATTTCCTCATCCATCGGGAAATATCTCCTGCAATTTCGCCATTTCGGCAGGCGATGGGGCGATGCCGCCTCCGTCCCTGCCCACGCCCGCCTGCTCCAGCATCGTGGCGATGACGGCTTCCATCTCCGCCGGGGTTGCGCCCCAGAAACGGTCGGCGCTCCAGCCCAGATGCCAGCCCGCCAGCCCCGCGAGCTTCAGCGCCACCGGCGCGAGGCGGCCTTCGCTCATGCGCGGCCCGAGAGGATCTGGCCCAGCAGAGCCTTGAGCGCGGGCGTTGCTGCCGCCAGCCCCTGACCCGCCACCGCCTCGCCGAGCTGTTCGCGCGTCACCGCGTCGGGCCAATTGAAACGACAATTCCAGAACAGCGCGACCATCTCCGCGAGCTTCAGCCCGCCCGCCGCCGCCCGCTCGACCAGCGCAAACAGCGGGCCAAGCTCCTCCTCCGCCGCCAGCAGCGCGGAAAACGCCGGGCGCAGGATCAGCCGCTCGCCCTGCACGAGGACAGACGCCTCGCCACGCAGGGCGTTGGGCGTGCGCCCCGCAGCGTCACAACTCACAGGCTCACCACCACGCCCGAGCTTTCAAGGCTGATCGTGTAGGTGCGCTCGCCATTATAATCGCCCGCATAATCGAGCCTGGTGACGAGAAACTGGCCCTGCATGCGCTCGCCGCTCTCGAAGCTCAGCTCATAATCGTCGATCACCCCGGCAAGCGCGCGGTTGCGGATGCTTACCTCGCCCGCAGAGCCGGTAAAGATGCCCGCCGCCGAAACGCTCACCGCCCGCACCCCCGCGCCGGAGAGCAGTTCGCGCCAGCCACCCGATCCCTTGTGGGTGATGTTCACTGCCTCGCCGCTCACGGAAAGCTGGGTCGTGCGCAGGCCCGCGATGGTGGTATAAGTTAGCGGCGTGTTGCCATTGCCGATCTTCAGCAAGAATGCGCTTCCTTTTTCAACGCTCATTGCGATATGCTCCTTTGGTTGGTTCGGTGCGGGCGCGCTCCCCCTCCCGGCCTCCCGAAAGGGTCGCCATGAGAGGAAATGAAGGAGGAGCTGCCGGTGCCATCATCGAAATTCGCCCGGCGCGTTTCGATCAGGTTCTATAGAAAAGGCTGCGCGGCATTCAGCCTGTGTGCAGCCAATGGGGCGTATGGAGGGGTTCTATGATGTTTGTTGCTCTGATTTTTGCGGCCGCCACACCGGCCGATGCTGTTCCCAAGGCGCGGCAGGCCTATGCCAGTTGCCTTAACCAGTTCACCAATGACGCGATCGACCGAAAGATGGCCAAGGAGGATTTCCTGCCTGCCCTCAAGGCGAAATGTGCCACGAAGGAAGAGACGTTCCGCAATGCCCTGCTGACGATGGACCGGGCCGATGGCATGACCGACAAGGAAGCGGCCGCCGACGCGGATGACCAGATTCAAGGCTATATCGACCAGATGACCGACAATCTTGCCAGCGGCGGGTAGTATTTTTCAAATTTCGGGGGGGGGGGGCGAAGTTTGGTGCGGCGCCGGCTCCCTTACCCCTTCCAACCTCCCGTAAGATAGCCTGTTTCGCATCAGACTATAAGGCCAGCACCCTGATCCTGTAATCCATCACCGCGTTCCACCGCCCGGCGCCGGTGCGCAGCAAGCGTGAGCGCGTCATGACGAGGCTGCCCACGCGCCAAGCGCCAACCGTGCCCGCCAGCCCCTGCATCGCCGCATCGACCAGCGGCATGATGCTGCCGATGCGCGCATGGGTTTCGAGGTTGTCCTCGATGATGATGCCGATGCGCAGCTCGCGCCCTGGTCTGTCCTTGGTCGCCCAGTCTGTGCCAATCCCCTCGCCCACCACCACCATCGGCGGGCTCGCCTTGTCCGGCGTGCCATCATAGATGCGGTTGACCTGCGCATTGAGCGCGGTGTCCGCCCGCAGCAGCGCGATAATCGCCGCACGGATATCCACATCCGGGTTCATAGCAGTATTCTCCCTATGTTGCGCAGCGATGCCTCGCGCAGCCAGCGGTCGAGCAGGCCGCGCCCTTCGAGGATCACCGCATCGCTTTCGACATGCGCGGATATGCCGGGCAAAGCGTTCGCTTCCTCGGCAATGTCGCGCCGCCTGCGCGCCGCACGCACTTCGCCCAGATGTTCTGCCCTGCCCAGCAACCCGTCGAGCGCGCTCATGCGAGCCGCATCCTGCGCCAGGGCCGCCACAGCGCAGTGACGATGGCGGGCGGTGCATCGCTGTTTTCCCGCTCGGTAAACAGGTGCGCGGCGAGGCGCACGATACCCTGCCGCAGGCTGTCGGGCAGGCTCGGCCAGTCGGCGGCGACACCTGCCATTATATCCACCTCCAGCCGTGTTTCCGCGCGGGACTGGCTCACCCGCACCCAGCCATCGCCGTCGCCGGTAATGTCCAGCGCATAGGCGCCCACCGCCAGCGCGGTCGCGGTGCCATCCGCCGCGATTGCCCGCACAGCGCTGATCGCGCTGACCGGGCAGGCACGCAGCCGCGTCCATTCGCAGCTCAGCGCCAGGCGCTCTGTTCCGCTGCGCGCGAACATTTGCTGCGCGCAGAAATCCTCGGCCATGCCGATCGCGGAACGCAGCAACGCGCCGATCGCCGCGTCGTCGCTGGCGGTTTCGATCCGCAGCCAGTCCTTCGTCTCGGCCAGACCCGCGTCGATGATCGGCTGGCTCACCGCTGTCATGTTCACCGTCATGGCTTGCGTCTCCGCGTCATGAGTGCATTCCTTTCAGCCGGACAAGAAACCCCTCCGGCATGGGCATGCCGAAGGGGTCAGTCTGGGAGACTCTGTTGATCCGAAACGCGTCGCTACGCTGGCGTTTCGGATGGGCGGTTCCAGCCCGCTCCCCATCCCAACAGGGTATCTTATGGGAGGTTGGGAGGGGAAGCGGGCTGGTGCCGAACCCGAAATTGCCCTCAGGCAATTTCGGATCAGGGCTTAGGGTCAGGACTCATAGCCAGAAGAGGACAGTGGCGGCGAGAGCGATGGCGGAGAGGAAGACTGTTGGGCATCTGTCGTAGCGGGTTGCGACGCGACGCCAGTCCTTGAGGCGGCCAAACAT
>JAGNYO010000025.1 GCA_017984895.1 Sphingobium sp. | reverse complement strand
GGCTCGATCTTGCGCTGCTTGGCCTGTTTGTCAGCCCGAAGGTCGTCGGCATCTATTATGTGGCGCAGCAGGTCGCCTCCCTGCCGCAAAAGCTCAAGAGCAGCTTCGAGCCGATCCTCGGCCCGGTCATCACCCGCAACCTCGCCGATCATAACTATGCGGCGATCGCACGGCAGGTGAGCCAGGTGGGGTTCTGGATTCTTGCTGCACAGGCGGGGGTTTCTCTGGCGCTCGGCATACCGGGCGAAGCGGTGATGGGACTCATTGGACCGGAGTTCGCCGCGGGGGCGCTGGCGCTGGGCTTTCTGTTGATGGCCGAAGTGGCCGCCGCGCCTGCGGTGGTGAGCGAAAGCGCGCTCGTCTATATGGCGCGGCACCGCAACCTTGCACTTTCGATAGCGATGATCGCGATCCAGATCGGCGTGAGCCTCGCGTTGCTGCTATTGATGCGCAAGGGTGGCTATCCGCAAATCGCGATGGCGGCCGCGCCCGCGTTGGCACTGGCGCTGGCGCTTGGGTTCAATTCGGTGGTTAAATCCCATCTTTTACGGCGGTTGCTGCGTCAACGCATCGCGACATGGCGCCCAGCGCTGGTGATGGCGGCGGCGGCGGCGGTAATCGTCGGCAGTCTGGTTGTCTCCCTGCCGCGTGCGCTGGAATGGGTGGAACTGGCGCTCGGCGTGCCCGCAATTCTGGCGGCCTACTGCGCCGTAATCTGGCGCTTTGGCTTCGGTGCTGAGGACCGGGCGCTGTTCAAGCGGCAGGCAAAAGCATAACCGGCCTTCAGTATCGAATAATCAATAGTTTTCCAGCTCTTCGTGCTCGGCGCCAAAGGCCTCGGCCAGCGATGTTTCGACCCGCTTGCGTTCAGACATATAGGCATCGAGCAAAGCCTTGCGATTCCGCGCTTCCAGGGCATCTATCAGATTCTGCTCCTGATCCGGCGAGCGTTCAGTCGGCAAAAGCGCACGATAGCGATCAGTGAGCGCCCAGAGACGGAAGGCTTCGCTCAGCAGAACCTTGTATTTGGTCAAGGAAAATGTCAGATGACGCAGCTCTTCCAGGGTCAGGAACCATGTTTCGCGCTCCTGTGGGTTGCGCGGCTTGGTCAGCCTGGCCAGCAGGCAGCGCATCCGGGCAATCTCCGCCTCGTCTGGCCAGCGTATGCCGCGCAGCAGCTCATATTCGACCCACCGGCGCATACGATACAACTGGATTCCCTCCTCGAAGGAGAGACGCGTCACGAAATAGCCGCGATTATGATCGTGATCGAGCAGCCCCTCAGCGTGAAGCTGCTTGAGTGCCTCCCGCACAGGCACCTTGCTGGTCTTGAACCGCAGCGCCAGCTCCGCCTGCCCCAGATGTTCTCCGGGCAGAAGGATGCCGCGCAAGATATGCCGTCGAAGCTCGTCCGCCGTAGAGGTCGATCGCGATCTTCCATCAGACATAGAACATCCCCCTTGGTCGGGCACACAGCAGATGCGCGCCCGCTTTTCTACGCCACCGTGTTACAATCCACGATCGAGGAGGATCTCCAGCACCAAATCCTCAAAAGCCTTGCGGCGCTTGCAGCGCACCTCCAGCAGCATCTTCATGTTCTTCTTGGCCAGCGCTTCCAGCAGATCGAGCTTGTTGACGATGTCGCGCTCGGCCGACGGGCGCCGGGGCAACGGCGCCAGCGCGCGATAGCGGTCGGTCAGGCTCCACAGCCGGATGGCCTCACGGACAATAATCTTGTTGGGGGACAGGTCGAACAGGGCCTCCTGGAATTCCCGGTGGCGTTTCCACCAATCTGCCCGATTACCGACATTAAGAAGCTGCTCCAGCTCCTGATTATGCTCAGCCAGTTCTTTCAGCTTGGCCTGATTGGGCCACTCGATCGTTGAAACCAGCTCGTCCTCGACCAGTTCACGCAAACGAAACAGCTGGCGGGCCTCATCGGAAGAAAAGCGCGCGACAAAAAAGCCGCGATTGGGATCATGCTCGACCAGACCCTCGGCGGAAAGCAGTTTGAGCGCCTCGCGCACGGGCACCCGGCTCGATTCAAAGCGGGCGGCAAGCTCGTTCTGGCCAAGACGCATACCGGGTGCATAGACACCCGATGCAATCAGACTGCGCAATTTAACGGCTATCTTCGAAGGCACGACTTCGCGTTCGTCGTCCTTGTCCTGACCGAGGGTTGGGGCTGTGCTCATATTATCATTACCCTGTATTCGTGACGCGCCAGGCGCCTGTAATTTACTCGATCGCTTACTTGCGGTCATTCCTTTCGATTGTAAAGTCTACAGGCACCGTCCTTCGACACACTCCCGCCAAATCCCTTCCCATGGATCGACCGGGAGATGCCTGTATATTACCCTATTCTCCTGCCGGTTTATCTTCCGCCGGCTCGCCTTCCCGCTGCTCCTTGATCGAGGCTATATAATCATCCCACAAAGCCTGCGGGCAATTATAACCGCCGACGACCGTGCCGGCTTCCGCGCGCTCCATCAACTGGCGCCCGCGCGCCGGTTTCTTGAAGATGACCGGATCTTCCAGCGTGAAAGTGATCTCCCAGCGGTCCGGCATATTGGGCTGCTTGATGAGATGCCAACGCTCGATCACGCGCGCCTCTTCGCTGCGATGATGGGCACCCACCTCATTGGTGGCGGTCAAGCCGCGTGTTTCGATTATCAGGTCGCCGCCGTCCCAGTGAGCGATGGAATATCCTTGCGCTGACGGGACATAATTTTCGGGAAAGGTCTTGGTGTCGAGCCGGATATGGCGGTAAATATCCATGCCCTCATGAAACAGCATCACCCGATCGGCAGACTGGTAGATTTCGGTGGGATAGTCGCGGGCGCGATGGACCATCGACCAGGGCATGCCCTCATGATAGCAGAATTTCGCCGGACTATCTTCCGCCTCGTCATAATGCTGTTCGAAATTGCGAATCCGGCGTAGCGCCTCCTCGGTATATTCGGGATTGGAATCTTCCGGCCGCATCACTTCGGAAAACCCAACGATGCGCCATACCCCGCTGAAATCCGCAATGGCTGCGTGGGCCGAAGAGCCAGGCGGGGCGACCATGCTTTTTTTCTGCACACCGTCCGCATGGGCATCAAGCGGCATTCCTGCGGAAAGCAGCACAGCAAGGGCCATGCTTATGCCCTTACGGTTTTTTTCTAATATGGCGGACATCCCATTTTGCATCATGTTCTCCTCAGCCTCGTCCCGCCCGTTTCGTCACGGACTGGTGGTCCTGTCATGCTCAATCTCTGTCCTGCTCAGGGCGGATACGCTCTTGCGCGGTCAGGGCATCCACCATAGTATACATTATCGTATAGAACTTCAAATCAATCAGCAGGAGAAAGTGCATGGCTGAGAGTTTTCCCCGTTTCGCTAAATCCGTCACGTTGGCCCTCGTGCTGGCGGGAGGAGGCATTGTATTCTCATCAGCGAACGCAGCTTCAAAAACCGCCAAGAGGGCTTCGTTGTCCGAGATCGAAACCGCCGCGATCAAGATCGCCTGCGAGGATCTCTCGGAGCAATATGCCTATTATCTGGATGGCAAGGACTATGAGAATCTGGCTACCCTGTTCACCGAGGACGGAGTGTGGGAAGTCCTCGGAAATCGCATGCCAGGGCGTGAAGCTATCAGGGCTTACTGGAAGAGTCGCTCAGAAGCATGGGCGCCGGGCTATGGCCGAGTCCACCAAATGACCAATCAGGTGGTTAAGGTGGTCGACCGGGATCACGCGATCGGCCAGTCGGTCGTCATGGTGCACATGTTCAATAATCCCAGCACCGAGAAGCAGTCCCTCGCGCCCACGGTCATCTCCCGCAACGATGACGAATATGTACGCACCAAGGACGGCTGGAAGTTCAAGCGGAGAAGTATTTCTACGCTCGCGATGGAGGAGCCGAGACACTGATCCCGTCATCGGCGCACAGAGAATCAGGCCGTTCCCTGAGGGGCGAGCACCACCTTGCCAATACCCTCGCCTGCCGCGACGCGCCGGTGGGCGTGGACGGCCTGATCCAGGGGCATTATGCAATCAATCAATGCCTCGAAACGGCCCGATGCGGCAAGTTGCAGGCTCGATTCTACATCCTGCCGCTGGCACCCGAGGCTGCCGAGCACAGAAAGCTGAAACAGGTAAAGCCGCGTGACATCCAGCATCACCTTGCCTCCGCCATGGCTACCAGCCGTCACCAGCCGCCCATGGCGAGCGAGCGCGGCGAAGGCCTGGGGAAACAGAACCGGATCAGCGATGTTTTCGAATACTACATCCACACCGCGCCCGTCAGTCAGCGTGAGCACTTCCTCGGTGAGATTGGCATGGCGATAATCGATCCCGCTGTCCGCGCCCAGGCGGATCGCAGCCGCGACACGCTCGGACGAGCCTGCGGCGGCAATGACCTTGCCTCCCAGATGCCGGGCAACCTGCACTCCTGCGCTGCCCAGCCCGCCGGCGGCACCCATGATCAGCACCGTCTCGCCCGGCTTGAGCTGCGCACGGTCCCGCAGGAGGTTGAATGCCTGGGGCGCATGGCGCGTAACCACCGTGGCTTGCGCATAGCCAAGACCATCGGGAATCGGCACAACCGCCGCTTCGGGCAAGCACACATAATCGGCATAGCCGCCGGGGCGTTGCACGCCCGGCACTTCCATCTGCCCGGTTGCGCGATTACGCCACGGCATCGATACCACTCGCGCGCCGATCTGGCGCTGGCTTACCCCCTCGCCCACCGCCACGATCTCGCCCGAAGGGTCCACGCCCAGAATATGAGGGAGAGCGACCGGGACGGCATAGCGCCCTTCTCGCACTATCAGATCAAGCGTGCGGTTGACAGAAACCGCATGGACGCGAACCAGAACCTCGCCAGGTCCGGGAGAAGGCGTTTCCATCTCCTCGTGCATCAGCACTTCGGGTCCGCCGAAGCTGCGTATGACAATCGCCTTCATTCTTCTTCTCCGTTAAACTGAATGCAAGAGAGTATACCATGACCCTAGACGCGGTCGACCTATCCGATCAACTGCTGGATTTGGCAAAGGGGCATATTCCGGCCAACCGATCATCCGCTGCGCTGGTCGCCCGGATGATGACGCTGGCGCTGAAGCCTATGAACAGCGCCTATCCCGCCATGCTAGGCCTGAGCGGCTCTCAGGGGTCCGGCAAATCGACGCTGTCGGCGCTGCTCAAGCTGGGGCTGGAGCAGCTGGAGGGCAAGCGCGTCGCGATCCTCGCGCTCGATGATTTCTATCTGCCGCGCGCCGAACGACTTAATCTTGCGGCACAGGTTCATCCGCTTTGTATAACGCGCGGGGTGCCGGGCACCCACGATGTTCCTGCCATGCTCACCACGATTTCCCGTCTCTTAATGGCACGAAGCGGTGATACGACTCGCTGGCCGCGTTTTGACAAATTGCGGGACGACCGCGCGGACAAGGCGGACTGGTTCGAACTCACAGGACGCCCGGACCTCATCATCGTTGAAGGCTGGTGCGTAGGGCTGACAGCCGACCGCATTCCATCATGGACCGGGCCAATCAATGCGCTGGAACTGGCCGACGACCCGGATGGCGTCTGGATTAGCTGGGCGCAGCAGCAACTGCGCGATCACTATGCCGTGCTCTGGAAGATGATGGATGTGATGGTAGGGATACGTCTGCCCGATATTGAAACCGTGATTGCCTCTCGCCTTTTACAGGAGCAGGGAATGCTGGCACACAAAGGGCCGGGCGCAACGGGCATGAGCGAAGCGGAAATCGCACGCTTCGTCCAGCATTATGAGCGCTTCACCCGCGCCCTCTGGGCATCGCTGCCCGATTTTGCCGACATCATTGCCGATCGTGATGGCGACTTTGCCTATCGCGAAGTGGCGCTTCACCCCATTCAGAACCCATAATCAAGGACCAAAACTATGGCGATCTCACTTCCCCTGACAGCGCGCATAGCGGTGAAAACCGCGCCCGAAACTACGGAGATCATGACTTTCCCCATACCGGAAATCGGACCGGCGGAAGGATTGTTGCGGGTCGAGGCCTGCGGGGTCGGCGGAGCGGAGCCGGAACATTACCGTTCCCCGCGCTGGCAACCGATCGCCATGGGGCATCAGGTTGTTGGCACGGTCGTTGCTCTGGGGCCACTTGCGAGGGAGATGTGGAAAGTTGAGGAAGGCGAGCGCATCGCTCTTCAGGAATATTTCCCCTGCAAGTCCTGCTCTTGGTGCCTGCGGGGCGAATATCGCTTCTGCCCGGACGCCGACTTCTTCGGAGGGCGCAATCCGCGACGCAGCGGCTTGCTTGATTATACCCAGCCGCCCCATCTGGTGGGCGGGTTCGCCGAATATATGCACCTGCCGTGGAACACGGTGATCCATAGGATCCCCCAGGATTTGCCAGCCGAGCTGGGCACGCTGGCGGTGGGCCTTGGCAACGGGGTGCAATGGTCGACGATGGATATGCAAACAGGGCCGGGCAAGACAGTGCTCATCATTGGTCCCGGCCAGCAAGGGTTGGGCTGTGTACTCGCCTCGCGCGAGGCGGGCGCCTCCACGATCATTCTTGCAGGCATGACCCGCGATCTGCCCAGGCTGGAGCTGGCCCCGGCACTTGGCGCGGATCATATCATCAATGTCGAGACACACGATCTGATCGAGGAAGTGAACCGGGTCACGAAAAACGGTGGGGTCGATGTCGTGGTCGATACCACGGGAGATCCAGGCGCGGCTAATCTCGCCCAATATCTCAAGCTGGCTAACAAGGGTGCCTGGCTGTGGGTGAACTGCACGGATTCGGCAGTGCCGGTGCAGGTGGTAAAGGAGAAATATCTCACCATCCGTTCCGGTAGAGGGCGCACATGGGCTGCCACCGAGGAGGCGCTGCGGATCATAACCTCCGGCAAGTATCCGCTTGAAAAGATGTGCACTCACAGCTTTGGCCTTGAGGATGTGCACACCGCGATCAAGGCTACGGGCGGCAAATTGACCGAGGGTGCCATCCATGTGGTGGTTGATCCCTGGAAACGTTGACCGGCCGATACCCGTTGCCTGCTAAAGGCAAAAGCTCCCCTCCCTCGCAAGAAGGAGGGGAGCCTTTTTTTATTTCACGGGTGGAACATGGCGGCTGACGATCGCCGTGCCGATGAAGCAGAGGACAATCGCCATCGCAATGACGAGGAAATAGCTGGTACCGCCGCCCATGCTCAGCGCAGCGACCCCGACAAACGAACTCGCGATCGCGCCGACCCTCGCCACCGCAGCGGCAGCGCCCACGCCCGTGCTGCGGACATGCGGGGGATACATATAGGCCGAGAGCGTATACATGCCATTATGGACGTTCGCCAGGAAGAAGCCCATCACGGCAAGGCCTGAAAAGATCAGCACCAACGAGGTCACGCCGGCATAGATCATGCCGCCCAAGGCCAGCGCCGAGATGATACTGAATGCCGCGCACCACAGGATTGAACGGCGCGAGCCGAACCGTTCGATGAACCAGCCGCTCAATATGCCGCCGATAATGCTGCCCGCGCCATTGGCGGTCATCCCCAGGCTCGCGAGGGAGAGGGGATAGCCCAGATCGGACAGCATGGCAGGAACCCAACTGAACACCGAATAGCTGGCAAGCAGGCAGAAGAAAAAGGCGAACCACAGCGCCAGCGTGCTTTTCTTTACGCCTTCCGCAAACAGGACTCCGATGCCTGAAAAACGGTCGCCGCCTGTGGGGCGTTGATGAGCAAGCGGCTGATCCGCCCGCAAGACATGACCCAGCCGGCGCATCGTTGCCGCAAGCTGTTCCGAATTGCCTCTGACCCGCGCGAGAAACAACGGAGATTCCGGCAGGATAAACAGAAATGTCACCCCGGCTACCACACCGAATGAACCCAGCACATAAAAATGCGCCTGCCATCCCCATTGGGGCAGCACGACAGAAGCGATCAGCCCAGACATCATGGAGCCGACAGCGATGAACACCATGCTGATGGCAATGGCCATCGGCCGCTTACGCAGCGGCGTGGTTTCCGAAATCATCGCTGCACCGTTGGGAATCATCGCACCCATTCCCAGCCCGTCGAGAAAGCGCAGCCAGAACAGCGCGCTCAAAGACTCCGCGGTGCCGGCAGCCATTGTCATCACACCAAACAGCAGCACACTGCCCACCAACATGGGCTTGCGGCCAATGCGATCGCCCAGCACGCCGCCTACTGCAGCGCCAATAGTGAGGCCGACCAGCCCGATCGCGGCTATCGTCGCAAAGGCCTCTCTCGGCACACCCCAGACTTTCACCAGCGCGGGAATGGCCAGCCCTAGCGACTGATTGGCAATCCCATCAACCAGATAGGCTGCCGCCAGCAGACCGACGATGCATTTCTGATAGAAGCCCCAAGGGCCATGATCGATCATGGCCCCGACATTTGCCTCTCCCCGATTGTCCGCTGGTATATTTTCTATCATATTGCCTACCTATTAAGAATATCATTATTAGCCCTACCAGCTATCGCAACGAATCGGCAAGCCTCAATGACTGAACAGACACCATTGCTGCTCGACAGCCACGCTCTGGCCGTCGCCTCTGATCGGGCGGCCTATCCGCTGTCAGCCAATAGCGCCCCGGTCAGCGACGCGGAACGCATGTGCGAGCGCGATTGTGAGCGTCTGCTCATGGATTTAGCCGCGCTCGGGGGTAACGAACTCGTTCTGGTTCAGCGCAACCGTTATTATGGTTATGACAACCGCTATATCAGCGATGCAGCGGCAGCGCATGCCATTAGGGTGCGCGCGGTCTGCGCGGTGGATAGTTTTGCCGCCGATTGCGGCCTAGAGGCGCGCCGCTGGCTATCCCGGCCCGGTGTGGCGGGCATCAGGTTCATGGAGCCGTTCAAGGGTGCGCCTTTCAATTGGCTTGAGGGTGCTTATGCGCGCGATGCCTGGCGCGCCGCAGTCGAGCTGGGGGCTTTGGTGCAGGTCCATTTCTTCCCTTGGGCGCGGACCGAAGGGATCAAGAAAGTGCATGCATTGCTCGCTGAGTTTCCCGTGCGCGCGGTCATTATGGACAACCTCACCAATATCGACATGTCTGACGATACCAACGATTATGGCATGGACGAAGCCTTCAGGAGCCTGCTTAATCATCCAGCGGTGCATTTTCGTTTCACGACCCTAGGCCTGCACAAGTGCACCGCCGCCCGCGTCGATCCCGCAGCCGCGATCAGGGCGATCGCTGGCCAATGTGGGGCGGAGCGCCTGCTGTGGGGCAGTGATATCCTGCCCCCTGGCCTGAACTATGTCGATGCCGTCCGACTTGGAAGAGAAGCGGTTGCTCTTTTATCAACGGCGGCAGGAGCGGACATCCTTTGCACCACTGCGCAGCGACTGTTCTTTGCGGATGCTCGCTGTGCCACAACATCATCCAACACAGGAGAACATGCATGAAGATCGGATTCATTGGCCTTGGTATTATGGGGCAGCCAATGGCGAGTCATTTGCTGGCCGGCGGGCACAAGCTGTATGTTCTTTCCTCAAGCGCAGCGGCATCCGCGATGCATGAAAATGGTGCGATTCTGTGCGAAACGGCCGCCAATATCGCTCTCGCTGCCGAGGTGATAATCACCATGGTGCCCGACACACCGCAAGTAGAAACCGTGCTGTTCGACGCGGGCGGCGTGGCCGAGGGGATCTCCGCAGGCAAGCTGGTGATCGACATGAGCTCGATCTCCCCGATCGCCACCAAGCAGTTCGCGCAGCGCATCACAGCCTTGGGCGCACGCTATCTCGATGCGCCGGTTTCGGGCGGCGAGGTCGGCGCCAAGGCCGCCAGCCTCACTATCATGGTCGGTGGAGAGGCGGCAGCTTTCGAACGTGCACTTCCTCTGTTCGAACTGATGGGCAAGAACATCACCCATGTTGGCCCTGTTGGCGACGGCCAGACCACTAAGGTCGCCAACCAGATCATCGTCGCCCTCAATATTGCCGCAGTGGGTGAGGCGCTGCTGTTTGCCAGGAAGGCGGGAGCCAATCCCGCCAAGGTCCGCGAGGCGCTGCTGGGAGGCTTCGCCAGTTCAAGGGTTCTTGAGGTGCATGGCCAACGCATGATCGATCGCACATTCAACCCCGGTTTCCGCATCAACCTGCATCACAAGGATCTCTCGCTCGCGATTGAAGGAGGCAATGCGCTGGGCTTGCCCATGCCGCAGACTGCCTTCTGCCAGCAACTGATGAACAGCGCTCGCGCGGCTGGGGAAGGCGATCTCGATCATTCTGCGCTGGTGCGCGCGCTGGAGCGGCTGGCGAGTTCAAAAGTGGCGGACGACTGATCTCATGGGCGCCCATCCTGGCGCCAGACCTTCGCCGTGCTGATCGGCGAGGCGGCCAGGATGTGGCTCTGGACATTCACGCCGCTCAGCCCGGTGACCTCAATCAGCATTTCGCCGTCATGCGCAAACACCGCGCGGGTGGCGGGATCAAGCGTTCTATTCATCGTCAGCAGGCTGTCAGTGAGCTGGCGCACCGCCACATCTCGTGTGCCAGCAAGAACGATAATTCGCGTTTGATCCGGCCCGGAAAAAGACAGCAGCGCTCCATATTCGAAATAGGGCGAGTTGGGCGCGAGGCTGCTTGCGGTCTGGCTGATATAATGTTTTCCGGTCGTAGTATCGGTAAGCTCGTCAAACGTCGGCCCGGTTTCGATGCGCGAGACATCCCCGACAATATCGCTCAGGGGGCCAAGCCCGCTAAAATAGCCGATATAGATGAGATTGCTGTTGCGGATTGTCTCCGGGGTCAGTTCCGAAGCCAACAGGACATTCGGAGCCCCGCCTCCCGCACTCCCCTCATCGCTGGCGAGAGCCGCGACTATCCGCGCAACGGCATAGCCCGATGAAGTCGGCAGATAGCGTATGCCACTATCCCTGTATCCACGCGGATTATAGGGATGGGAGGCAACGAATTCCTCCAGCTCTATCGCCGAATTGATCCCGAACTCACGAACCAGCCGCTTGACCTCCAGCCCGTCTGTCTCCGCGACCATATAATAATCGCCGATTACGATTGCCGTTGGCTTGCCGTTGGCAAGGACATGCTGCACCGGCGCAGATGCGATATGCTCGGACGCAAAGGGCCGGGCATACCATAGCAGGGTGGCCGCGGTGGCGACACTTACCAGCCCCGCGCTCAATACCAGCCAGCGTGGCAAGCGTGTGTGCCACCATGGCTCGACCCGGCGCGCATCAAGTAGATCTATTTCCCCAGCACCTCTGCTGGCCAGCGTCAGGCGATATTCGCCAGCGGGCAAGATCAGCTTCGGCGAACCCGGCGGAACGGCGGCATAGGCTTCTTCCAGCCGTCTGCGCAATTTATGGGCATAGACGCGCACAGAGGCATCCTGCACCGCATCGAAATCGGCGCTCCGGCCAAACACCGATATCGCGATCTCGATTTCCTTGGGTTGGCGCCCCTCCAGGGTAGCGGTGACAAGAAAATCGAACAACCGACCAAGATGTGCCGACCGGCCAAATCCCACAAACTCGCGAAAGCGTGCGGCTTCTTGGCGTAACGCGAGAGAAAATTCGGGATTGGGTATGTTCACACCCCTGCTTTAACAAACATTAACAATCGCGGAAACGGTAATTTACGTGTGTTCCCTCCGCATCCCGGCCATTGCCCCGCCACAGAGCAGGCAGCGATCGCCTGTGACGGGAGAAAAAGATAATGGCGGGTTTTAGGGGCATAAAGTTATGGCGGAAAACTGCGGCCTTGCTTGCATCGGCCACATGCCTGTCCGCCAACGTCCTGTGGGCGCAACAAACACCTTCATCGCCGGATAAGGCCGAACCTTTGGCTGAGAACGACATTGTGGTATTTGGCCGGGCCGAATCCAAGATTGGCATCGCGCACTCCGCCAGCGAAGGCAGCCTGGCTGGTTCGGACCTGCTGGTGCGCCCACTATTGCGCACCGCAGAGCTGCTGGAGGCAGTGCCCGGTATGATCGCGGCGCAGCACTCGGGCAGCGGCAAGGCCAACCAATATTTCCTTCGTGGTTTCAATCTCGATCATGGGTCGGACTTCACTACCTATATCGACGATGTCCAGATGAATCTGCGCACCCATGGCCATGGCCAAGGCTATCTCGACCTCAACGGCCTGATCCCGGAAATCGTCAGCCGCGAGGATTATCGCAAGGGCCCTTACCACGCGGCGGGCGGTGATTTCGCGCTGGCGGGCGCAGCCTATATGACGACGATCACCGAGATAGACACGCCATGGATCTCAGGCGAGATCGGCTCTTTCGGCTCTACCCGCCTCGCCATGGGCGGGTCTGTGCGTCGGAATAATGACCATATACTCACCCTCGTAGCGCAGGCGAAGAGCTATGACGGCCCATGGCAACTGGCGGAGCGGCTGCGGCACCTGTCTGCCTTCGGCAAATATACGCTGCCCGCCGGCAAGGGCGATCTTTCCCTCTCGCTGCATGGCTATCGGGGCACATGGCGGCCCACGGAGCAGGTGCCTGAACGGATCGCAGGCTCTATTCAGTGCGCCGATATCTTCTGCTCTCCCGATCCCTCGGCGCGCGGAGAAACAACCCGCTTCGTAAGCAATGTGCAGTATCGCGATCCCGTCTGGAAGCTAAGCGCCAACGCGCAATTTTATGATTGGTCCATGTATTCCAATCCCATCTACTCCAATGCGGATGGCAACTCAGCCCAGATACGACAGTTTGACCGCCGCTGGATAGTTGGGCTGAAAGGCGAGGGCCGGTGGCAGCTCAGCCCCTGGCTGGATCTGACGGCTGGCTCCGAAAACCGCTATGAGTCCATCGGGTCAGTCGGCGTCGCCAACACATCGGCACGGCAGTTTGTGGCTTCGCTGGGCGACTACAAGGTGAAGGAGCTTTCTGGTTCTCTTTATGCGCAGGCCACGCTTCAGCCCTTTGCGCGCTTGCGCCTGACCTTAGGCGGTCGTGCCGACTATTATCATTTTCAGGTGACGGCCAATGACGCCGCTGCCACCGCGATCGGCACAGGATCGAACGATGCCTCGATTTTCACGCCCAAAGCAGCGCTAGCCTATAAATTGTCCGACACTATCGAGGCCTATGCGAACTGGGGTCATGGCTTTCACTCCAATGATGTGCGCGGCGCGGTGACTACTACGCCAGTGCCGGTGCTGGTTCGCGGTAAAGGCAAGGAACTAGGCCTGCGCTATCAGCATAGCAAACTATCGCTGACAGGAACCTACTGGTGGCTCGATGTCGGCAGCGAACTGAAATTCGTTGGAGACTCCAACGCGGTCGAACCAACCGGGGCCAGCACCCGCCATGGCTATGAAATAGTGCTGTTCTGGCGACCGACCAAGTGGCTGGGGATAGACACGAATTATACCGCCAGCCACGCGCGCTATCTCAACGGAGACTATATTCCGAACGCCTTTGAAAATGCCGCATCGGCCGGCATTTCTGTCATCCAGGACCGCTGGGAGGGCAGCTTGCGCCTCCGGCATCTGGGGCCTTATCCGCTGATCGAGGACAACAGCATTCGCGACAAGGGCAGCCTGGTGCTCAATATGCGCATGGCGGTGAAGCTCAGGCGTTTCGAGATTTACGGCGAGGTGCTCAACATCGCGAACAGCGACGACAAGGACATCTCCTATTACTATCAATCCTATATTCCCGGCTACGATGCGGCGCCCACCGAAGGCAGGCTGAGTCGCCCCGTGGAACCGCGCACGGTGCGTGTAGGGCTTAAGTTCCGGTTCGGCGCATAGGCAGGCGGTTGGAACTGATGAGGCAGGATCAGAAAGCCGCCCGCCAGTGGTCGGTGATGCGCCCCTTCTCGATCCGATAGATATCGAGGAAATCGCCGCCTGGCGCGCCACGGCCGGCCGCGACCTTGTGACGGATGGCGATATTCATCCCTTCGGAAATTGTCATACCGACTTCATGACGCAGCGGTGCGCCATTGCCCGCTTCGGGCATGGAGGCGGCATGTTCGACAAAACCCTTGGCATGATATTTATCGGCAGCTTGCGCGCCTAGCCCCTTGTCATAGGTCATCGCCATATAATCTGTCATGATTTCTCGCGGGGTCTTGCCTGCTCCGCCACTCCAGTCCGAAGTCGAAACCTTTTGCATGGCAAGGCCAGTTGTGAACAGGATGCCAATGACGATGGCGATAAACGGTTTCATTCTGATCCTCCCGATTTCACCGAATCCGATAGCGGCTATTGACCGCGCCGGTTCAGAAGTTGTATCACATTGTCTAACAATTGGTTCGACAATTTGCAATGGGGAGATGCCGGATGAACAGCCTGACCAATATCGTGCTGGTGGCAGCACGAATCCTGCTCGGGGCATGGATGATTATCAATGGCCTCAATCACTGGCTGCCGATTTTTCCCCAACCGCTCGGTTCCAATCCCTATTCCAATGCCCTTATGGTCACGCTGATCGAAACCGGCCTTTTCGATTTGGTCAAGTTCATTGAATTGATCGGCGGCGTCCTGCTGATCCTCAACCGTTTCGTGCCACTGTCGCTGGTGGCGCTGCTGCCCGTCTCGGCAATCGTCTATTACAACGCGACCACGCTTCAGGGCAAATGGGACTATATTTTCTACATGGGCACAGGCTGCATGTATCTCAATCTGCTAGTAATGTGCGGCTATCTGAAGCATTATCTGCCGATGATGCGCGTCGATGCGGAGATGGGCGGGTTGGACGAATTCCGCCGCCTTCCAGACATTTTCAAGGGGCTGACTCACTACGACAAGTCCCAGTTCTGAGACTTAGGGCTGGGGCACCACTATTGCCGTCAGCCCTGCCTCATTTCCCGGCCTGCCCGCCGGAACAACGTCGAAGAAGCCAGCAACCGTCAACTTCATCTTGACCGGATGGCTCGACTGGTTTTGAAAATACCAGCCATGGACGCCGTCAAAGCCCGCCGTCAGGCTACCGTTGGCAGCGCTGCCCATAGCTTCGCGATAGGATATCGCCGAGGTGGTTTCCTGCCCCGGCGTCACGGTATGACCATGGAAATCGCTGTAAAATTCTTCTGACGAGACAGGGGTAAGAACATGCCAGGAATAGACCATCGTCTGTCCCGGCTGCATCGCCAGCTTGTATTCAACCTCATCCTTGCGCGCCAGATCGCCGCCAGCGGCCAGTGCAATGGTGAGCGAGAGGGTCCGCCACGGTGCTTGCTGCACACCGGAAGCCTGCTTCACGGCAGGATCCGAAGTGGGCGCGACCGTTTCAGGGCGATGCAGTCCGATCAGTCCTGTAGCTTTACCTACCCCGAGCGGATCCCACCCATATTCAGCCGGGAAAACCGCGCCAACCAGCGCGACCACCGCGATCGCCCCTGCCCCCGTTAGTAATGCGAGAATCTTTTGCGCTGTCAGTGGCGGCGCCCCTTGGGCTGATGCATTCTCCTGGCTCATATTGCTCATCCCACATCTCCCCCGAGAGCGATCCCGCCCAGATGATAGCCTGCCAGCACGAACCCGCAGACCATCAATACCCCATTGACCAGCTGACTTCCGCGATTTCCCTGGCGGAGGCGAATATGAAAAAGCAGGAAGAGAGCCGCACCAAGTGCTAGAAACTGGCCGATCTCAACTCCGATATTGAAACTCACAAGATTAGCCGTCAATCCATCCGGCGAGGGACGGAGCGAGAGGAGCTTGGTCGCCAGCCCCAGCCCGTGAATCAGACCGAAGCCGAATACACCGATCCGGGGATTGGGCGATATGCCGAAAAGGCTGCGAAAGCCGCCGAGATTCTCGAACGCCTTGTAGACGATGGAAAGCCCAATCACGGCGTCGACCAGCGCGCTGCTCACATCGGTATGCAGCAACACCCCCGCCAGCAGCGTCAAGCTGTGACCCAGCGAGAACAGGGTGGCAAATATCACCGCATCCCGGACGCGTCGGACATGGAAAATCACCGCCACCAGATAAAGCAGGTGGTCATAACCGGTGACCATGTGCTTGGCCCCGAGATAGGCAAAGGGGAATATGGCCGCACCACGCGTTTCAGCAACGAACTGAGCGTCGGCCTTACCTACCCCATGCGCCATCGCCGCGCTGGTGTATATGGCAGCGAAGCCGACAAGGGCGAGCAGGGTAAAAAGAGGCGCCGAGGCTGCTGCGCGCGCTCTTCGAAAGCATCGCGAGCGGATAGTTGACAGCATCCCCCTGGCCATCAGCGCCAAGGATCAACCGTTACATGGATAGCGCCGGCAACGCCCCTGCCAGCCGTGGCCAGCACCGCCTCATGAACCTCATCCAGCCCAAAATCGTGCGAACATAGCTGGTCTATCGGCCATTTGCCCGACCCGATAATCTGCAGCGCGATTTCCACTGACCTATAGCTGTGGCCGCGAGGCGCCCGCACGGTGAGATAGCGCTTCTTTATGTCGCCAATCGACACCCCCACACCCTTGATACCATTGAGGTTGAGACAGGCGCCCTTGGCAGCGATGTCGACCGCTTCCGCAGCGATCGCGCCGGTCGGGTCGCCAGTGGTATCGACCACCACATCTATGCCGAGGCCGTTAGTGTGTTTCATCACCACATCCTTGAGGCTCTGTTCGTCGACATTGACCGCGATATCCGCCCCCAGTTGCAACGCCAGATCCAGCCGGGCCTGATCCCTGGTCTGCCCGGCAATGATAACCAACCTCGCCCCCGCAGACTTGGCGGCCAGCGCACACCCTAGGCCCTGCTGCCCCGGCCCGTATATCACGACTGATTTGCCAAGGCCCGCGCCTCCATCCAGCACGGCCCATTGCACGCCGTTACCCATGGGAATGGCTAGCGTCGCGTGACGGGGGTTCATATCCGCCGGTATCCGGTGGATGACCGCATTGGGCGCCAAATAAAGATATTGCGAAAACCCCCCCCATAAATGCGGCGGGATGTCCGCATTGCAGGTGCCGTAGCGCAAGGTGTTGAACTGATCCTTCACATTGAAGAAATCCGCCTCCATGCAGAGGCGAAAATCTCCCTGGCGGCACCAGTGGCAATGCCAGCACGGCAGATATTCCTCCAGCGCGACGCGATCCCCCGCCTTAAGGCCCCACCGCTTCGCCGCAGCCTCGCCCAGATCGGTGATGGTGCCGACATTCTCGTGACCCATGATGCAAGGAGCGCTGTTCGGCTTGCGATACATTTCCGGCTCGCTGCCGCCCACGCCAGAGGATTCGATGCGCAGTAGGCCGCTATCAGGCCCGATCTCGGGCACATCGAATTCACGCATTTCAATGCGTTCGATGTCGACTTTTACCGCTGCTCTTGATTTCATTGCTTCTCTCCCCGTGTGCCGCGCGGGCAGGGCTGGTCGCACCCGCCCGCATGCATCATGTCCTGCTCTGCTATTATCTCATTCGGCGGGGCCAATGGTCAGCTTGACCGGCTCCAGACCGTCGATCTGGCCGACAAGCTGATCCCCAGCCACGACCGCCCCGACCCCGGCAGGCGTGCCGGTGTAAATCAGGTCGCCAGCATTAAGGTGATAGAAACCGGACAGGTGGCTCACGATTTCCTCGACCTTCCAGATCAGCAGGCCGAGCAACGCATCCTGCCGCCGTTCGCCATTGACATCCAGCGTCAGCCGGCGCGTATCGAAATCCGCTGGTCCGGAAACCGGCGTTAAGGCTCCCATGACGGCCGATTGCTCGAACGACTTGCCGAGATCCCAGGGCTGGCCCTTGCCACGAAAAACGAGCTGAAGGTCGCGCCGGGTCATATCCAGCCCGCAGCCCAGCGCATAAATGGATTTCCAGACATCTTCCTTGGCCACACGAAACGCGGGGCCGCCCATGGCAATGACCAATTCCATCTCGTGATGATAATTGGCTGTGCCAGGAGGATAGGGCACTGTGCTGCCCGACTGCACGATCGCGGAAGCAGGCTTCGTGAAATAGAAGGGCGCCTCGCGATCCAGCTCCACGCCCATTTCCTTCGCGTGGTCCAGATAATTGCGGCCTACGCAAAATATGCGATGAACCGGATAGCGGGCTTGTGTTCCCGTTACCGGGACGGAGCTGACTGCCGGCGGAGCAAACAGATACTCGGTGGTTTCGTTCGTCAAATATACCTCCCAGGATTATGCCTATGCCTGTGTAATATCAGGTCCGGATATGGCCCTTGCCCCACAGATTAAGCGAACGCTCGCTATGTTCCCATACCTTCAGCGGACGGTCGTCTATAATTTCCAGTTCTGCCGAAATTTCCAGCCAGTTCTTTTCAGGATCATCAAACATGAAGAACAGATTGTTGCCTGCTCCATGGCGACCCGGCCCCCAGCTGATAGTGATATATTCGCTCGACAGATGGTCCCCCCAGTCGCGCAGCAAGGCCCATTCCCCCGCTTCATAGCTATGGTGATCAAGGCAATCGCTTGATCCGGCGAAAATCGCCATCGAATGATGCTCATTGTCGCCGCGGAGGAAGCAGGCCTTCAGCTCGCCTTCTTCCGTTTCCACCCGGTCTGATACCACGAACCCGATGATCTGCGCATAATGGTTCATCAGACGGTGGATATCCCGTGTCTTGAACACCACATGCTGTAGACGCCCACTCAGCCCCTCGCGCGCAGTTTGATCCGCATCGGCGGCGACAGAAAAATTCACCACATTGCCATCAGGATCATTCACGCTGAAGGCGCCGGGATGGCGGAACAGGGCGGAAACGGACGGGGCGCAGCGTCCACCCGCCGCCTGAATTCCTTCGCGCAATCGTGTCAGCGCCGCCTCGTCCGCAACGACGAAGGATGCATAATGCAGCTGGTTGCGTGGCCCGGCAGAAAACATCACACGGCGCTGAGGGCCGCAGCACAGCCATTCCCCGCCATCCCGGGGCGAAACCTCCATCTGAAGGGCGCGCCCGTAAAATTTTGCGGTCGCTTCTGGATTTTCGCTGGAGATATTAAGATGATCGAGCCGAAAATCGGGCTTGCCTGTGTTCATGATCGTAGCTCCTGCATATTCTATTTGGGTAGGGCTTACCGGCCTGCCATCGCCTTACGCCGGCACAGATTCCTTCATCTTGTCCTTTGCGCTGTTCGTAATGGGCCGCTGACCCTTGCCCCATGTCGCGTTAATCATGGCACGGACGCGATCATAATCGCGCGCCACCATCCCGGCTTCGATCACGGCCATGACATAGCGGTCCGGTCGGAGCAGCACAGCACATTCCTCAAGCCCTGCCTGGCGCAAATGGCCATACGCCTCATCCGCGGCATCTCTGACGAAGGCGTGTCTTTCATCGTTGGGGAAATTGGTTTCTTCCCGCGTGACGCACAGAACCTTCAGTTCGTTCGCGCCGAGCAGATCATGAGGCAGCGCATTGTAATATGTGCCCGGCCGGTCGCTGCATACCAACAGGACAAAGCCATCGCCCAGTACCTTGTCGAGACGCATTTCATGATGATCCGGATCAGCCACAACCGCATTGGGGAACATCCGGCCCACGACATCACCCGCCTCGTTGCCGCGCCGGATGAAAAAGCCCGTCTCGAAGCGCGGCTTGGGTTTGTATTTCATCTGGGTGATATAGTCTGACAGTGGCGGAATGAACCGGATGAGCCGGAAGGCCGCCTGGGTCAGCGCCGCGCGCAGAGGTGACGCCGGCATCATTACCTTGCCCATGAGCATCGCCATTTGGATGAGCTGCCAGGCATGGCCCTTACGCTCTTCCTCATAGGTTTCCAGTATCTCCGCACCGAGCCGGCCCTTGATCACGGCCGCAAGTTTCCATGCGGAATTGGCGATGTCGCGCACACCGCTGTTCATGCCTTGGCCTGCAAAAGGCGGGGTCAGATGCGCGGCGTCTCCGTGCAGCAATATGCGGCCCACCTTCCAGCGTTCGGCAATCCGCGCATGGAAGGTATAGACGCATTTGCGCCGTACTTCGGCGTGCTCATCCGGGCCATGCGCCCGCAGCAGCGCCCGGATATTGGCATCATCAAGTACCGCTACCGGATCCTCTCCGGGGACGAGCATGAACTCGAACCGTCTGGACCGGCGCGGGCCGGGAAGCGAGATGCCGGGGCGGGTCGGATCGCAAAACACTCGGGTATGCCGATAAGGGTCCTTGGAATCGAGAATGTCGATAATTAGCCACTGCTGGGCATAGGTGCTGCCAATTAGCGGTATATCGAGCGTGGTGCGAACCGGGCTGGACGCGCCATCACAGGCCGAAAGATACTGGGCGCGCACTTCCATGCTTTTGCCGGTGGGCGCCGTGACGCTGATAGTGACACCATCCTCGTCCTGGACGAAGCTGTCCATATGATGCTCGAACAGCAGCTTCACACACTTGTAGGACTGAGCTTTTTCTCGCAGCTGGGCTTCATACACGTCCTGATGAAAAGCATTACGCCGGGGGAAGCCATATTCCCGCGTGGTCGGCATCACCCTGGCGAAGGCACTGCCGCTTCTGGATTGATAGCGTGAACCATATCCCGGCATAAGGTTGCCGGAAACCGTTTCATACAGGCCTGCCTCACCAACCGCGCGCAGCGATTCATCATCGATCGAAACCGCGCGCGGCTCCGAAACCGTGGAAGGGTTTTTCTCGATCAGAATAGTGGAAACGCCATAAAGGCCCATATAATTGGCCAGTAGCAAACCTGCCGGACCGGCCCCCACAATCACCACCTCCGCCGTTAGCTGCTTGCCGCCAGTCATATAGCCCCTCCTTGATGCGATGCTTAATTATCGCCTGGCGGGATCGAGAAGATCCTTTCGGCGGTCTTGCTATAGATATTGGCCTTGTCGGTATCGCTGATCGGCATGGCGTCCATTGCGGTCACTGCTTCGGCCGTGTCGCAGAAGGGATAGTCGATCGCGAACATCATCCGCTCCGACCCCAGTGTTTCGATGCAGAATTTGACCGCGGCGGGCGTATTCATCCCGCTGGTGGTAATGACGAAATTGCGCAGGAAATACGCGCTGGGCGCCATTTGAAGGCTGGGCCGACCCTCCGCCTGAAAAGCCTTATACATCGCATCGATGCGCGTAAGCCAATAGGGCACACCCTCCCCCATATGCCCCAAAATTACCTTGAGGCCGGGAAAACGATCGAACACCCCGCCAACGATCATCCGAATGGCATGGAGGCCCGTCTCTGCCTGAAAACCCCAGATGGCATGTTCAAGAGTATATTTGCGGTAGGCCTGCGCCATTGCGGGTGAGGGTGCGCGCGGATGGATGTAGAGCGGACTGCCCGTCGCCTCGAGCACTTCCAGAACCGGCCAGTATTTCTCGTCGTCGAGATATTCGCCGTTGGTATGGGAGTTGACCAGCATGCCCGAAAAGCGCAGCTCTTCCATTGCCCGCCTGATTTCTCTGGCAGCGGTGGCGGGATTCTGGGGCGCGAAGCAGCCCAGCCCGTAATAGCGGGTTGGATGGCGGCTCATGGCTTCGGCCAGCCGGTCGTTCGCCAATGCGGCGAGGCGGGCGGCCTTCACAGGCTCAAACATCTGAACGCCGGTCGATGCCAGCGAAATGACCTGCACATCGACCCCGTTGGCATCCATGATCTCGAGCCGCTCGCTATCCATGTCGAGCAGCCGCCGTTCGAGCGGGCTGCCCGCGCGCGCGCGGGACCAGAACAACAGGTCGGGATCATACTCTTCCCGCGCGGCCCGATCCCGCATCGGGTCGAGCACCTCGGGGATGACATAGGCTTCTTCGGTAGCGATGCGCCTGAAAGATCCGGTCATGCGATCAGCTCCAGTTCCGTCCGTAGAGCGACGCTGCGGTGCCGCCCAGCACCAGGCTCTTCTGATGGTCATCAAGCAGGGAGACGGACTTGCGCGCCAGATCGGACATATAGGCATAGGTGCCGGGGGACTGGCTGATGTCCGATCCCCACATCACGCGATCGGCACCAAAATGATCCACCACCCGCTTCACGATAGGGGCGGCATCCACACCGGCCTTGTCGAGCCGGCCAAGCGGGATGGTCGTGAATTTGATCGTAACACCCGCAAATTCAACCAGCTGGCCCAGCAGATCATCCAGGCCAAAATCGGGGGCACCCGCATTCACATCCATGTTCGAGAAATGGTCGATAACGATGTGTGCCTGCGGCATCTCTTGCAGGATGGAGTGCAGGTACTGAAGGCCAATGGCGCGGTTCCAGGGGAAGAAGTGCACGCACGTCGGAACGTTCAGATCCACCGCAGCGCGCCATGCGCCCCGCGCCGACGAAGAGTCGAGCCAGCCGATCCCCTTGTCGCGTACCAGCTCCATGAACCGGATGCCGACCGCATTACGCTCTCCCACCCAGTGGCGCACACGATCCGCAGCAGCATCTTCCTCACCATTGATAGCGCAGACAGCGGCCAGCTTTTCCGGCGCAAGCATGACTGAATCGCACACATAGCTGTTATCGAAACCATATACCGAGCCGCGTTGCACCAGCACCGCCTTGTCAACGCCGGCACCTTCCATATCAGCGAGCAGTCTTTCGATCGTCATGGGATCATCAAGCTCGCCGGGCTTGATTTCTCCACTAGGCGGAGATGGCGGGTAGCGATCCTGATCGTCGGTGAGAATATGTGCGTGACTGTCAATCATCGTGGATGGTCTTATCCTTGGCGTGGTTGTTTTTATTGTTGGAGTGCGCTGCAGCGGAGAAAATACCCCCTCCGGTGCCGCGCTGCCGCCTCAGACGATTAGCGCCCATTCGGCAGCGACCCGTGCTTCGTATTCCTTCAGGCCCTCCTCATAGGTTTTGCGGGCTTCGGGTGTCAGGAAGTGGCGGAAGTGCGGCCCCTTGGATACAGCATCGATCTTGTCGGTGATGAGATGCCAGAAATGGCCCCCATCCTTGCTGGTATAAAGTTCTCCACAGGAGGTGCCCATGAAGAGCTCCAGCCCCGCCTCTTCCGAGAAATGCATCGCCGCGGCCTCGATATTACCGGGCACAGGCTGGCGCACACCGTTCATGCCGTCGTCCCAGGTTCTGCCCCGATCCCGGCTACGCAGAAACAGCGGGAAAGCCGTTCCGGCCTTACCCCAATCGGGATTGGGCGATACGCCGGCGCCAATCATATACATGACATTGGGGTTACGCGGATCGATGAAGAACGGGTCGGGATAGCCCATGCGGAAGTGGATATCTGTCAGCGTCTCCCAATGGTCGCCGCCATCGACACTGTGGTATAGGCCAATGCCTGATGTCAGGAAAATTTCATTGGGATCCGTTTCCTGAAAGATGACACGGTGCATGTCGCGGCGGAACTTGTCGTCAGGCTGATCCATCGACGCGATAGAGCGCCATGTCTCACCACCATTATCGCTCTTGAGAAGATCGCCCTGCTCCACGCAGATATAGATGGTCTCCGGCTGGCTGGGGTGCGCCGCGATATGCTTGATATGCGGCACCGATCTCGGGAACAGCCATTTTTCTTTTTCGTCCGCGTCAAGACAGGAAGGATATTTCTTCCAGGTCTTGCCTTCATCAAAGCTGCGATAGAACATCACCGGCTCGGTGCCGACGTTGAGCACTGTCTTATCCCCGACATGCTGGATCAGAATCGTGTAGACATGCTCGGATTCCAGCCCGTTGTTGCGCGGCTCCCATGTCTCGCCGCCATCCGCGCTCACCAGCAGGCCATCTTTGAAATGGATGCAGGCGTAAAGCAGACCTGTGCGGGTATCGAGCGAAAGAGCGCTGACATGCTTACCACTCAATATGTCGTTACGCGTGATTTCCCATGGCGCGTCGGCAGACGGACGCTGAAATTCCACAACTGAATTTGCTGTCGTTACCAGCATGCGACGCGCAGCTTCCTTGCTGCGACAAACTGTGTCTCCATTAGCAGAGAGACAGATCAGGGGCGCCTCAACACGGTTTGCCATCAAAACAACTCCTTCGCTGCTATCAGTCCGTCGTTCAAAACGGCCAGAATCAGGTTTTGGCAATTTAGCCTACACTTTTGGTATACCAACTTGTCTATGGTTGCAAGGGGCGTCGACATCCTCAGCCTCTGGATAGGCCAAGGTTGAAGATACGGGCGGCGGTCCCACCGAACACCGCATCGACGACCTGAGACGGACACTGGCTGAATATGTCACGGGTCCAGTGAAGAGCGTTAGCATAGCCTTCGCGTGAGGAGACGGGCGGATAATCGCTTCCCCACATCATCCGGTCCGCGCCGAACCGCGCCAGCATATCGAGCACTATCATCGCTGGCCCTTTGTCCAACACGCATCCCGAAGCAGGCAGCTTGCCGCGCATGTCCCTGGGCGAGAGCTGGCCTAGTGCAGGAACCTTGAGGATCACATTGGGAAAATCGGCCAGCGCGAAAATACCCGCGCGCACCGCGTCCGAGCGGTCGCAATCGCCCCGCGTCCAGCCCCCCAAATGCTCCAGCGCGAAAATCATGTTCGGAAAGCTGCGCACAAGGCTGGCGAACGCATCATCAAGCAGAGCAGCGGGCGAGCCTGCACAACTGATAACGAGGCCGTGGTCCGCAGCCACCCGCCATACCGCCAGAGGCTCGGCTCCCGGTGAGCGGGCCTCCGGCCGCAGCCTCACTCCCACCGCACCCCCCTGTGCCGCCTCGGCCAGCTTCCGGGACGCAGCCGGGTCTGTGGCATCCACCCCCACTACACTGGCGAAGCGGCCTGGGTATCGGCGCAGACAGTCCTCCTGATAGGCGTTATCAAACTGCCCCAGAGCCTGGGTCAGCACGGCATGACGCACACCATTCAGATCCATCTGTAACACCAGCGGTTCGACCGGCTCGAACCAGACCGGAGATGCATGACAATGGGCGTCTACCAGCAAAGTCAATTTAACGTCCTCTCATCCTTTTGAGTCGTGCGCATAGCTAACGCGACCCTGATTGCTTTTTGCCGAATCAATATGTAGCACGTTTATTATACATTTTTGGGGGAAGATTTCATGTCACAACCGTATTCGCTTGTTCTTCTGCCAGGTTCCCTGAGTGATGCACAGGTATGGAGCCATCAGGTAGACGCGCTGGGCGACATTGCGGAAATTCAGGTGCCTCATATTCTCGGCCTCGACTCGCTCGAAAGCATGGCCGAAGCGGTAGTGGCACATGCGCCCCAACGGTTTGCCCTTGCCGGTTTTTCCATGGGGGGCCGGGTGGCTCTGGAAATATACCGGCGGATACCCGAGCGAATCACCAAACTGGCCCTCATTTCAAGCAGCATCCACCCGATTGCCGAGGGTGAGGCGGAAAAGCGCAAGCCACTGCTTGATCTGGCCATAGCGGATGGCATGGAAGCGTTAGCCAAGGCATGGTTTCCGCGCATCGTCCATCCTTCCAGGATTGATGATGCCGCCTTCATGGCTCCCCTGCGGGAAATGGCGCTGCGTCAGACGCCGGACGATTATGTGCGCGAGGTGCGCGCCCTGCTGAATCGTCCCGATTCGGATGATGTCGCGCGGGCGGTCAGTTGCCCCACGCTGGTTATCGCGGGAGATAGTGATCCGCTCAGCACCCCTGTGCGCAACGCCGAAATTCAGCGGCTGATCCCGCATGCCCGGCTCATAACCTACGAGAACTGCGCGCATTTCCCGATGCTCGAATATCCCGAGCGGATGAATACGGAGCTGCGGAACTGGCTTCTGCAAGACTGAGGGTAGGCAAGACTGGAGCGCAAGGACTTCAGGGAATGACCTTCTGGTCCGGATACCAGTATTTGCGGTGGCAGGCCTCGCAGACTTCATCGAGCTTGCCACCCAGATCCATGATCTGGTCCACATTGCGCGCGCCAACCGCAGCATCGAACTGGTCAAGTATAGCCATCATCGCTTTTGAATCCGCTTTGAAGGCTGCGGAATCGGCGTCGATCCGCGCCTGGATCTGGGCCGCCTGAGGGGCGTCAGCCACACCGTCTCCCTGGATTTTTTCACCGGGCGCAGCAACAACCAGCTTGCCTTTTTCAAGGTGAGCCAGACCCTGCTTCATGGTGCGCACGGCGTCTTCGAGAGTTTTCCACTGCTCCGGCGTTGATGGTGCGATGCGGACCGGCTTATCGCCCTCATACGTCTCGCCGACGGCGTTCCACAGCACCTCGGACCCCGGAACGATATTTTCGCGCATCACGGTGCTGATACTGACGCTCTTTTCCGGGGTGGCCGTGGGCGCGCCGCCCTTGTCCCCCTGGCATGACACAAGCATAACCGATGCAACAGCTACCATCCGGAATGAACGCATCACGTTTCTCTCCCCGAAATCCAAGCTCTGCCTCTCCTCAGAAAGGCCGAGCGCTCTCGTCCATAAGAACAACGCCGCCAGCGTGCATCACTGGCGGCGTTTCTTATTCCATCATGCAGCGGTCTGCGCCAGCGCATGCAGTTCGTCGGGCAAGGGCACCACATCCTTCCACCCCTGCGTATCGGGATAGAGGAAAGTCTCCGCTGTTACCTTCGACCAGTCGATCTTTTCCTGCTCTGTCACAGCATGCTTGCCGGATGCCGCGAGATCCCGTGCCGCCTTGATCAGCGCACGGCGCCATCCGACCACGGCCATATCGGTGCGGCCAAGATGCTCCTTAGTGCGATCAGAGATCGGCCCCATGGTTTCGCTCACGGCGTGGTCCTGCACCGCGATGCCGACAATGCCGGACATGTTGGTGGTGCGCATCATCTCGCGGTCCTGGTTATACCAGTTGCGAATATTGACCAGCTTCATGAAGTTTTCATCGGCGTAGGTGCCGGCTTCGTCGATGCGATGCTGACGATTGATAATTTGCGTCGGGTCATAAAAGAACTGCACATGCCAGGTCGATACGTCATCGCGCGGAACAAAGGCGTTGATGAGGCGACGATTGCGGCGATGCGCGGGAGCCATCTCTCCGTCTGGCGGAATGAACGTGTAAAACGGCAAAGGGATCTGCGTCATGCGGCCATGATTCATCTCGCCATCCTTGCGAATAGCGCAATAACGCAGGCCATAGCTGGTCAGCTCGACTTCGAGCTTGGGGCGCAGATCCTTCTCGTGCGGCCATTTCGCCTCATGTCCCCACGGGCTTTCGCGGTGCAGCACGCCAGCATGCGCCGAATCGATCGCGCCTTCAATGGACTGGGCATAATTACACTCGTAGATCACCTTAAACGCCTCGCAGTGGCCTGGCTCCATGTCGAACCACGGGAAATGCGGGAATTCGGGGATCATTTCCTTCGGCCCCATATAGGTCCAGATCATGCCGCCAGCCGATTGGGTCGGATAAGCGGTAACCCGCATGGCCTTGGCCAGAGTCGCGCCTTCCGGTTCGGCCGGCGTATCGGTGCACTGGCCATTTACGTCGAATTTCCACCCATGGAACAGACAGCGCAGGCCGCATTCGCCATTGACGCCGAGCGCCAGCGATGTGCCCCGGTGCGGGCAGCGCTCATCAAGCAGGCCAACCCGTCCTTCCGTATCACGGAAAGCTACCAGATCCTCGCCCAGCAGCCTGATTCGCACAGGCGTGCCGTCATTGTCGGGAAGCTCGGATTCCAGCAAGGCAGGGATCCAGAATCGCCGCATGAAATTGCCCATGACGGTCCCCGGCCCAACCCGGGTCAGGGTTTCATTGTCCTCTTGAGAAAGCATCACTGCACTCCTATTGTTAGTCGATCATTTATTCACTATAGCATTGCCGAACGGACTTGTCACTGCATCATGAAGGACTTTGTTTAGTGCTCGATGAAATTCACGACATTGACGATTGGTCACAGATTACCATCTGGGCACTGATCGATCGGATCCAGAAATCCAGCGGATTTGAGCATTATATATACCGGGAAACAGAGCTGGACGAGCTGTGGCGTATCCTCGATATCGCCTCTGCTACGGCACTGCGCGAAGGCTCGATGGAGGCAGAAAAACTATTGCATTTGAAGAGTATAGCCATGAAGGCGCATGACCTGATCGGTGTTGAAGAAAATCTTGCCGCGGCTGCTGAGTTGCTGAAAAATGAATTCATGTAGGCTTCGTGCTTGGCGATGCAGGCTGGCGCCCGGTTTCCATCGGGCACGCATGCCAGCCTGACCAGGTTGAGTATGAATTTCCTCAAGAGGTTATGCCTGCGGGCCTGCACAACTTCATGACGATTGTGCCTAACCCGTCTGATCGGGAGCTATCATCGCGATTCGCATAGGCGTGATCGAACGAATCTGAAGCACTCCAGCGCCGACGTAGGGATCGTTGCCAGCAAGGGCAGAGGCCTGATCCCGATCTTGCGCACGAACAATGATGATGCTGCCCACTGCCGTATCGGTATCATCGAGCAGCGGCCCCGCCAGCGCCAGCGCCTCGCCCAATCCCTTGCGATAGGCGATATGATCGGGCCGGAGGCGATCCCGCAGCTCCGCGTCGCCAAACTGATCGTAGAGTATCAGGAACTTCTTGCTCATTATCTTACCCCAGCTTGTAAATATCGATAGTGGTTTCACCGGCCATCAGACGCCGGCAGATGTCCAGTTCGTCCTCGTCACGGTGGCGCGATGCTTCGATCACCTCGGCTGACCGGGCCTGCGGCACAACGACGACGCCATCATTGTCTCCCACGATCAGATCGCCCGGCTCCACGCTAAGGCCATCGAAGCGCAAGGTGCGATTGATGGCGCCATAGGCATTCTTGTCCTTGCCGGTCCCGCGGATGCACAAGCCCCGCGAGAACACCGGGAAGCCGACTTCTTCCAGCAGGGTGAAATCCCGCACGCAGCCATCGATTACCAGGCCGCCCAGATGGCGAGCCTTCGCGGCGGTGGACATCACCTCACCCCAATAGCCATGGTCATATTTGCCCTCCACATGAACGACCAGCACGTCCCCCGGCTGCGCCTCATAGATCGCGTAGTGCAACCAGAGATTGTCCCCCGGCGGGGAATGGACGGTCATGGCCGGGCCACAGACGCGGAAATGCGGATGCACCGGCTTGATCTCCGAGGGCATCACCCCGATCTTGCCACCCGCCTCATGGATCGTAGCGGTGGAAAGCCCCTCCGCTTTCGCGACCAGCGCTGGGGAAACCCTGTCGAATCCCGCCCTGACGATCGTACTCTTGCGGTCAGTCATGCTGCCTCGTCTGCAAGCGGTGATAATTATACTGCTTGCGCGCCTCGATCAGGCTGAGACCACCGCGCACAGCCGCACGGATACTCTCCTCGGCCGTATGAATGCTCTCGGCCTCTGCCAGCACTTGCTCCTCATGCTCGCGGGGGATCACCACCACGCCGTCGGCATCACCGCGCAGGATGTCGCCGGGGCAGACGCGCGCGCCGCCGATGTCGACCGGGCAGTTCATCTGTTCGACCTGCACACGGTCCTTGCCGGTGCGCATCCAGTTGCCCTTGCTGAACACCGGATAGCCGAGCTTGCGGCACAACGACACATCGCGGTTGATCCCGTTGATGACCGTTCCGGCTAGGCCGCGACGATGTGCGATCTCGGTCAGGATATCGCCCCAGATCGTTGCGTCATCACGCCCGCGGTTGTCGATGACGACCACATGACCCTCGGGCACGTCATCGATATAGTCGCCGACCGTGCCCGGCGGATTGGCTGCCGCTCCGCACAGCATGGTGAAGGCCCGGCCCGCAAAGACGAATGAGGGATCACGGCTGCTGATCTGATAACATTGCCCGACTATGCCCAGCTTGTCCAAAGCATCGCTGATCGTCGCGGTGTCGAGAACACTCGCACGATCGACATTCCCATCCCCAGCCATCACTTACTGCCTTCCAACATATGTTCGTAATTTCCGCCCATTACCTGACTGATCGGCACCCCCGCGCGGATAGCCGCTGCCATTGCGGTTTCACGCTCGATAATTTCTTCGGCTGTCCGCAGCACAGCCTCGACATTTCCAGGCGCGATGAAAATCGACGCGCTGTTGTCCGCCACCACATAATCCCCCGCATTGACGGTCACGGAACCGATCTGGACTGGCCCGTTCGTCTCCTTTTCAACAACGCGACCGCGCGCCGTGAGGCTGGTGATCTTGTTGGTATAGATCGGAAAACCATAGCTGCGTGCCTCGTCAATATCGCGCACCGGGCCATCGGCAATCACCCCCGCAACGCCGCGTTGCATGGCGCCGACTGTGAGCAACCCGCCCCAGCACCCGGCCTCTACCCCGGCGCGCTGCTCCACCACGATGATGTCACCGGGATTGGCGGCTTCGATCGCGGTCGTGCCGAGATGGCGGGGCGGCCCAGGCGGAGGGTCGCCGGTCCCAAGCCGAACCGTTACCGCCCTTCCCGCAATGCGGCCGCTGCCTGACATTTGCGGAAAGCCTGTTGCCTGCCCGCCCAGTTTAAGCCGGTCCAGCGCATCAGACAGGGCGCAGCAATCAATCCGCGCCAGACGCACAACATACTCATCCTTGGTATCGGTCATCATTCAGCCTCTGTCTATCGCCAGCACACAAAGCCCATCGCGTTGCCCGTGCCGGCTTCGCTGCGATAACAGGGCACATAGTCGAGCACATCGGGTTCCAGCCCCACTTCGGCCATCGCTCCAGCGACTGGCACCCAGTTCTTCAGTTCGGAGGTGCCGTCCTGAAAAACGCCCTCGCCCAGAGCTTCTACCGCGTCGATATCCTTGTTGCGCAGCGCATCGAGGAACGTCCGATCGATACCCTCATCCACCACGAAGTGCGTAAGGCCACCGCTCGCGATCAGGGCCACGCGCGCATCTGACCGCCAGGATTCGATCGCCTTGACGATCGACTTGCCCAGATCATAGCAACGCCGCACCGAAGGCTGATTGGGTGGGTAGAAAGCGTTGACCGTTACCATCACAGTGGGAACCGGATTATCCCGCATGATCCTGCGAAAGATAAAGCCCCAGGCGTGGGGCGTTTCAGGCTTGGGCATGCCGTTCATCGCCGCAACGTCGAAATTATCGTCCATCACTTGTCGGATAATGTGACGCGCCAACTCAGGGTGGCCCGGATATTCCGCGCCTCCCTTGGGGATATAGCCCGGAATCGCGGGCGCGACCCCGACCGGCACCGCCGCCATGCGCTCATCCGAGAACTCGTAGTTGGTGATCGTCTCGCCATAATGAACCGCAAAGGCGGGGATAAGGCGCTCGTCAAATATCTCCATCTGGTCGTTGCCGATGACAACCGCGACATCGATCTTGGCATCGGCAAAGGCGTCCGCCAGCTTCTCGATGGAACTCTGGCAACGAACCTGTTGCTCGTCCCAGACTTGCTTGGAAACCATCCGGCCGAGATTCTCGTCCTTGCGTGCGGTGACCAGTTCATCGAAACTGTAGCTGCCGTTGCGCCATGCGTGGCGCACCACTTTGTCGAAGGGGACGCGCGCATCCCATATATCCGTTTCCGTGACCAGCATGGGGCCATGGCTGGAGCCAATTCCCAGAACAATTTTCGCCATTTTCAGTTTCCTCTAGAGCTTGAACACCTTCTTGGCGTTGCCTGAGAAGATGGCCTGTTTTTCTGCGTCGCTCAGCCAGTCGAACTTCGCAATATAAGGCGCGATATGATCGAGCGTGTCGCCCGTTTCGGGGTCGATCACCGAGCCGACTCCGGGGCATTCCGCACCGAACAAACACCGATCAACGCCCACCGTCTTTATCAGCAGGCGCAACGCCTCCTCGGTATAGAGCACCGTGTCGAAATAAAGATGCCGCAGCATGTCATAGAAATTCTTGCCCTGTCGCAGCGCCGAGGCATGGAAGCGTCCGGCATGATAGGGAATGGCCCCGCCGCCATGGCTCACCACGATCTTGAGATCAGGAAAGTCCTTGAACACGTCCGAGTGCAGCAAGCCATAGACCGCTGTCGTCTCGTCCAGCAGAAAGTTGAGCGTATAGGGCGCACGGGCCGAACGCGAACTGGCCGAATGGATATGCGCCGGCACATCCAGCGCGCACAGCTTCTCATATAGCGGATACCAGTAGCGGTCCCCCATCGGCGGCGCTTCGGTTCCGCCGTTTTCATATGGGTCCGGGTTCAGAAGGCAACCCTTGAAACCCAGTGTGTTGATGGCGCGCTCCAGCTCGGGGAAAACCCCCTCGATCGGCTCGCCAGCCACCTGCGGGATGCCGGCCACGCCCAGAAAGCGCTCCGGCATGAGCTTCACCTGGCGGGCGATGATGTTATTGGTCTGCTCGCAGAACCAGTGAACCAGCTTTCCCGGCTTTTCCGAATGCATCTGCTGGAACGGCCTCGGCGACAGAAGCTGCATTCTGGTGCCTGCCTTGTCCAACATATCGAGATGACCACAGGGCGCCATTTCCTTCTTGTTGGCAGCGATCAGCACTTCTTCATCGGATGGCTCAGGAAACCCCTTTCCATGTTCACCGCGATGAGACAGCAGCAAAGACTTATATACCCACAAGGCGTCGGGCGCACTCACATGGCCATGGCAGTCAATAATATCAAATCCGTCCGCCATGCCTTGCTTCCCCTCAAAAAATAGGATACCAATCTGTATAGCAATCGTGTAGGACGTGTCAACTGGTCTGACAGGGACCGCACGGTTGGCAGGGTCACTGCGCAACTGGTGAATTGATGCAAAATGCGCTGCGGGAGAGTTTAGAAATGGCAACAATCGTTCAGGAAAATACGTCTCGCGTTCCAGCCATCGACTCAGGTGCAAAAGCGCTGGCCATGGTCAAGGCAATGCTGCCTGAAATCACCACGGCCTCGAAACTTTCCGACGCGTACCGGCAGCTACCGCATGACCTGGTCGACAAGATGCGCGACCTCGGCCTGTTTGGACTGGTTATGCCCAAGAGCCTCGGCGGTTCAGAACTCGGTTTTCGCGATCTGGTGGAGGTTACCATCGAAATCGGTTCCGCCTGCGGTTCGGCGGCGTGGATTTATGGCGTGCTCGCTGGCCATAGCTGGCTTATCAATCTGTTCCCCGAGCAGGCGCAAAGGGAGATTATGGCAGATCCCCGCACCCTGCTGGGCACCGTGTTCCGGCTGGGCGGCGAAGTTGTGCCCGAGGGCGATGGATATCGCCTGACCGGCGGCAATGGCCGTTTCTGTTCGGGCATCGATTATGCCACGTGGATCATCATTGGCAATGCGGTCAAACATCCCGACGGAACTCTGGAGCCTCGCTTCTTCGTAGTGCCCAAGAGCGAGATCGAAATTGTCGACGACTGGTTCACCATGGGCATGCGCGGCACGGGCAGTCGCTCGATCAAGATCGACAGCACCTTCATTCCCGCGCACCGCAGCTGCAAGCTGAGTGATATGATTGCGGGCACGGCCCCCGGTTCCAAGGTCCATGGTGGTGCCAAATACCGCATGCCCTTCTCAGATCTGTCGCCTTTCTCAATCGTCGGTGCGCCTCTCGGCATGGCACGCGGCATGATCCGCCGGTTTTCGGAGGACATCGGTAATCGCCTTAAGGACGATAGCCCCCAGAGCCTGGGCGAGCAGTCGGTCACTTTCGCCCGCATCGCCGAAGCTTCCGCCACCGTCGACGCGGCGATCGCCTTGGTGCTGGCCGATGCCGAAATGGTCGACAACGCGCAGGACCCGTCGGACATCACCCCGTTGCAACGCATAGCGATACCGCGCAACTGGGCCTTCGCGGTGCAGACGGCGCGCCACGCCGCCAACCGCATCTTCGAGGCCACCGGCGGCAGCAGCATCTATGAGGATAGCGACATCCAGCAGGTATTCCGTGACATCAATGGCGGATCGCAGCATTTTGCGTTCACCTGGGACACCGCGATGAATAATTTCGGCCGGGTGCAGTGTGGTTTTGATCCTCTCGCGTTCGTGGTGCGCCGCAAAAGCTGAAGTGGGAATGCAGGGGTCGAGTACATCTGATATGTCCTCAAGGACCGCGCCCTGATGCGGTTGAGCCTGCACAGTGAAGAGGCGTAACGAGCGGAATAAGGGGTGCCCCAATGAAAGCTGAGAGCAAACCGCATCCGGTAGCCGAAACATTGACCCATGCCATGCGCCGTTTCGTCAGTTCCGTCACGGTGATTTCCCTGCGCGAACCCGATGGCAGCCGCAACGCGATAACCGCCACTTCCTCTACGTCGGTTTCGATGGCCCCTCCCTCGATTGTCAACGGCGGTTGGATTTCAGGCCAGTGTGGCGGAGTAAAAGCAGGCCATTGATGGTGAGGCGATGCGATATGCAAAGGACCCCGATCGGGGCCCTTTGCATATCGTCGGCGTTATCATGGAT
>JAGNYO010000024.1 GCA_017984895.1 Sphingobium sp. | reverse complement strand
TTTCCAGAGATAGCCATCCAGCACGATGCCCGCGTTCACACCTCTGCCCGCCCAGACATAGGCGAAGACTTCGTTTTGCTCGCACCGTCCATACACATATTCACCAAGGGCGGACGCAGAGGCGTCATTTTCGATGATGACCTCAATGCCCTCGAATTTTCGGCAAATATCATTCCGAAAAGGGAAGGTTTCATACTTATTCTTTGGCTTATCAAAGTCGAGCGGACGATAGGCGACGTTACCCGTTTTCATGTCCACATTTCCAAATGTGCTGATGGATACGAAGCGCACATTTCTGCCCTCTCCGCGAAAAGCATTTAATCGCGTGATGATTTGTGAAACCAAATCTTTGAAGTTGAATTTGTGTTGGTCGTCTTCGATTGAATGCGGATCAAAATCTGTGCGATTAATGGCTTGCGCTTCACCAACACGCGCACCGCCCCAGCCCAAAGCCTTGCGCTGAAAATCTACGTCCATGAAAACGACACAATCATCTTCAATCGCGCATATCAGGGCAGTGACGATATCAGGTGCAGGCACGTAGAATCCCTTTTTCCGATAAATCTGAAACGCTTAGATGCTCGCCTTCAAATCGTTCATCGTGATCATCAGCGTCATCTCATGTGTGGGAGATTGCATGAAGCCCAGCGAGAGATAGAAGTCTTTGGCGGATTGGTTGATGGCGTGAACGACGACGCCACGGATTCCGATTTCATCGCCTGCGGCTGTTATGCGGGCGATGGCATCGCGCATCAACGCCTTGCCAATACCTTTGCCCTGATGGGTGTCTGATATCGCCAATCGTCCCAACACGACAACGGGAATGGGATCGGGCATATTGCGTTTGAACTTGCCTGCTGCCTCGGTGACAGTGATGGAGCTGGAAGCGATGGAATAATATCCCACGACCGCGCCATCGTCATGCGTGACATAGGTTCGGCTTGCGCCGTTTACCTGATTGGCGCGCGCACGTTTTTTCAGCCAGTCATCGAGCGTGGCGACGCCACAGCAAAAATCATCAAGGCGATGATGGGGTGCAAGTGGTTCAGGTGCGGAAGGTGGCACGCTTACGCCTTCACGTTCTCTTCGTTATTCTTGTTCCCCAAAGAATCCCACGGCGCGGGTGTCCGCATGAGACGTTGCAGACGCTCGTTCACCTGTGGCGGTCGGTCAAGCAGAGCAACGAAGCGATCAAAGCTGGCTTGGTCGGTCATAATGATGGTCTGGTCGAGGATGGCATCCTCGGCCGCACGACGTGCTGCCTCGATCATAAAATCAGAACGGGAGCGACCTTGCGCCTGTGCGGCACGGTCGATCAGCGCCTTAATATCCTCGCGCACGCGAAGATTGATAGGGCGCGTATGGTTCTCGGTCTGGTGCATTGGCTCTGATATGGGCGCTGGCATGCGGAACTCCTTATACCTACAGGATAGCATATGAGATACACAATGTGTATCAAAATCTGAAAAGGGCGACCAAGCCCAGCCTGGTCGCCTCTTGAGAGGGGGCATCAATCGGCCTTTTCGCATTCCCAGTCATCGACGGAGCCATTCGTCCAATCGAAGTTTTCCGAGCCTGCCTGCTCCCATAGCTCTTCGGCTTTGGCGATTGCGTCCTCTTCGCTGTCGGCCTCGATGGTGGTCATGTAGGTATCATATTCGGTACGGCTGAGATAAAATTTTGGCATGGTCTGCTCCTTGGTTTGAATGTTGATGTCTCTTCGACAGGAGCAAAAAAGGCAGAGCGCGATGCGCGCCGTCACCGCGATGAATTGCGGGGAACAGGCAACACGGGAAGCCGAATGCAATGAGGCGAATGGAGCGGGCAAGCCTGTTGACGGTCAGCATCGAAGGTTCGCATTCACGAAGCGTCGTTCTGCCAAGCTCCCTGTCAGATTGAAGAGTACGACATTCAAACTGGAGCAAACAGAGCAAAAGACTGGCAAATTACCGAGCAGGATGAAGTGATGTCACCGTTTATCAGGCAGAGAGGCGTAGAGGTTGAGCACGTATTTCAGCATCGCGGGATCGGCGGAGCGCGTCTGTCCGTTCATCCATGCCTTCACGGTTTCTGCGCGTAAGTTCGATGGCTTGTCGGGTGCAGATTTCAGCAAGGCTGCCGACTTCATGCCCGTGCGATCACGATGAGTGACAAGGGCAAGCAATTCGTCATCGCTGATACATCGATAATCAGGTCTTCCCGCCACCTCATTCTGTGAGCGGTTGCGGTTTACAGGCAATGTGGGCGCGTCGGATTTTGCTGGTAGATTGCCGAGTTCATTTATCACAAAATTCCAGTAGGCTTGGCTCACGATTTTGCGGCGGGCGTGCAGCCAATCATTAATGAAAGCTTCGTTCAACCCCTCTGGCATTTTCGTACATGACATTACGAAGGTGCGCGGTGTCATGCCCGTGCGTTTCATCTCTGCATGAAGCTGGTAGATCATAGTGCGGGTTAATGGGATGAAATGCTCATCATACTTTTGCGTCCACACAACGGGAACGCCATCGGAAGTGATGCGTCCTGCATCATCCGCGATACCGGCCCATAGGTTTGTGAGATAGTCGATATGCGCTTTGGGCGCGGTCTTGATAATACCTGCCAGCAATCGTTGAGCGTCCCGCCTTGTCAGACCATAGGGCAAATCGGTGCGATCCCGTAGTAGGGTGCGAACGCTGAGACCAGTACGCTTTTCCTCGCGGACAAGATTACGCCGAAGTGATATGCTTATCGTGATGATGTCGTTTTCAATTTGATTCACTATTGCAATTAATACCAAATATTCCTTATCGGCAATTCCATTATAAAATACATAAAATTTGAGATAAATTATACATAATAAAAACAAGTTATTTACATTGTATAGATATAATCTTCCTCATGTCTGGGGATGATAACAACAAAGATAATTTAGGCGACGATAAGTCGGTGGCTCCTGCTGAAACTGGCACGAGCCTCGAAAGCAACGCCTTTTTTGATATCGCGATGCCTGCCAATGCATCCGAAGCGGTCATTGAAAATGCGCGCTATGGCGCAAACATCCGTGGGCGATATGATGGTGGTGTCGCTGAATGGAATATCGGCGGTAACGGTGGTGGTGGCTCTATCACCGCAGGCTTGGCTAAGCAGATGGAGAAAGAAAAGGAAGCGACTGACGATTTTGAGTCAGGGCTGGAAGCCGCGAGTGAAATTCATCGCGCTATGACGCAGACCGAGTGGGAGCATACCCGTTTTGATTTTGCTGGCATGGACATGGATGGTGCGGAGATTGATAGCTTGATGAGCTATATGAAAGACGCGTCCGTGCGTCAGCGTTTGATCGAAAAGCGAGCGCGTGAAAAAGGCATCAGCACAGAGCAGGCAGGTAAAGAATATGATGCTGCTATGCGATGGGGTGAACTGAAAAAGAAAATTGACATGGGCACGGCAACGGCGGCGGAAAGGGCTGAGTTCGAAATAGCAGATGCCAACCCTGCGCATGGTGAGATTCACAGGTCAGCCGCGCAACAACGAAATCAGAATTTACAAGCGAGCGCGGGTTCGGAAGTGTCACAACATACAGCAAATGAGGCAGATTCAGCACAATCAAGAGATGTCAGACTTAACCGAGATTTTCCAAGTGCGCCGAATGCGACAGAATCTTTTGTTCAGGCAAACCTTGCAACAGAACCTCTTGATGTTCCACGACAGTCTGTGCAGGTTGCAAGCATGACACATCCACCTCAGCCGTCGAGAGCTGTAGAAGCTAGTGGTTTAGGTGTATAGTTAGGGAGATAAAGACGCCAACTGTCTATCGCCAAGGCGTTGCAATGCCACGGGCGTATAATCCGTGTTGTTCATCAGGGCTAGCATCTCAGCCTGTTGACCATCATAGGTCACAATGGATGCACTTCTGCCTTCCATGTTTCCGAATAAGACCAATGGCAAACCTCGATGATACCCGTTACCATCGTTGTTACGATGAACGGTGTCGGCAATGACCATTGGTCGCGTACCGATTGAGGCGTGTTCATCAATAATTGTGTTAAATATACCGCCCAGATACGCCTCGCGTGGTATTGATGGCTTTCGCGCATCATATAGACGAACATTTGTTAATCTTGCCCCGACACACACATTTGTTGATGGTGTAGAGCGGGAGTTATTTCCTTCGATCTGATAGCCCAATGATCCATCTGCATTGGCTGTCACAGCGTTCATTTTGCGGACAATAGTGGTATCGGTTCTACCCTCATAACCAATCGCGGCAACGCGATCACCAAGAATGAGCGTGCTTTGACCTTCGGCGCGGAGGTTCTGGTTCATCTGTTCCATTGAGTAGCATTCGCCACCTTCCATCGCCATCGCAGGCGCGACACAAGCGAATGCGCTGACTGCGCCAGCTAGGCCGAGCGCGGCACGCGCAAAAGATTTTTTGCCAAATGACATAGTAGCCTCCCAAATTTTGGATACGCAACGTTGACGTTGAGTTCGCCATCCAACAGTCGGGAACAAATAGTTCGACCAAGTAAAATGTCGGAAGGCAGGTTGAAATATAACCAAATTGGCAAGTAAATGCAAATTCTGTGATTTATTATTTGGACAATGCTTTGGGAATTGACTCATATAGCCACCCGAATTTCAATAATTGTGGTGAAATAGGCCACAAGATAGGCGAGCCACAGAGCCACGAAGGACCATGTAATCCAATATGGAAACAGTCCACCAAGGGTGAAGTGGGAGCCTTGCCCGTAGGCTTGCGGCAAGCGATCATCGAGCGTGACCCTGCCATTTTCGACCAAATTTTCCCATTTGGCGCGGGTTGTGTTGATCGACTTGCGCGAGGCGTAAATGCCGATAAGTCCGCCGATTGCGACAAACAGACCGATGAGTCCTGCACCGCCCAGAACCATTACCCGAAAATCGTTTAGGATTTTCAAAGACTGCGCATTTGCGGCGTTCGTTTCAGGAAAAATCCAGTTACCTGCGAGCAACAGCGTCGTGCCAGCAATCAGGAATCCTTGAAATGCGAATGTAGAAACAAGGCGCTCTTGTGTGATGCGGTCTTCGCGTTGAATTTCCGTTCTCAAAAATTCATACAGAATGATGTTCTCATCATCGCGATTGATTTTGTTTGTTAAAACCGAATCTAACATTTTCAATCAAACTCACGATGGAACCAGTCCGACATTTCGTCGTTTTCTGGACTCCAACATTCATCTGCTTGACCTTTGACTTGGATTGCGCGAAACATCGATAATATCGTTGCTTTTGCATTTTGCGATGCGCGTTCAATGCGCTGTGTCGCCCAGTCGCAAAAACGACCGATTCCGCTACGGCGGACGCTTCCCACCATCCAGCAAGCAAGGGAGCCATGAGGATTGGATATGCGCGTGTATCGACTGCTGACCAGTCGCTGAACCTTCAGCTCGACGCGCTTGCGCTTGCCAAATGCGATATGGTTTTCGACGACAGGGTCAGCGGAAAATCGCGCAAGCGCACAGGGCTTGATGCGGCTTTGTCAAAACTGAAATCAGGCGACCAGCTTGTCGTGTGGCGGTTGGATCGCTTGGGCAGAAATTTCGGTCATCTGGTTGAGATTGCCGATATGCTCCGCGCGCGTGGAGCCAATCTCGTATCACTTAGCGAAGGCATCGACACGTCATCGAATGTGGGCGAGGTCATATTCAGATTATTGAGCGTGTTCAGTGATTTTGAACGCAATGTTATCGTGGAGCGCACGGTTGCTGGATTGCAATCAGCAAGGCGGCGCGGTGTCATTCTTGGTCGTCGGCGCAAGATGACGAACGCGCAGGTGACAGAGGCAAAATCGTTGATGGCATCAGGGATGAAAGCGGAAATCGTGGCAACACGATATGGCGTTGCCCGCTCGACATTGTTTCGGAGTGTTTCCCCCACAGGAAGGTGAATGACGGCGTAGTCCATGAGCATTTGGGAGTGTGTCATGGATGAGAACCGTGTTCTGCAATGGTATATCAAGGGTGTTGAGATCAACGCGCGATGGCTTGTTATCGTGTGGCATTCTGACCTGAGCTACAGCCAGATTTATCTCGACGACACGATGCCGATGGTGATCGACATTCCGCGTGATCGGTTCATCGAGTATATCGTTGACCTGACCTTGCCGTTGACGCTCACCGACGAATGTCTCGATCAATTTCCGTTTTGAAACTTGCCCCCAAGTTCAGCCCGTCATCAGCCCGAATGATTTTACGGGGTGCGTATTCCTGAAGCTCCAATCGTGAAAGGAGCTTCGATGGAACAGCCTGAACTTCCCAATCTGCCGCCGATGCCACAAGCATCGGCTTCACCACCACAACCGATGCCTGTCATGCAAAAGCAGGGCGACGCATCGGCGCAATCCCACATGCCGACTGGTGGTAGCAAACGCCTGCGCCAGATTGTCACCTCCGTCGCTGGTGGTGGACTTGCACTCGTCGCCGTCGTCGGCGTTTGCGAACTGGTAGTGCCAGAACCGTATAAGCCGACCACAATGCTTGCACGGTTTGAAGCGCAAACCGATCTCAAGATTTTCAATCAGAAGCTCGGTCGTCCTGCCGGTGAAGTGACACTCACCGAAGATCAGTATCGCGAGAAGCTGGCTGAGGCTGAGCGCCGTGGACAGGCGAAAGCAGAAATCGTGTTTCAACGCGAAATGGCGAATGTGCAAGCCGACAAGGAATTGCTCGTCGGCGCATATCAGTCACTTTATCAGCGCGCCAATATCATCGCTCAAGCGGCTGTGCAGATTGAAGTGGTAGCAACGCAGTTTCGTCAACGCCTTATGGAGATGACGAATGGCGGGCGATCAGTTGTCATCGGTGTGAAGGATATTTTCTGCGGGCTTGGATCACCAGAGGCTTGCGATTCCGCACACGCTGACCGCCAGAACATGATTGGCGAAGCGACCGAATTGACCAAGGGCCAGGTCGCCCAGCAAGTCAACGAATTGATGGCGGAAGTCCCTGACCCCGCGACGTTGATGGTTCGGGCGCACGCCAACTCTTCGCGCTAATCTTCATTCAGATTTGAACCGTCTCTCGGCGCGTCCTTCATCGGATGCGCCGTTTTTTTTTGGACTGAGTGAGGCTTTTCGCACGCTGAGGCCTTCCATTGATAATGTGCCAGCCTGCTGACGAATGCCCAAAATGATGGCATCTTGCTGCCTTGGGGAGATTCGTGAAATGGCGGGGTTCGATCTTTTTTCGTTCGCGGATGTCGCTGGATGGGTCGGCGCAATCCTCATTTTGATAAGCTACATAATGATTACGAGCGGAAGCTCCTCAGGGCGGTCTACTCTCTATCAATCGATGAACGTCATCGGGGCGGTTGGCCTCATCGCCAATGGTATAGCATATAAAGCATTTCCGTCGGTGGCATTGAACCTTGTCTGGGTGGTCGTCGGTCTGTATGCGCTTGCCGCGATTTCTGGATGGATGCCCAATCGATTATCGAACTTCAATCTCGGTGCGGCTTTGCGATGGCCATCAGGATGGAAAGGTTGGCTAGGACATAAATTCCTGAAACCTGCGCCCTCAATCACGGTATCATCCACACTAATTTCTGAGCGAGGCAGGACACTGGATCAAATAAAGCGTTTATATGCAGTGATTATGGGTTTCGCCGCTACCGAATGTTTAAAAAATGCGATCTTTTGTATAAGAAACTCATCTGATAAAAACCTAGCATTTATGGTGTTTACTACCTTTTCATTTGTCATCATAAGCATGATGATATTGTTTTATCTTGGATCAGAAAGGTATCTTGATAGAAGATATCTTAAAAACAATAGCCCGGAGCCTACACGTATCGGTTTGGGATTTGATATTTTTAATTTGCTCATCACTTCAGCATGGTTCGTCTATATCTCGGAGAGTTTCCCTGCGCTGAGTGGAGATAAAATTGGTGCTCCAATAGAGCTGGGAGCAGAATCTATATCATCATCGAAATTCATATCAGCACTTCTGTCATTGTATGTGATCGACTTCCTAATACTATCTGTGCAGTTGGTAAGAACAAAAATTAAAATGATAGATAACGACAACAAGAAAATGATTTCTGTTGCTCACAAAATATGGATGACCATTAATGCGTTATCTTTCATACTGGCCTCTTTTGTGATTTACGAAAATATATTAAAGTTTGACGCTTACCAAATTGTACTGTTTCTTTTTGCATTTCACGCAATAAGACTCATTGTGGATTTCGGTGTAACGATAAGATTTTATTATCCGATGGCGGCGGACAGTCCGACTGATAATGTTGTTGAGTCGTAGGTTCATACCCTCCGTAGGGTGGTGTAGTGTACAAATGATATACGCCCCACGCCATTACGGAGCAGTTAAACACGTCTACGATTGTTCCGATCGTGTTGAAAGAAAGGCCTGTTTTTTCTTGTATTCGTCTTGTTATTCTTAAACCAATAAAATCACTCATGGTCAGACACTACTTTATTTAATTGAATTTATGCAAGAAAATATACAAGCCTTTGATTGTTATTTGTAATTTACACCTTAATAGAACGATTTATCCCTAAATAACCCACATCCTATAGTTGTTTGGGAGGATTAAAGAGGCGAATGACCGTACTCAACGTATGTTGCCCCCAAAATCCAATCTGACACGTGGCAGGACGTGCCAATTTTTTGGCAAGGGGCTGAGCGATGTTTTCAGACTTTCCGCGTGGGCTTGTCGATGCGACAAGTGCCGATCTGCTCGGCACGGCATCATGGCAAACGCGCGCGCCTCAATGGCGTGAAGGGCGTTTATGGCTGGGACGCGATGGCAATGGTCATGCGGTCGGATATGATGATGACCGCCACATTGTAACTATTGCAGGCTCTCGGTCTGGTAAGGGTCGTTCTGCGATCATTCCCAACCTGCTGCTGTGGCAGGGCAGTTGCTTCATCAACGATCCAAAGGGAGAAAATGCAACGCGCACGGCGGCGTTGCGTGCCACCATATCGGGGCATCGTATAGCTGTGATTGATCCGCATGGCGCTGCCGATGTTCCTGACAATCTGCGCGTCACGTTTAATCCGCTCGACCTCATTGATGGCGATGCGGATGATGCCATCGATATTGCAGCCGCCATCGGCGATGCGATGATGATCGATAGCGGTGACGGCAAAGATATTCACTGGACAGAAAGTGCGCGACAAATTGTCGAAGCACTTATTCTCCATGTGGCGACAACGGAAACAGGCAAGGCGCGTTCACTCGTGCGCGTGCGTCAGCTCCTCACGCTTGGTGACGCTGACTATGCCGATATGCTGAATGCGGAGACGACGCTGGGTGGTGATGAAAAGTCGCAACGTTATTCCTCGTTCGATGCGTTGTGGCATTCGATGACGGGGAGCATCGCACGCAATCGAGCTGTGCGCGACATTATCGCGGGCGCGGCCTATTCCATTCTCGACATGGGGGAGAATGAAAAGGGAAGCGTGCTATCAACCGCACGGCGCAATACGAAATTTATTGCCAGCCAATGGATGCGCAAATGCCTTGAGGGCAACGAGAGCGCGAAGCTTGACATTGACGCGCTCAAAACCAGTGCGAACGGCCTGAGCATCTATGCGTGTCTGCCTGCGCGCTTCATTCCGACGCACGCACGGTTTTTGCGGTTGATGCTCAACCTCATTCTGTATCGGATGGAAGCGCAAGGGCTGGATAAGCCAGCCTGCGGTCAGCCGGTGCTATTCATCCTCGATGAATTCGCATCATTGGGTCGCCTTGAGGTTATCGAAAAGGCGGCGGGATTGATGGCGGGATATGGCGTGAAGCTGTGGCCGATCCTGCAAGACCTCGGACAGCTCAAGCGACATTACCGCGAAAGCTGGGAAACCTTCATGGGCAATGCTGGGATTCTGCAATTTTTCGCCAATTCCGACATGACGACACTGGACTGGTTGTCGAAGCGCATGGGGCAGATTGAACTTATCCGTCGCACAAAAAGCGTTGCGGATGGTAGCTCGACGCAAGTGAGCAAGAGTCAAAGTCAGACCGAAAGCAGCGGATGGTCGCGCTCTGACGGGCAAAGCATCGGTCATTCTGAAATGCCAGATTTGTCGCAGATGGCGGCGCGCGATGGTGCATCATCATTGATGACATTGCTTGGTCGCACGAACGCCAGTGGCGTTGGGCAGAATGTTTCTGCTTCTCATCAGGATGGGCAATCAGGTGGCGCGAGCAGACAACAAGGTGATAGTTCATCGTCGGGCGCGTCGAAGACGGAAACGGTGAGTGAAGCCATCCACCGCACGCCCTTGATGAACCCTGATGAAATCGCGCGACTCTTTGATCGTTCAACAGGTCGGCAGATCGTGTTCATCGACAATGCGCCGGTCGCACTCATGCGCACGAACTACGATGAAGAAAATTTCGAACCAATAAAACCGCGCAAATTTGCGGAGTAAATTTATTTTGTGTTATCATGAACTTATGACCACATCTTGGGGAGTGGTGATAATTTAAAGGAATGCCCTTTTGTGCGATGAAAGCAAAGTTTCCCCCATAAAGCCACATACAGGCTGACATAAACGCTCTCATTGCTCCTAAGAGCTGATGGATGCGTAAATGAATATTCTGAGTGAGAATGAATTGGTTGAGCTGCGAAGTGAAATCGCTCACCTTGATATTCCGTTGGAACGTCAGAATGAAATCATTCAACTAATCGACAACATCATCATCTCTTTAATTGATCAGGCACGCGGTATGCACCCCGTGCAACTTTCTTTGTCATCACGCGCAAATTATGCTTTCTCTGGCACACGCGAATATGGTAGATTTCTGACATCAGAGATTTCTGAAACTGTTGACCTCCCCGAAAATGATAAGGGAGAGGGCGCGACCACATATAACCATCCTGCCAGCGGACTAGCTGGCGGAGAGTGTGCGCCATGAAAACACCAAGCAAGACGACGATGATGAGACAAAACAACCAAAAGGCAGTCATTTACTGCCGTGTGAGTACCAAAAAACAGGCGAAAGAAGGCAACGGCCTCGATAGCCAGGAAACGCGCTGTCGCGAATTTGCGAAGTTCCGCAATTACGAGATTGTGCGTGTGTTCAGCGACGATATGTCGGGATCGGTGGCTGGTCGCCCCGGTATGCTGACCATGCTGGCTTTCCTCAAGAAGCATCGCAAAGAGAATATCGTCGTCATCATCGACGATATCAGCCGCCTTGCGCGTGGTATCGAACCGCATTTGAAACTGCGTGCGGAAATTTCTCAAGCGGGTGGCGTGCTGGAAAGTCCGTCCATCGAGTTCGGCGAAGATTCAGACAGCATCTTGGTCGAGCATTTGCTCGCGAGTGTGTCACAGCATCAGCGCCAGAAAAACGGCGAGCAGGCACGCAACCGAATGCGAGCGCGAATGCTCAATGGCTATTGGGTGCATCATGCGCCTCTGGGCTATCGCTATCAGCGTAGCCCTGCGGGCGGGAGCGTTCTTGTTCGTGATGAGCCGGTGGCGTCGATCATTGCCGACGGTCTCAATGGTCTTGCCTGCGGACGCTTCAACACAAAGGCGGAAGTGAAACGCTTTCTTGAAGCGCATCCGCAATTTCCGGTTTGCCGTCATGGCTTTCTCACCAATCAGCAGGCGCATCGCATTCTGACGAATCCGATTTATGCCGGACATATCGAAAGCAAGAGTTGGGGCGTGTCCCTACGCAAAGGACAGCATGAAGGCGTGATCTCGATGGAGACATTTCAGCGCATTCAGGAAAAGCTCTCTGGCAAACTTCCTGCGGTCGCACGCGCCGACATCAACGCCGATTTCCCTCTGCGCGGATATGTGACCTGCGGTGATTGCGGTCATCCGCTCACCGCCAACTGGTCGAAGGGGCGAAGCAGGGCATACCCTTATTATGTCTGCCGTCATCATGGATGCGAGAAGTTCGGCAAATCCGTCGCTCGCGACAAGGTGGAGCGCGGATTTGAAGATATGCTTCGTGCGCTCGTTCCGTCGCAGGAAATTTTTTCTATCGTGATGAAGCTTCACCATAAGCGGTGGGATGAGGCGCAAGCCGAGACCAAGGAAATGCGTGCGGCGCTCAAGCTGGAAATTGGCAAGCTTGAGCAGAAAATCTCACAGCTTCTCGACCGTATCGTCAGTTCGGAGAACGCCACGGTCATCGGCGCATACGAACGGGAGATTGAAAAGCTTGAACGTCAGAAGCTCGTTTTCGAGGAGAAAACGGCCCGTTGTGGCACGGCATTGCCGAGCTACGACGAGACTTTTCGAACCGCGATTGATTTCTTCGGAAACCCTTGGAAACATTGGGAAAATGGAACTTTAGAGGACAAGAGAATCGTCCTTCAACTCACTTTGGACACCCATCTTTCATACGACTGGAATGATGGTGTTCGAACCGCTGATTTGTCCTTGCCTTTCAAGGTGTTAAATAGCGTTTGCGAGCGTGAAAATGTAATGGCGGAGCGGGAGGGATTCGAACCCTCGATACGCTTTTGACGTATACTCACTTTCCAGGCGAGCGCCTTCGACCACTCGGCCACCGCTCCGCATTTTGCCTGACTACTGCGCGCCGGATGACACGAAGCATGAATCAGGCGATTATTAAACCGCACTGGAATGGGCGCGTCTAACGACTGATGCGGGCGCTGGCAAGCGGGAGCTGAAGGGTATCGCAGAGCTTTTGCCGACGCCGCATGTCCGCCTCAACCCCCTAGCACCTTCTGGCGCCGCCGCTGCACGGATGAGCCAATGCCCATCGCCTCGCGATATTTGGCGACGGTGCGCCGGGCGAGGTCGAACCCCTCGGTGCGCAGCATATCGACCAGCGTGTCGTCGGAGAGGATGCGGCGCGGATCTTCGGCACCGATCAGCGCACGGATACGGCTTTTGACCGCTTCGGCGGAGACAGCCTCGCCCCCTTCAGACGACGCAATGCCGCTGGTGAAGAAATATTTGAGTTCATACAGCCCGCGCGGACAGGAGAGATATTTGTTGCTGGTCACGCGGCTAATGGTTGATTCATGCATACCGACCGCCTCGGCCACCGTGCGCAGGGTCAGTGGCTTCAGATGCGCGACACCGTGGAGGAAAAACTCCTCCTGGGCCCGCACGATCTCCGTAGCGACCTTGATGATGGTTTTTTGCCGCTGGTCGAGCGCCTTTATCAGCCAGTTCGCCCCCGCAAGGCAGTCTGACAACCACGCCTTCGATGCCTTGTCCTGCACCCCGCCCGAAAGCTCAGTATAATAAGCGCGGTTGACGAGCACGCGCGGCAGGGTGGCGCTGTTGATCTCGATAGCCCAACCCTTGCCCTGTGGCATTATGAAAATATCGGGCACCACAGCCTGCGTCTCGTTGGTGGAAAAGCGCAGACCAGGCTTGGGATCATAGCCGCGCAGCTCGCGAATCATGTCAGCCAGATCTTCCTCGTCCACCCCGCAGATGCGCCGTAATTGGGGCAGCGCGCCTTTGGCCAGCAGATCGAGATTGGCAAGCAGCGCCGCCATGGCGGGGTCGTGCCGGTCCACCTCCTTGGCCTGCAACGCGAGACATTCCGAGAGGGTGCGCGCGCCCACGCCGATGGGGTCAAACCCCTGGATCACGCCCAGCACCCGCTCGACCTCCACGAGCGATACCTTGAGTGCGTAGGCGAGGGTGAGCAGATCCGCCTCCAGATAGCCCGCCTCGTCGATCTGGCCGATCAACTGACTGGCGATGAGAAGATCCGTCCCGGACAGGCGCAGCCGCGCCTGATCCATCAGATGCTCGTGCAGGCCGATGCCGGGGCTGGCAAAATTCTCGAAGTCAGGGCCATCCTCGCCAAAGCCGTGTGACACCCTGTCCATGCCTGACGCCGAAAGACCGTCGCTTTCTCCCCGCGCCGGAGCGTTGGCTCCGCCGCCGTCATCCCGGCTCTCAAAGGAGCCATCATTATCGAGCAGATTATCGGCGGATACGGCATCGTCCCGCATCATCGCGTCGCTGGTCGCCTCCGGGCTAAGCGATGGAAGGTCCGGCATCGGTTCCTGCTCCGGAGCGGCATCGCCCTCCTGCCCCGCGTCGCTGCGCGCCATCTCCAGCAGCGGATTTTTCTCCAGCTCGCCCGCGATATAGCCCTCGATCTCAATATTGGAGAGCGCGAGCAGGCGGATCGCCTGCTGCAACTGCGGCGTCATGACCAGCGACTGGCTTTGCCGCAGATCGAGGCGGGGGGCGAGTGCCATTATCGCGCGCGCCCCGCCATGTTACATCGAGAAACTCTCGCCCAGATACAGGCGACGGACTTCGGCGTTGGCGACCAGTTCTTCGGGGCGGCCCGCAAACAGCACCTTGCCATCATAGATGATGCAGGCGCGATCAACGATCTCCAGCGTCTCGCGCACGTTATGATCGGTGATGAGTACGCCGATGCCGCGCGTGCGCAATTGCTTCACCAGATCACGGATGTCGGCGATGGAGAGCGGGTCGATGCCGGCAAACGGCTCATCGAGCAGGACGATAGACGGATTGGCGGCGAGCGCGCGGGCGATCTCGCAGCGGCGGCGCTCACCACCGGAAAGCGCCATCGCCGCCGCATCGCGCAGGCGGACAAGCCCGAATTCGGACAGCAGCTCTTCCAGCCGGGCAGTGCGCGCGGCTTCATCAGGTTCGGCCAGCTCCAGCACCGCGAGAATATTCTGCTCCACCGTCATGCCGCGAAAGATCGATGTTTCTTGCGGCAGATAGCCGATGCCGAGGATGGCGCGGCGATACATGGGCAGGCCGGTGATGTCGTGCCCATCGAGCGCGATGCGCCCGCTATCCGGCCGCACCAGGCCCATGATCGAATAAAAACAGGTAGTCTTGCCCGCGCCATTGGGGCCGAGCAGGCCCACCACCTCGCCCTTGGCGACGGTGAGCGACACATCCGCCAGCACGGGCCTGCGGTCATAGCTCTTGGCAAGCGAGACAACCTCCAGCCCGCCGCGCGCCGCCAGCGAAGCCTCAGCTTGAGCGCCGGTCTGCCCGGCTCTGTCGATCACTGCACCATCATCCATGACATGTCCCTGTTGGCATAAATAAGGTTAAGGAGAAATAAAAATGCGCAAGCCAGCCAAAAACTGGCAGGCTTTGTGCATGGCTGTTTCGTGAGGGTCAAGCCCGCCGGGTGAGTATTGCGGCGAGCGCATGCGGCAGTGCGATTACTTCTGCCCGCTTTCCTGGCGTTCCGGAACGGTGAAGGTGCCACTCACGCGGCCGCCACGCGGGTTGATGCCCGATGCCGCTGCCTGCCCGTCGACGGTCGAGCGGCCGCTATTGAGGTCCATCACCAGCCTGCCGCCGGTAAGATGATTGCTGCCCTGATACAGATGCACATTGCCCAGCATGGTAATGATGCGGCTGTTGAGATCATATATCGCAACATCGCCATGCGCCCGGTCTGTCCCACGCGTAACCCGCACATCGCCGGACGCATCGAGCCGCTGGATTTCCACGCCATTGACGTTGCGATACGCCACTGTCATCCGCGCAGCATCGAGCACCAGCCCGGCCTGCGTCACATGCACGTTGCCCGAGACAACAACCCGGTCCGCGCGGTCCTGCACCTCGATACGGTCGGCGGAAAAATCGACCGGCGCATCGCTGTCGTGCCCGCGCGTGAGCTGCGCCTGCGCCGCACCTGCGCCAGCCAGCCCATAGCCAGCCAGCGCGGCACCGCCGAGCGCCAGCGAAAGGGAAGCGAGGATCGGGGAAGTTTTACGCATATCAACGCCCTTTGCTGCGAATTTGCTCGATACGCAAGCGGGCATTGCCCTGTAACGTGACCGTGCGGCCTTCGAGATCGGCATAGAAATGGCTGGCGCTGAAAGTGCCGAGCGGCATCCGGCCATGAACGGCGCCCTGGCTGGCCATATTGCGTTTCTTGAGGTCGATCTCGACATCGCGCGTGGTCAGCCGATAGCCGCCCGCACTATCGAACTGCACCGGACCGGTCACACCCACCTTCTCCGTTTCCATATAATAACGGCCCGTGTTTGCGGTCAGCACGGCGGGGCCATCCTTCATCAGGATGCGGGCAGAAAGATCCTTCATTTCCACCACCGGCTCGCGCGAGGTTTTCTGCACGGCGGAGCCGGCGCGGATCGAGAAGGGCCGGCCCTTGCTGTCTTGCCCGCGATAGAGCGCCTCGCGCACCTTCAGCCGTTCACCGGCCAGATCGACCTCGCGCTTGTCGAGCAGGAAACTGACCTCGTTTTGCATCGCGAACGGCGCACTGATGAGAAACAGCGCGAGCACGGCCACCGCGCCCGGCAAGGCTTGCTTGAGCAGCCGCACCGTCCTGTCGTGCGAACCGCCGGGCAGCGCCCATTGCTGGCGGATGCTGCGCTGGCTATCGGCGAGGCGGGACATGACGGCCTGAAACGATCAGATGTGCGCGAAGATGTCGATCTCGGGCCATCCGGCAAGATCGAGCTGCGCGCGGGCGGGCAGAAAATCGAAGCAGGCCTGCGCCAGCGCGGTGCGACCCTCGCGTGCCAGCCGGCGGTCCAGCTCCTCCCTCAGCGCGTGGAGATAGCGCACGTCGGACGCGGCATAATCGCGCTGGGCATCGGACAGCACCGGGCCGCCCCAATCAGAGCTTTGCTGCTGTTTGCTGATCTCCTGGCCCAGCAATTCCTTGACGATTTCCTTGAGGCCATGCCGGTCCGTATAGGTGCGGCACAGCCGAGAGGCGATCTTGGTGCAATAGACCGGAGCAACCTCTATGCCCAGATAATGCCGGATCGCGGCGATATCGAACCGGCCGAAGTGAAAGATCTTGAGGCGGTGCTGGTCGGCGATAATCGCCTTGAGGTTCGGCGCGTCATAGCTGCTGCCCGGCCCGAACCGCACCAGATGCTCGTCACCGCTGCCGTCGCTGATCTGCACCACGCATAGCCGGTCACGCGGCGTAATGAGCCCCATGGTTTCGGTATCGATAGCGACGGGACCCTCCGCCAGCGCGCCGGCCGGCAGATCTTCTTCATGGAAATAGACTGTCATCGCATTCCCTTATCCGCCCTGTGGCAAAGACTCAACGGAACAATCAGCCCCAGCGCGCCTCTTTCGATCAGCGGTGGGACATGGTAGGGCAGCGGAAGATTACAAGGATGCGAGCTTGCCATGAATGACCTGACCCAGACCCCGGAAATGCTGATCGCCGCGATGGCGGGGCGTGCCAAGGAGGCAGGTGCCGCCCTCGCTGAGGCGAGCGACGCGCAAAAAGCGCGCGGGCTTGAACTGGCGGCGCAGGCGCTGCGCGATGGCGCCGACAGCATTGTTCGCGCGAATGCCCGAGATATGGAAAACGCCGCCGCCAACGGCCTCTCCCCCGCCCTGCTCGACCGTCTGCGGCTGGATACGCAGCGAATCGAAGCCACGGCGGCGGGCGTAGAGCAGGTCGCGCATCTGCCCAATCCGCTGGGTGCGGTGATCGACGAAACACGCCGGCCCAATGGCCTGGTGCTGCAAAGGGTGCGCGTCCCGCTGGGTGTCATCGGCATCATTTACGAGAGCCGTCCGAATGTGACGGCGGATGCCGCCGCTTTATGTCTGCGCGCGGGCAATACCGCCATTTTGCGCGGAGGCAGCGAGGCGCTGGAAAGCAACCGCGCCATTCATGCCGCGATGGTGGAAGGCATTACCGCCGCCGGGCTGCCCGGCGCGGCGATCCAGATCGTGCCGACGACGGACCGGGCGGCGGTCGGCGCTATGCTGCGCGCGGCGGGCCTCATTGATCTGATCGTGCCGCGCGGGGGCAAATCCCTGGTCGCGCGGGTGCAGGAGGAGGCGCGCGTGCCCGTCCTCGCGCATCTGGACGGCATGAACACGAGCTATATCCATGCCTCGGCAGACCCGGACATGGCGCGCGCGCTGGTGCTGGACGCCAAGATGCGGCGCACTGGCATTTGTGGCGCGACCGAGACGGTGCTGATCGACGTCGGTTTTGCTGCGGGTAAGGACATCATCGTCGCGCTGATCGATGCCGGGTGCGCGGTGCGTGGCGATGCCGCCGTGCGGGCGATGGACGCGCGCGTGACACAGGCAAGCGACGAGGACTGGGACACCGAATATCTTGACGCAATTGTCTCGGCGGCACAGGTTGGCGGGCTGGAAGAAGCACTCTCGCATATCGCCGCGCATTCGAGCCACCATACTGATGCTATCATCGCCGAGGATGCGGAGGCGGCGGAACGCTTTCTCAATGCCGTCGACAGCGCGATCGTGATGTGGAACGCCTCCACCCAGTTCGCGGATGGCGGGGAGTTCGGCCTTGGCGCGGAAATCGGCATTTCAACGGGCCGCCTGCATGCGCGCGGGCCAGTTGCGCTCGAAGGCTTGACGACCTATAAATGGATCGTGCGCGGTGCCGGCCAGACGCGGGGCTAGCTGCCCCCCTTAAAATTCGCCGCCACGTGAATTTCGATCAGATATATAAGCAGAAAATAGTTCGCACTCGGAAGGAATCATGCTTATAGTGATTCTCTGACCGTATTGTGCGGTGGATTCTGCATGTTCTTCGTCCGACATGTTCATCCGGCTTACTATTGGACGAGGCGAAAGTGACTGACTGGGATGAGTTTCGATAGGGGACGCCGCGGACGCGGCAAAGATAAACGTGACGGTTTCGGCGGCGACGATTTTGGCGGTTTCCCTGAGCCGGGTGGCGGCCGCTTTGGCGGCGGCGGCGGTTTCGGTGACAGGGGCGGCTTTAACGATCGTGGCGGTTTCGGTGGCGGCGGTGGCGGCGGTTTCGGTGACCGCGCTGGCGGTGGCGGCGGTTTTCGCGGCGCAGGAGCAGGCGGTGGCGGCGGTGCACGTGGCGGCATGCCTGCGCAGGTTGTCGGCGAGGGCACAGGCGTCGTAAAATTCTTCAACGGCCAGAAAGGCTTCGGCTTCATCGTGCGTGATGACGGCGCGGAAGATGTGTTTGTGCACATCAGCGCGGTCGAGCAGGCGGGATTGACCGGCCTCGCAGAGGGCCAGCCGCTCGGTTTCACGCTTGTGGACCGGGGTGGCAAGATTTCCGCAACCGATCTCAAGATCGATGGCGAACCTTTGCCGGTGACCGATCGTCCGCGCGAACCGCGGGAGCCTCGCCCCGGCGGCTTTGGCGGCGCAGAGCGCGGTGGGGACCGTGGCGGAGATCGCGGTCCACGCCGGCAGCTTACCGGTGAGCGCGCCAGTGGCACGGTCAAGTTCTTCAACGCGATGAAGGGTTTCGGCTTTATTCAGCGCGATGACGGACAGCCAGACGCATTCGTGCACATCAGCGCCGTCGAACGCGCCGGCATGCACGCTCTTAACGAAGGCGATCGGCTCGATTTCGATATCGAAGTCGACCAGCGTGGCAAATATGCGGCGGTGAATCTTCAATCCAAGGCGGAGTGAAGCAGCGCCTGATGCGCGCGCCGTAAGGCGTCAGCAGCAATGAGAGAAAAGGCCGGGCCTCGCGGGGCTCCGGCCTTTTCTCTTGCCTAGGGTTACGGAGGGTTACGAGTTACAGACCACGCCCGGCTTCAAACAGGAACCAGGCGCGCTGTTCCGCTTCATCGGTCCAGTCATCGACAATGCCCTCAGTGGCGTTGTCTCCGGCATCGCCCGCAGCTTTCTTCACTACCCGAAAGCCCTCGACCAGTGCCAGATTGTCTGCGCGCAGCTCATCGAGCATATCCTTGGGAGTGACGAACTCGGCATCGTTGTCCCCGATCGTCTGATGACGGCTGATATCGCCGATCGATCTCAGCGTGACATTACCAGTCTTGCGCACCCGCTCGGCTATAAGATCGGTTGTGGCGAGGATAGCCGCCGCCTGCTCGTCGAACAGCAGATGATAATCGCGAAAATGCGGCCCGGAAACATGCCAATGGAAATTCTTGGTCTTGAGATAGAGGGCATAGCTATCTGCAAGAACCCGGTTCAGCGCCTCCGCCACATTGAGCGTTTCATTGGTGTTGAGGTCCGTCGGGGTCCGCAGTGTCTCGGGAACGGATGGGGCTTTTTTGGGAGCCATGGAAATCTCCTTGAGGTTAAGGGAGGGGACGAGGCATGAACCCTTCATGCCCGAAGCCGTTTCATCGTGAAAATGAATTAATTGCTTCTCAGTAATCGGCTTTAACGATCACACGAGCCGTAAGGCCGCCACGGTGAGCGGGAAGGAAGCGCCCAGCATCAGGCCGCCTCCGCCATAACGAAGCGCTCCCGCCCCCATGAACGTGGCCATGTTCAAGGGCATGAACCCTGCGGCAATGCAGCCCAGTGCGCCGCCTATGCCCGCCATCCACGGGTCCACATAGCTGACAGTGCAGGCGGCAATCAGCAACGGCGCGCTGCCGTTCATTCCGCGGATCAAGTGCCGGACGAAAGAGGAGAACAGGGGCATACCGCTTGAGTGCTGTGCGGCATGGGCAACCCCTTGCTTGCCCGGCCTCAGGGCAGCAAACACCAGAGACAGGCCCGCTATGGCGAGCGCCACCGCCAGGAACAGCGTGCGCGCCTCTGGTGTCAGCATCGGCATGATCCAGGCGCCTGCCACTGCGGCCAGCAGCGCATTTGCGGCACAGGCGAGGATAAGAGGTGCGGCGTCGAGGCGGCTTTGGGGATTCGCGCGCCGCCCCGCCTCGGCCAGCGCACACAGGATCAGCGAAAGCAGCAGCGCATCCATGCGGCGCGGTTATAGCGGCAGTGAAGAGATAATTTAATGCCCGATGCGCAGCGACAGCGCGGCGAGATAGGTGGTGCTCGCCTCCGGGCTGCTATCCTCGCACTCCACCGCATCGCGCATAATATCGAGATAGGAAAGGATAACCGGGCCGAGGCCATGACGCGCCAGCGCGCTTTCCAGCGTGGAGGCGATGCGCTCCAGCGGCTCGAGGCCGTAGGCGCGGGCATCATGGCGGATGATGTCGATCTGCTCGCAGATGCGCGGCAAGGTGATCGTGCCGCCTTGCGCCGCCAGTGCATCGATTCGTGCCCTGAGGCCGGACCGGACCATGTTCATCGCATCGTGATGCATCTTCGTCTCCCTGCCCCGACGCCAAGATGCGATGAAAGCGTTAACGCCCCGTAAAGCGCGAGAGTTACTGGGATATTGCGGTGCGATTTTATGCCGAATTCAGGTGGAATTAGCGCGGCAATGCCGCCAGCCGGTTGACAGCCGCGTGAAACTATCGCATGGACCCGCGCTGAAAGAGGCGGCGGGCTTATGCCGCCTTATTTTTTCGAACGACTTTTTAGAGGGAATCAGGTCATGGCGAAGCCAGCCACCGTCAAGATCCGGCTTGTCAGCAGCGCCGACACCGGTTTTTTCTATGTCACCAAGAAGAATCCGCGCACCAAGACCGAAAAGCTGAGCTTCAGCAAATATGATCCGGTCGTGCGCAAACATGTCGAGTTCAGGGAAGCCAAGATCAAGTAAGCCTTGCCGACTGTTCGCAGGAATAAAAAGCCCGGCCTTTGCGCCGGGTTTTTTATGCCACCTGATCCAGCAGGCCACCCACCGTTTCCACGAACTTCATGACCGATATGGGCTTGGATACATAGGCCTCCGCACCCGCCCCGCGAATCCGCTCTTCATCGCCCTTGCCGGCATAGGCCGTCACCGCCATCACCGGCACGCGAGCCAGCTCGGCATCGGCCTTCAGCGCCACAATCAGGTCCAGCCCGCTGACATGCGGCAGATGAATATCCATGATGATGAGATCGGGGTGAAAGGCGCGCGCTTCATCAAGCACCATGCGTCCGTCCGACACAGGGCGCGTTTCATGCCCATGCGCCCTCAACAGATCGCAAAAAAGCTTGAGGTTGAGTTCGTTGTCCTCGACAACAAGAATGCGTTTCGTCACCTGTCACCCGGAATGTGGCGGCGAGCGGCCGCACTCTTCAGCCCACTAAAGCAGAAAGGCACCCATGCGCCCGGCAGATAAAAATGGCAATGCGGAGGACGCTGAAACGCTGGCTTTGCGCGCTCTTGGGTGGGTTTTGTGCGACGACCGGCGGGCGCAACGCCTGCTGGCGCTAACCGGGCTTGAGGCGGATGACCTGCGCAGGCACGCGGGCGAGCCTGCCACCTTGCGCGCGGTGATCGGCTTCCTGCGCGCGCATGAGCCAGATCTCATCGCCTGTGCAGCGGCGCTGGATGTTGCGCCGGAGCGCCTTGCGCACCTTGGCAGGGAACTGGCACGATGAGCCGCCCCCTCCTCATTACCGATTGTGATGAAGTGCTGCTGCATATGGTGGTACCGTTCCGCGACTGGCTCGACGAGGTGCATGATGTGCATTTCAGCCTGGAGAATCACGATTTCGTCAACGCCCTGCGGCGCAAGGCTTGCGGCACCGTGCTGGAGGGTGGCGAGGTATGGGCGATGCTGCGCGCCTTCTTCGCCACCGAGATGCATCGCCAATATCCGATCGAGGGGGCGCTGGAGGTGCTGGAGAGTCTGTCTGCCATCGCCGATATCGTGGTGCTCACCAATATCGGCGAGGCGGAGCACGAGGGCCGTATCGCGCAATTGCGTTTGCTGGGGGTGGAACATCCGGTGTTCTGGAATCAGGGCGGCAAGGGCGCGCCGGTGCGCCGCCTGATCGACGCCTATGCGCCCAGCGCGGTGCTGTTTGTCGATGATCTGGCCCAGCATCACACCTCGGTCGCGGAACATGCGCCGGAAGCCTGGCGGCTGCACATGGTTGGCGAACCACTGATGGCCGCGCATATTCCCGTGGCACAGGCTGCGCATGCGCGGATAGACTCATGGGGCGCGGCGGAGGGCTGGATCAGAGAGCGCCTGGCGCAAGGGAGGGCAGCGGCATGAGCGGACGCGCCGGATTTCTGACCCGGAGCGACTATGCCCACCGCGGCCTGCATGGAGGGACTAAAGGGTTGATCGAAAACAGCCCGCCCGCCTTTGCCGCAGCACTGGATGCGGGCCTTGGCATGGAGTGCGACGTGCGCCTCTCCGCCGATGGGGTGGTCTATGTCTTTCATGACGCAACGCTTGATCGGCTGACGGGTGAGACGGGCGCCTTTGCCGCACGCCCAGCGGCGGAGCTGGATGCGATACCGCTCAACCGAAATGGCGGACCTATTCCAGCACTGCGCACGCTGTTGGAAACTGTTGGCGGACGCCAGCCGCTGCTGATCGAGATCAAGATCGACGGGATCGAACCTGTTGGCCCGCTGTGCGCGGCGGTGGAGCGGGATTTGCGGGGTTATGACGGCCCGGTGGCGATCATGTCGTTCGATCCGCGTGTGGCGCGCTGGTTCGCGGCCCATGCGCCGGATATCGTGCGCGGGCTGGTCGTCACCGAGGAGGAGGGGCAAGGCTGCTGGCCGCGCCTGAAGCGCCACCTCGCTTTTATCCACGCCCGGCCGGAATTCCTCGCCTATGACATCCGCGATCTGCCGACCAGCCCCCTTGCAGCGCGCGCCCGCACGCGCGGCTTGCCGGTGCTGAGCTGGACAGTCCGCACCGCCGAACAATGGCAGGCAGTGCGTCGCTTTGGCGATGCCGCAATCTTCGAGGGGGAGGCGCAGACGCGTCATGGCTGAGGGCGAACACTTGCCCGAAGGCGGCCTGATTGCGCGCGTGGCGTCGGGCATATCCAGCATCAGCGCGGCGGACTGGGACGCCTGCGCCGGAACACACGACCCCTTCCTCTCCCACGTTTTCCTCGCTGCTTTAGAGGAATCAGGCAGCGTCGGGCCGGGCACCGGCTGGCAGGCCTCGCCCATCGTCATAGAGGATGCGCATGCCGCGCCGCTTGGCGTCCTGCCCGCCTATTTCAAGGGCCACAGCCAGGGCGAATATGTGTTTGACCAGGCATGGGCTGATGCGTGGCAACGCGCGGGCGGGCGCTATTACCCCAAGCTCCAGATCGCGGTGCCGTTTACCCCGGCGACCGGGCGCAGGCTGTTGCTGCGGGATAATGCCGCGCCTGCCATCGCCCCCGCGCTGATCGCCGCCGCCGAGCAACTGGTGGTGCAGCAAAAACTTGGCTCCGCCCACGCCACCTTCATCGCGCCGCAAGAGGTGCCGCTGTTCGAGGCGGCAGGCTGGTTGATTCGCGAGGACAGCCAGTTCCACTTCGAGAATGATGGCTATAGCGATTTCGATGATTTTCTTGCCCGCCTCTCCAGCGCCAAGCGCAAGACGCTGCGCAAGGAGCGCCAGCGCGCGCGTCAGGGGCTGGAAATCGTCCACCTGACCGGCGACGCCATCAGGCCGGAACATTGGGATGCGTTCTGGACCTTTTATCAGGATACCGGATCGCGCAAATGGGGGCAGCCCTATCTCACCCGCGCGTTTTTCGATCTAATCGGCGAACGCATGGCGGACCGCATCCTGCTGATACTCGCGCTCAAGGATGGCAAGCCGATTGCAGGCGCGCTCAATTTCATCGGGGCGAATACGCTCTATGGCCGCTATTGGGGTTGTGTGGAGGACGTGCCGTTCCTCCATTTCGAACTATGCTATTATCAGGCGATTGATTTCGCGCTGGCGCGTGGCCTCGCGCGCGTGGAGGCAGGCGCGCAAGGGGGGCACAAGCTGGTGCGTGGCTATGCGCCGGTGGCAACATGGTCTGCGCATTATATTCCCCACCCCGATTTTCGGCGGGCGGTGGCGCAATTTCTGGCACAGGAGCGCGCGGCGGTCAGCCATGACCGCGAATGGCTGTCCAGCCGGACACCATTCAAAAAGGAGGAATGATCAGGCAGCGTATCGGCTGGCAGACGTGGCGCCCAGCCATGCGCGGGCGAGGCGCTGTGCCTCGGCGATTTCGCGGGCGGTCATTTCCTCGGCGACCTCGGCGCGAAGCGCCTGCCCCCCCTCGCTGCCCGCGAGCGCCGCGAGGTTCAACCATTTATGCGCCTCGATCAGATCAATCTCGACCCCACCGGTGCCACAGCTATAGGCAATACCCAGTTCGTAACAGGCCTGCGCGTCGCCGCGCGCCGCGTCCGCAAGACGGCTTTCGATCAGGAACTGGGCGGATTTTATGCCATTTGCCACAAGCGTCTCCTCACTCCGAATAGGGGGGAGATTTGCGAATCATGGCTAAGATAAGGTTAACGCCGCCGGGATTTGCGACGAGCTTATGCTAATAGCTTCAAATCGTTGCGTTTACGTGAAAATTATCGATGAGCCGCGTCTGGCCCAACCGCGCCGCAACCAACAGGCGGGCAGGCGCGGCAAGGGTGCGGACGGGGTTGAGGCTATCCGCATCGACCAGTTCGACATAATCGATCGGGCCGAAGCCGCTTTGTGTGAGCCTGTCCCGTACGGCCGCCAACACTCCATCTACATCGGCACCAGACCCTATCGCCGCAACAGCATCGCCCATTGTCCGGGGAAGATCGGCGGCGCGCTTGCGCTCCTCCGCACTCAGATACGCATTGCGCGAGGATAGCGCGAGGCCATCCTCCGCACGCGCCGTTTCCACGCCGATGATCTCCAACCCCATATCCAGGTCGCGCGCCATGCGGCGAATCACGGCGAGCTGCTGATAATCCTTCTCGCCAAACAACGCGATATCCGGGCGCACCTGGTTGAACAGCTTCGCCACCACCGTCGCCACACCATCGAAATGGCCGGGCCGCGCCGCGCCGCACAGCCCCTCACTCACACCGCTGACGGAAATAGTCGTCGCGAAGCCAGCGGGATACATCACCTCTACGCCCGGCGCCCACAAGACCGCGACTCCATGCGACTCCAGCAATGCGGCGTCCCGCGCCTCCTGCCGGGGGTAGGCATCAAGATCCTCGTTCTTGCCGAACTGCATCGGGTTGACGAAGATCGAGGCGACGACATGGTCGGCATATTCGCGCGCGCGGGCCACGAGGCGCATATGCCCTTCGTGCAGCGCACCCATGGTCGGCACCAGCGCGACGCGGCCGCCATCTGCCTTGAGCGCCGAAACAGCGGCGCGAAGAGAGGAAACGTCACGGAGTATTTGCACGGGCGGATGGCCTCCGGTAAGAGTCTGATCCGGTCGATCGGGCGGTCATAACCGCGCCAAGGGGGATACGGAAGAGAGTATGTCGGGTTCGCAAGCGCATATCATCGTTTTTGCCAATGAAAAGGGCGGAACAGGCAAGTCCACCACCGCCGTGCATACCGGCGTGGCGCTATCCGCCATGGGCCATAAGGTGGCGATGCTGGATCTCGACCCGCGCCAGCGCACCGTGACGCGCTATCTGGAGAATCGCGGAGAAACCGCCCGCCGCCGCAACATCGACCTGCCCTCCCCCATGTTCCGGGTGTTCGACGGCACCCGCGAGGACGATCTCGATTCGGCGTATAAGAGCCTGGCGGAGGGAATGGACTTCCTGATCGTCGATACGCCGGGCCGCGATGACGCCTATGCCAAATATATGGCCGCGCGCTCCAACACCCTCGTCACCCCGATGAACGACAGCTTCGTCGATTTCGATCTCATCGGCCAGGTCGATGCAGAGAGCTTCAAGGTCAAGCGCCTGTCCTTTTACGCAGAGCTGATCTTCGAGGCGCGCAAATCCCGCGCCAAGGCCGACGGCGTGACGATCGACTGGGTGGTGCTGCGCAATCGTCTGCAACATCTGGAGGCGCGCAACATGCGCCGGGTCGGCGAAGCGCTGATCGAGCTGTCCAAACGTGTCGGCTTCCGCGTGATTCCTGGCCTTTCCGAGCGGGTGATCTTCCGCGAGCTGTTCCCCTCCGGGCTGACCCTGCTCGACAAGGGGCATCTGGGCGATCTGGGCTTTTCCCACCTCGCCGCGCGGCAGGAGCTGCGCGAGATGGTGACGGGCCTTGCCCTGCCGCTCGTGGCCGATCAGCGCACGCTTGAAACTGCCGAGCAAAGCGCGGCCTGATGGGTTTTCTCGCGCTGGTTCTGATCGGCGGGGCGCTATGGCTGCTGCTCAGCGGCAAGCTGGCGCGCCTTACCGGCAAGGACGGCATGATGCTGGGGCTGGCGATTGTCGGCGCAGTGATGGCGGCGCGGGGAAAGCCGCTTCTGGGTGGCGTGCCGCTGGGCATTGCCGCGCTCTACGCGCTGCGCCGCTGGCCTGTGCTCATGCAGCCGCGTCGCGCCCATGCCGCGATTGACGAACCGGAAGCGGTGCGCGAAGCCCGCGCCCTGTTGGGCGTCTCGATGACCGCCACGGCGGACGATATCCGCGCCGCCCACCGCCGTCTCATTGCAAAAATTCACCCGGATGCGGGAGGAACGCAAGCTTTGGCAGAGAAAATTAACGATGCCCGGTCCATATTGCTGCAACATCTTTCAGACACAGGCATTTGACCGAATATACAAACATGGCGCCTCCGCCCACCGAACAAAAGCCAAGCAGGATTGCGATGACCCACACTTTCCACCCGACAACCCTTCGTGAATATGACATCCGCGGCATCATCGGCGAAACGCTGGGAGACGACGACGCCTATGCCATCGGCCGGGGCTTCGGCACCCTCATCGCCCGTGCGGGCGGCAAGAGCGTAGCGGTGGGGTATGACGGCCGCGTCAGTTCTCCCGTGCTGGAGGCAGCGCTGGTCAAGGGGCTGAACGAGGCGGGGATTCATGCGGTGCGCGTCGGTATGGGGCCGACCCCGATGCTATATTATGCCGAGGCGACGGAGGAGGTGGATGGCGGCATCCAGATAACCGGCAGCCACAATCCCGCCAATTACAATGGCTTCAAGATGGTATTTCAGGGCCGCCCGTTTTTCGGTGCGGACATCCTTGGGCTGGGCAAGATGGCGACGGCGGGAGACTGGGTGTCCGGTTCCGCCGGATCGAATCACATCGACATCATGGACCGCTATGTCGCGCGGTTGCTCGAGGGTTTCGACGGGCAAGCGCTGCGCATCGGCTGGGACGCCGGCAATGGCGCCGCCGGGCCTGTGGTCGACAAGCTCGTCAAGCTGCTGCCGGGAGAGCATTTCACGCTCTACACCGATGTCGATGGCAATTTTCCCAATCATCATCCCGATCCTACCGAAGAGAAAAACCTGGAAGATCTCAAAACGCTTGTCGCCGAGAAAAGTCTCGATTTCGGAGTGGCTTTTGATGGCGATGGCGATCGCATCGGCGCGATCGATGGCGAGGGCCGGGTGATCTGGGGCGATCAATTGCTCGCCATCTATGCCGAGCCAGTGCTGCGCGAGCTGCCCGGAGCCACGATTATCGCGGATGTGAAGGCGAGCCAGGCGCTGTATGACCGGGTGGCGGAGCTGGGCGGCGTGCCGCTGATGTGGAAAACCGGCCACAGCCTCATCAAGTCCAAAATGAAGGAAACGGGTAGCCCGCTCGCCGGAGAGATGAGCGGGCACGTGTTCTTCAAGCATGAATATTATGGCTTCGATGACGCACTATATGCTGCGGTCCGCTTGATTCGCGCCGCCAGCACGCTGGGCAAGAGCGTGACGCAACTGCGCGGCGAGATGCCCGCAATGGTCAATACACCGGAAATGCGCTTTCAAGTCGACGAAAGCCGCAAATTCGCGGCGGTGGACGAAGTGCTGGCGCGGCTGAAGGCTTCCGGCGCGCAAGTAAACGACACCGATGGCGCGCGGGTAAACACCACCGATGGCTGGTGGCTGCTGCGCGCGTCCAACACGCAGGACGTGCTGGTGGCGCGGGCCGAGGCCAAGGACGAGGCCGGGCTTGAGCGACTCATGGCCCAGATCGACGAGCAGCTTGGCCTCTCTGGCATCCAGCGCGGGCCGCAGGCCGGGCACTGAGCGGATGCGCCGCTTTCGGTTCGGGGCGCTAAGAAAAGTTAGGCTCTGTTAACGCGGCATGGGAGCACGCTTTTTGTTAACCAAAGGAAAAAGCGGGGAAAAGTGGGCGATTGCGCATTTTGCAATCGCGAACTTCCATTTCGCACTTGCGAAGAAGCGAGTCGCACGGCACATAGGGGGTGCCTTTCAGGCATCCTCTCCTAAAACTTTCCGCCGCCCTTCGGGGCGGCTTTTTTTTGCCCATCACGAGGGGGTGCAATGATGCACTTCCTGCGCGCCATAGGGCCAGCCGCAGACCGGACACATGCTGTCTCCTGCCGGCGCAAGGCCGTGGCCGACCGAAACGCGCTCGTCAAATACGAAGCAGGTGCCGCGCCAAAGGCTATTTTTTTCGGGGATTACTTCCAAATATTTGAGGATGCCGCCCTTGAGATGATAGACGTCGGATACCCCCAGGGAGCGCGCAAAAGCGGTGGACTTTTCGCAGCGGATGCCGCCGGTGCAGAACATCGCGACCTTGGGCGCGGCCTTGCCTTCCTCTTCCCACCGCTCCTTTTCACGGGCGAACCAACGGGGAAATTCGCTGAAATTGCGAATCGTGGGGTCTATTGCACCCGCGAAGGAGCCGATCGTCACCTCATAATCGTTGCGGGTGTCGATCAGGATCGTCTCTGGGTCCGTAATCAGCGCATTCCAGTCCTGCGGCTCGATATAGCGCCCCGCATTTTGCGCCGGGTCCAGCGTGCCCGCGTTCATTGTCACGATCTCGCGCTTGACCTTCACCTTCATCCGCCGAAAGGGATGGGCGGGGGCGCGGGAATATTTGATCTCCAGTCCCGCGCAACCGGGCAAGGCGCGCAGCCGTCCCATCAAGGTGGCGATCGCTTCGTCTCCCCCCGACACCGTGCCGTTGATGCCTTCCGTGGCGAGCAACAAAGTGCCACGGATATCCAGCTCGGTGCACCAGCCCGCTACCTGCTCCTTAAGCGCCGCCGGATCATCAAAGCGCGCAAAGCGATAGAGCGCCGCCACGCATATAGGGGGAATCCCGGAGTTTCGGGATGGGTCGGGACATGTCATCCCTCCCCGTTAAAGGATGGAACCAAATCATGCCAATATGAATTTATCTTATCGCCTGTCGCTGATTTAGGGCGGCTCGGCGCAAATTAAGGCGTAAAATGCTTGTAAATTTCCGTCATTATTCTTGCGTCGGTCATAAAATGGATCATACTCGGTTTTAGATAGAACAACATGACTAACAATAAAGAGATCATGCTAAGGAAAGGGTGCGCTATGACCAAGAGATACGGGATGCTCGCGTGCGGTGTTGCCACGCTCGCCATGATGACCAGCTTTTCAGCCCGCGCGCAGGAAGCGGCCCCGCCGCCCGCCGTGCCCGATGCCACCGAAGAAGCGCCGCAAGACGACTCCGTCATCATCGTCACCGCCACCCGGCGCGCCAGCCCGCTGTCTGATGTGCCGATCGCGGTTTCGGCCGTGACCGCCGCCAGCCTGCAAAACAGCGGGGCCAACGATATCCGCCAGTTGAACCAGCTTGCACCCTCGCTGCTTGTGTCCTCCACCGGCTCCGAAGCAAATGGCGCGGCGCGCATCCGCGGTGTAGGCACCGTGGGGGACAATCCCGGCCTTGAAAGCTCGGTCGCGGTGTTCATCGACGGTGTTTACCGCTCGCGCACCGGCGCTGGCCTTACGGATCTGGGCGAGATCGAGCGTATCGAGGTGCTGCGCGGGCCGCAGGGCACGCTGTTTGGCCGCAATGCCTCCGCCGGCCTCATCAACATCGTCTCCAAAGGGCCGGAGTTCACGCTCGGCGCCAAGGGCGAGCTGACCTATGGCAATTATGATTTCTGGCGCGCGGCGGCCAGCATCACCGGCCCGGTGAGCGAGAAGATCGCGCTGCGGCTGGACGGGGTATGGAGCCAACGGGACGGTTTCATGAAACTCGTGGACGCCACCGGCAACAAAGTTGGCGACACCAACGACCGCGACCGCTATTTCGTGCGCGGGCAGGCGTTGCTGGAGCCGAACGATGCGCTCTCCATCCGCCTGATCGGCGACTATACCAACCGCGACGAGAGTTGCTGCGCGGCTGTCTATACCTCCAAACGGGAGGTGGTTGGCCCGGCGCCCGGCACCATCAACCCCACCAGCCGCGTCGCCACCATCCTGCAAACGATCAGCGGCGTGCCCATCACCATAGATCCCTATAGTCGCACAACCAGCATCACGCCGGGCCGCGACTATGTGAGCAAGCTCAAGGACTGGGGGTTTTCCGGCGAGATCAATTATGATTTTGGTGCCGCAAAGCTGACCAGCATCACCGGCTATCGGAACTACAAGTCCCGCGATTATGGCGATTATGACTATAACCGCGCAGACATCGTGTATCGCGATCCCAATACCTATCGTCAGTTCAAGACCTTTACGCAGGAACTGCGCCTGCAAGGCCAGGCGTTCGATAACAAGCTCGACTGGCTGGTCGGCGGCTATTATTCGAACGAGAAGCTGACGCTGGTCGACAATATCCGCTTCGGCCGGGATTATGGCCTGTTCGCGACGTGCCGCCTGTTGGCAACAGCGGCAAACGCCGCGCTCCTTCCCTGTAACAGTCGCGCCGCGATGCAGGCCGGAGTTATCAACGTGAACTTCCCAACCGGCGGCGGTGGTGCCCCGGCGCTGCTCAACGCAGCACTGTCGAACCTGCTGAGCATTGGTGCGACCGGTACAGCAGGCGACCGGGATGCGCGGTACAAGCAGGACAGCGAGAGTCTAGCGGCCTTTACCCATAATATCGTGCATATCACCGACAAGCTCGACCTCACGGTCGGCCTGCGCTGGACGCATGAGAAGAAGAAACTCCGCGCCACTTTTAACAACGATAATGCGGCCTGCGCTGCATTGCAAAGTTTGCCGGGCCTGGTCAGCCTCGCTGCAACGCCGATCACTTCGAGCACACCCCCTCCGACCGCACAGGCGATACAGCTGGCTGGCGGAACATTAGCACTCGGCTGCCTCGGCAATGGCAGCCCGGCCCTTAATGCGCTGGCCTTGAACGACAGCATCAGCGACGATGAACTGTCCGGCACCGCCGTTCTCTCGTTCAAGCCGACGCGCGAGATGCTGCTCTACGCCAGCTATTCGCGCGGCTACAAGGCAGGCGGCTACAATCTCGACCGGTTCGAGCTGGGCAATTATGGCACCAGTGTCGGCAATACTGCGCCCGCCACCTATTTCGTCCCGCGCAGCGCCGCCGATGCCCCCTCACTGCGCTTTGCGGCGGAAAAGGTAGATTCGTTCGAGGTCGGTATGAAATACAGCACCCGGCAGTGGGGCGTGAACATCGCCGCCTTCCGGCAGGAGTTCAAGAACTTCCAGCTCAACACCTATAACGGGTTCAGCTTCGTGGTGCAGAATATCAATGGCTGCTCCACTGCGCTTGCCGCCAGCACCTGCGCCAGCAAGGAGGTCAAGCCCGGCCTCGTCAGCCAGGGCGTCGAGCTGGAACTGAACGCCTCGCCGGTGCGCAATGTGCGCGTGAGCGGCGGCCTCACTTATGCCGAAGCCAGATTCGCGAAGCGGCTGGTGGGCAGCGGCGATGGCCAGACTCCGCTTGATACCGCGTTGTTCCTGCTCCCCGGCCGCATCAACAGCAACGCGCCGAAGCTCGTCACCACCATGAGCTTTACCTGGACGCCGGACATCGGCTCCAGCGGGCTATCTGGCCTGTTCTATTTCGATGGTCGCATGACCGGAGATTATAACACGGGCTCGGATCTGTTCCCGGAGAAAACGCAGGATGGCTATGATGTGTGGAACGCCCGTATCGGTTTGCGCGGGCCTGACCAGCGCTGGGCCGTGGAGTTCTGGGGCCAGAATATCTTCAACACCGAATATACCCAGGTGGCGTTCAACACCCCGCTACAGGGCAGCAATTCCATCGCCCATGTTCAGACGGGCCGCGCCACTAGCGCGACTCAGCTGTTCTCCGCCTATCTGGCCGAACCGCGGACCTACGGGATCACGGTGCGCGGCAAGTTCTAGGGTGCGATGCGGAAAAGGGGGAACCGGTTTTTCGCGACAGATCGCACGATACCAAAGATTTCTGGAGGCTGATGTGATTTCAACAAATCTCATCAGCCTCCAAGAGTCTGTTTGGAAAAGCGGTGCCGGCCCGCTCCCCACCCAACCACCCAAAACAGCGTAAAATATTTGGGTGGCTGGGTGGGGGAGCGGGCTGGTGCGGCCTCTGAAATTCGTTTGGAAAAGCGAATTTCCAAATGGCCTCTAAGGGGTTGATACCCGGCGCAAACGGAGAGGTCGCCCCCCGTTGAGCGGCCTTTTTCGTCAGCCTCGCGCCCCGAACAGGGCCGAGCCGACCCGCACATGGCTCGCGCCCAGCATGACCGCCGTTTCATAATCGCCAGACATGCCCATCGAAAGCCCGGCCAGCCTCTGATCCCGCGCGATCTTCGCCAGCAGAGCGAAGTAGGGCGCGGCTTCCACGTCACTGTCTTGATGCGCTTGCGGACTCACAGCCGCGACCAAATTCTGCGGAAAGCGCGTGTGCGGCGGCACGCACATCAGCCCGATAACCGGAATCTCCGCCGCACGAGCCTTTTCCAGCAGCGCCGGCAGATCGGCGATCGCACAGCCGCCTTTTTGCGGTTCTTCGCCGATATTGACCTGAATGAAACAGGGAATGCGCCGCCCCGCCGCCGCCATCGCCTTGCCCAGCGCGTCGACGAGCGAGGGCCGATCGAGCGAGTGGATCACATCAAACAGCGCGATCGCTTCCGCCGCCTTGTTGCTCTGAAGCTGGCCGACAAGGTGCAGCACCACATCGGGAAAGCGCGCGCGCAACGCCGGCCACTTGGCCTGTGCCTCCTGCACGCGGTTCTCTCCGAAATGGCGCTGGCCTTCCTCCAGAAGCGGCAAGACAGCGTCAGCATCATGGTTCTTTGCAATCGCGACCAGCGTCACATCGCGGGCGTCCCGCCCGGCAAGGGCGGCCGCCTTGGCGATGCGCCCACGCACTGCACAAAGAGGGGTTTCGTCGGCCATTTGGATGCTAGATTGGGTCATGCGCGCCGCTATAGAGGGCGATATGCCTCGCCGCCAGCCCCCTTCACCCCTGCCGCGCCTGTGGCTGTTTACCGATGAGCGGGTCGACGACGCGAGGCTCTTGCGCGCCGTTTGCCGGTTACCAGGCGGCAGCGGCATCGTCTTTCGCCATTACGGGCTGGGGGATGAGGCGCGTGACGCCCTGTTCGCCCAGATCGTAAAGCAAGCGCGCGGGCGCGGCCTCTTATTGCTTGATGCGGGCGAAGCAAAGCGCCGCGAGGCCGATGGGGTGCATCGCCCTGCGCAGGAAGTCCGCCGCAGAAGCCTTGGCAGAAGCAGGGGCAGGGGCGCGCTTCTCTCCACTTCTGCGCATAACCGGCGGGAAATCGCCCTCGCCAACAGGGCGGGCGCAAACCTGATCTTCCTGTCGCCTGTGTTTGCCACCCGCTCTCACCCCGGCGGGCGGGCGCTGGGCCTGTGGCGCTTTGCCGCGCTGGCTCGGCTGGCGCATTGCCCCGTGATCGCGCTGGGCGGTATGAGCGCGGCGCGTTACCGGCGCGTGAAACCGCTGGGCGCCTATGGCTGGGCCGCCATCGACGCGCTGGTCAGCTCCTGGAGCATCGCGCCCAATAGTGGGCACCGATTTTTGGTAATTGGTAACAAGTGATGCGACACCAAGGAATCAGCGCGCACTAGGGCGTGGTGACGATTTAACTATCTCAACCATATAGCGATGGCTGCGAGTTTGACGAAGCCCATGAAGTTGACGAGCAGCTTGTCGTATCGGGTTGCTACGCGGCGAAATTGTTTGAGTTTGG
>JAGNYO010000023.1 GCA_017984895.1 Sphingobium sp. | reverse complement strand
ATCCTGCACCCCTGGCCCGTGGCGATCGCCGAGATGGCGCCATCGAGATCGAGCGGCAGGCCAAGGCTCCGCGCGAAACTGTTGGCGGTGCCGAGGGGCAGAACCGCAAACACGCAATCCGTTCCGACGAGGGCATCCACCGTGCCGGAGAGCGAGCCATCTCCGCCGCCTACAATCACCATCGGCGCACCGTCCGCGACGGCTATCCGCACTATGCCTTCAAGCTGATCAGGGTCGGTCACCGCATGCGCTGCAATCAATGTTATTCCCGCTTCCAGCAGCTTGGTCTGGGCGCTTTGGAACAGCGCCTCTCCCTTGCGGGATTGCACATTAACGACAAGGACGGCTTCACGTGGAAGGGTAGCATTCGCCATACAGACGTTAATCCCAAAAAAGAGCCAGTCTATGTTTTGACATGAAACACCCTGTGCGTTCGGTCGTTCCATTGACCAATGGCTCGTATCGCGCATCTCTCTGATCTTCACTTCGGCGCGCATGATGCCGATATCGTTTCGGCAACAGAGGCTTGGCTTCAGGAGCGGCGGCCCGATCTCATCATTATCAGCGGCGACTTCACCCAGAGAGCGCGCGTATCGCAGTTCATGCAAGCGGGCGCTTACCTTGATCGGCTCCGCGCGGCGGGCTTGGCGGTTCTGACGATTCCGGGCAACCACGATATTCCGCTATACGATGTATTCCGCCGGTTCAGCGCCCCTTTGCGGCGCTACAGACGGCATATCAGCAACGATCTGTGCCCCTATTTTGAAAACGACGAGGTCGCTGTTCTGGGCATCAACACAGCCCGTTCGTTGACGCTCAAGGACGGCCGGATCAATGAGCGGCAGATGCGCCTTATCCGAGAGCGCCTGGCGGACGTTGCTGCTGGCAAGACGCGTGTGCTGGTCACGCATCATCCGCTTCTATCTGTGCCCATCAGGGGCAAGGGGGAGTGGAGTGAGGCGGTAGGGCGCAGCCGGGATGCCGTGAAAGTGGTGAGTGCGGCGGGCGTGCACATTGCCCTGGCCGGACATTTTCACCAGACTTACGCTGAAGCCGCGCGGAAAATGGTGAAAGACGCCGGGAGCACGCTCATTGTGCAGGCCGGGACGGCAACGTCAACCCGATTGCGCAATGCCGAGCCGCAAAGTTTCAACTGGCTGCATATTCGCAAAAACGACGCAATCGAACTCCAGGTGGTCGTCTGGGACGGCGGGGAATTCCGAAGGTTCAGCCATGTTGACTATAGCTTCGATGGAGAGAATTGGGCTTGCCGCGATATCATCGATCAGCCGGATGCCTGTCAGACCGCATCAGAGCGGTAACGTTCAGCTTTTGCACAGGTCGAAACCCTTGACATCCGGGTTGGACCTTAGCGTCTCGAGCAGCCGTGCTTCCGTTGCCGCCGTGCCTCCGGTGATCGTGGTGCTAATCTCGTAACTGTCACCATCAAGGCGCTGGGAAATGGCAAGATGCCTGATCCCATGCGCGGCCAGCATCTGCTCGAAGGTGACGAGAGTGCTGTCTGATGTTCGGCAGAAGCTGATCCTGAGTTCGGCAAACCGCCGCTGCGGCAAAAACCGCTCGGTGAACTCTGCGGCCGCAAGAACCAGCAAGGCAACGCCGGTTGCGCCAACGGCCAGTATGTAAAAGCCGACACCGAACAAAATCCCTAAAGACGATGTCATCCACAAGGATGCAGCGGTGGTCAGGCCGCGCACTGATGCGCCTTCGCGAAAGATGACGCCACCGCACAGAAATCCGATCCCGGTGAGAACGCCATGGGCCATCCGCACCGGGTCAATTCGTATGATGTCTGCGGGCGTATCCGTCAGCCAGTGCACTTGATGCACCGCGCCCAGCATCAGGATGGCCGATGATAAAGCGACGAGTATGTGGGTTCGAAATCCGGCAGCGCTCGCGCGATATTCGCGCTCTGCACCGAGCAGGCCACCCGCCGCAGCCGCACCCACTATCGGAAAAATAAGGTCGAGAGTCTGAATGTCGCCGCCTCCTCGTTGTCGAGGGTAAACGGCGGATGCTGGCAATGGTTCAAATGGGTGGGGATTGGGCGCGCAGACCAGTCACTTGAACTGGAAAATCCAGTTTGCTAGGCAGTGCGGTGTCGGGATGAACCAACCTCTCGGTGAGGCGCCAGTATGTCCCCGGAATTTCTGATTGCCAACAGCAGTATCGCCGCAGTGGTCAGTGACCCTGGCCTGGCGGACAATCCTATCATCGCGTGCAACGAGGCTTTCATCCGGCTGACGGGCTATACACGAGCGGAAATCATCGGCCAGAACTGCCGCTTCCTGCGCGGAGAGCATACGGAGCCGGAACTGACCGCCATTTTGCGCCAAGCCGTAGCCGCCGGCAAGCCTGCCATGGTGGAACTCACCAATTATCGCAAGGATGGCTCCTTGTTCCGCAATGCGGTGATGATCGCGCCTCTGTTTGATGATACGGGAGCGCTGCGCTACTTCCTCGGTTCGCAGGTTGCCATTGATCTGCGCGGCGTCGATCGGCACCATGAAGCGCGGGTCAGGATTGCGGGTCTGACCGCTCGTCAGCGGCAAATCCTGGAGGCATTGGCGCGTGGGCGCCTCAACAAGCAGATCGCTTTCGAGCTTGGCCTCAAGGAACGCACTGTAAAAATGCATCGCGCCGCCTTGCTGCGTTCACTGGATGTGCGGACGAATGCGGAAGCGATCCGGATTGCAATCGAATCAGGCCTGTGGTCCTGAATGCCCGATTCCGTGAACCGAAGCTGAAATTTCCCATACTAGGCTCCTGATCCTAGTGGAAACGGTTCACCGCGAAGCGGGCAAGCTCGCGGAGCGGCATTGCTTTGGGCCCCAATGCGTCCAGTGCCTGATGGCACGCGCTTTCCAGCTCGCTCGCCTGCCGCGTGGCGCCCTCGATCCCGAGCAAGCTCGTCGCGCTGGCGCGGCCCGCCGCGGCATCCTTGTCCAGAGCCTTGCCGACCACCGCCGCATCGCCGATACGATCGAGAATATCGTCGCGGATCTGGAATACCAGGCCCAAATTTTCGGCAAAACGCACCAGCAGCGACAATTCATTGGCGCTGCATTCCCCCAACATAGCGCCGGCCTCGACTGCAAAGCGGATTAGCGCCCCTGTCTTGCGGCTCTCACAGGCGAAGAGATCGGCTTTGGTGGGATGTGCGGGGGGATAGAGGTCCATCATCTGTCCGCCAGCCAGCCCATCATGCCCGATGGCACGGGCCAGTGACAGGACCAGACGGGAGCGCACCGTGGCCTCAGGATGGGTTTCCGGCTCGGCCAGCAGTTCGAAAGCCAGCGCCAGCAGGGCATCACCGGCGAGGACCGCCGTCGCTTCGTCGAATTTGCGATGCAGGGTCGGCTGGCCACGGCGCATGTCATCATCGTCCATGCAGGGCAGGTCGTCATGAACCAGCGACTGCGCATGAACACATTCTATGGCCGCGCCGACCCGGAGCGCATGGCTGTAGGAGCCGCCCACCAAATCGGCGACCGTCGTCACCAGCAAAGCGCGAAATCGCTTCCCTCCGCCGATTACGGCATAGCGCATGGCTTCCGTCAGTCGCCGCTCGTTGCTGGAAGTGGGCTTGATGACGCGGTCGAGCAGGGCATCGAGGTCGCGGCGCACCTGTGCAGGCCTGTCCTCAGCCGCAGTGCCCGTCCTGTCGGGATCTAATGGCTGAAGAGAAACCGGGCGGAACCGGACTCGCTCGCGCGCGCCTTCCGTTTCCTCCAGCCGGAACCCGGCATTGGCAAGCGCATCGCACACGCTGCGCACCGTGCTTTCGGGTGTCGAAGCGGCAGCAGTCAGCCCGATCACCGTCGCCTGACTGACGATACCCCAGGGCACTTCCGTCACGTCCTGCACCAGTATTGCGGTTGGGCAACCCGCGCCCTGCGCAACCTCCACCAGGCGGCGGGCGTTGGAGGACATGCCGTCGCCGATCACCAGCACCACGTCCGCCTCGCGGGCGATCACTTCTATCGCGGACTGACGGTTGGAGGTGGCGTAGCAGATATCGCTGGCCCGCGGTGCGGCGACATCATCAAAGCGCGCACGGATCGCGCCGATCATGTCGTCCGCATCGCGAACGGAGAAAGTCGTCTGCACCGCAAAGGCAACAGCAGTGTTGCGGCCCAGATCCAGCACATCGAGATCCTGGGGCTGAGAGATGACTGAAATGGCCCCGGCCGGAAGCTGGCCCAAGGTGCCCACAATCTCGGGGTGACCCTGATGGCCGATCAACAGCACATGCCGCCCGGCGCGATACCAGGCTTCGACCTCGGCATGAACCTTTGCTACCAGCGGGCATATCGCGTCTATCACCCGCAGCCCACGATGCTGCGCATCGCTTTTCACGACCCGCGCACTGCCATGGGCGGACAGGATCGCGATGGCTCCTTCCGGAATCGTGTCCAGCTCTTGCACGAATATAGCGCCCATATGTTCGAGACGTTCCACCACGCCGCGATTGTGGACAATGGCGCGGCGCACATAGACAGGCGCGCCATAGGTATCTATCGCTTGTTCCACAGCCTTTATTGCCCGGTCAACACCTGCGCAGAAGCCGCGCGGATTAGCCAGCAACACGCGGCGCGGCGCCTTTTCGGCTGTGCCAGAGCCTGCTAAGAATAAACGTGATCCCATATTATGCCTCAAGTTCTCATATAGAGGGTTGCAATGCCACTATTAATACGCACCTAGGGACAGGTTGTGCTCACCATTGGGCGCAATATCTGCTTGCACTATCCCGAAATCCTGCTGGACCCTTTTTTCATGTCTACCGCCATCGTCATAGGATCAGGATTTGGCGGATTGTCGCTCGCCATCCGCTTGCAAAGCGCCGGCATTGCCACGACCGTTATCGAGGCGCGGGATCGCCCCGGCGGCAGGGCGTATGTGTGGAAGGAGCAGGGCTACAGCTTCGACGCCGGTCCCACGGTCATCACCGATCCCGCCTGTCTTGAGGAATTATGGACTTTATCCGGAAGCGCGATGGTGGAAGATGTCGCCTTGCTGCCGGTTCAGCCTTTCTATCGCCTGTTGTGGAATGACGGCACTGCCTTCGATTATTCGAACGACGACGCCAGCCTCAACGCGGAAATCGCCAAGCTCGATCCGGCGGATGTCGAGGGCTATGCCCGGTTTCTCACCTATTCACGCAGTGTCTATCAGGAGGGGTATGTCAAGCTGGGGGCGGTGCCGTTCCTGCATTTTTCGAGCATGATCCGCGCGGCCCCCGCGCTGATGAAGCATCAGGCATGGCGCTCGGTCTATGATCTCGTTTCCAGCTTCGTGCGCAATGAAAAGCTGCGGCAGGCACTATCGTTCCACACCCTTCTGGTCGGCGGCAACCCGATGCAGACCAGCAGCATCTATGCGTTGATCCATCATCTGGAAAAAACCGGCGGCGTATGGTTCGCCAAGGGAGGCACAAGCGCGCTGGTCAGCGGCATGGTCGCGCTGTTCGAGCGGCTCGGCGGCACCCTCGTGCTAGGGGATGCCGTGCGCCGGATCGAGCATCAGGGCGATCGCGTGACCGGCGTTGTCACCGCTTCGGGCCGTGCGCTGCGGGCGGATATGATCGCCAGCAATGGCGACCTTGTGCACAGCTATGGCTTGATCGAGGGATCAGCTTATGCTGCCCGGCGCGTACGTGCGCTCAAGCGCAAGCGTTTTTCCCCGAGCCTGTTCGTGGTGCACTTCGGACTCGAAGGCAGTTTCCCGGACGTTGCCCATCACTCGATTCTGTTTTCGGACCGTTATGGACCGTTACTGGACGACATCTATCGCCATGGGCGACTGGCGGCTGATCCCTCGCTCTATCTCCACCACCCCAGCGCCACCGACCCGGACATGGCCCCGCCCGGAAAGTCTGCTTTCTACGCGCTCGCCCCGGTGCCCCATCTCGGCAAGGCGCCGGTCGACTGGGCGGAGGAGGGGCCGCGTTATCGGCAGCTGGTGTTGGAGCGTGTGCGCGACATGCTAATTCCGGATCTGTTCGAGCGGCTGGATACCTGCTTTCATTACACCCCGCAGGACTTCGCCGGGGATCTGGGCGCCCATCTGGGCAGTGCTTTCAGCCTGGAACCATTGCTGACACAGAGCGCCTGGTTTCGCGCCCATAACCGCGATGACCACTTCGCCAATCTCTATTTCGTGGGGGCAGGAACGCATCCGGGAGCGGGCATTCCGGGCGTGGTGGGCAGCGCCAAGGCGACAGCCAGCCTGATGCTGCCATGATGCTCATCTTTCTGTTTTTCGGCACAGTCGCGGCAATGGAACTGTTCGCCTATGTGATGCATCGCTGGGTGATGCATGGGCCAGGCTGGTTTCTTCACGCTAGCCACCATCGCGCCCGCAGCGGACCATTTGAATGGAATGACCTCTATGCGATGGTCTTTGCGGTGCCTTCCATTGTTCTGATCTATGGCGGAGTCCAGGCCGGATGGGGCAGCGAGGCCACCGCAGTCGGCGCAGGCATTGCCGCCTATGGTGCTATCTATTTCGGCTTTCATGACTGGATCGTCCACCGCCGCATCCCGCACCGTATCGTCCCGCGCTCGGCTTATTTCAAGCGCATCGTCCAGGCACATAGGTTGCACCACGCGGTCGAAAGCAAGCGCGGCACGGTGAGCTTCGGTTTCCTGTATGCCCCGCCTGTGGAACGATTGAAGGCGCAGTTGCGCGCTTCAGGGGTTGCTCAGTTTCGCGAACCGGTTTTGCCTACCGATTGACGGGGCATACGGATTGACGGGGACGGGTCCACAACCCCATGCGCGGTTGCGCGGGCGGTTGCCTCATGCTGCGCAGCATGGCCATGGCAAGATGGCCCAGCTTGCCCCATGCGCCGACCCGCACCCGCTGGTCCCAGGCGCGTTGCCCCTTGTGCATCACTGTCTCGCCAATCGCGCCATAGATGGCGTCGGCCGCCAGCACAGCCAGGCGTGAGCGGGCGGGCAGGCGCGCAGCACCGATCCTCGCCGAGGCGCGATAGGGCTGGGCCAATGTCACCAGCCGCGCCGCCACTGCTGCCAGCGCTGGCCTGGCGGCGGGGTCGGTGAGCGTCGTTTCTCCGAGGCCGAACTCTTCGAGCCAGCGCGCCGGGATATAACAGCGCCCCATCTGCGCATCGGGCACGATATCCCGTGCGATATTGGCGAGCTGGAAGGCGAGGCCCAGATCGCAGGCACGGTCAAGCGTGTCCTCATCCGCCGAATCGACGCCCATAACGACCGCCATCATGCAACCGACCGATCCCGCAACATGATAGCAGTAGCGCAGCAGGTCATCCTCTTGCCTCGGCCTCCAGTCCGCTGCATCCAGCGCGAATCCCGCCAGATGGTCGTCGAGAAGATAGCGCGGCATGCCCGTTTCGCGCACCACCGCACGCAAGGCGGCAAAAGGCAGCGGCACCTCTGTGTCGTCGTCCAACGCCGTTTGGGTCAGGGCCGCGAGCCGGGCTTGCGCGGCGGATGGATCGTGCGGCGCGCGCGCGCCATGCCCCAGTTCCTGACCATCGGTAATGTCATCTGCGGCGCGGCACCAGGCATAGAGCAGCCAGGCGCGATCCCGCGTTTCCGGAGCGAACAGCCTGCTGGCGGCGGTAAAGCTCTGCGATCCGCGCGCGATGGTTTCCGCCGCAGCGGCAACAAGCGCCGTGCGATCGGGCATAGGGCAAACTGTCATCGCGCCGCGCCCCGGCCAAGCAGGACACCCACTGCCTTGACGACGGATACCGGCGGCCGGCCAGTGAGAATGCGCAGCTTGTCTCGCGGAGTCAGCCGCCCGGCATAAAATCGGCCGATCAGATCGGACGCCAGCCGATAGAAGTGCTGGAAAATGCGATAACGCTCCTCCGGCGCGGCGGCGTGAAACAGCATGCGGTTCAACAGCCGAAAATAGCGTCCCTCATGCCAATGCAACAGGAATTGCGCGCGTGTCCACTGGGCAAGCATGGCTCCGTCGAATTTCCCTGGCAGGCTGGAGAGGCGATCGGCCATGCGTAGCGCCAGCGAAAAGGAATAGCCCGTGGTGGGGTGGAAAAAGCCGCCGCGCAGGCCCAGCCGCGCGACCGGATCGTTGAGCGGCCAGAAAATATCCGGGTCGCCGTCGATCAGGATAGGCAGCACACCTTGCTCCCGCCGCAGTTCCTCGCCCCCCAAGCCTCTTTCAGCGGCGATGGCGCGCACCCGCTCTGCCACTAATTCAGCGTCAAGGGCTGAACCGTCGCTATAATAGGTATCCTCCACCAGTACCCTGTTGTGGGCGAGCGGCAGGACATAAACAAAGCGGTAGCCGTCTATCTGTCGCACGGTCGCGTCCATTATCGTGGCGCAGTCAGGGTCTGGAACCTGTGCCTCAAACTCGACACCGACAAATTTCTGCCAGCCAAGGTCCAGCCCAGGCATCGGCCCATCCGGGCCACGCGCGTCGATTATCCCGCACCCGGCAATCTCTTCGCCCGATCTGAGCGTCACTTTGTCTGGCGCGATTTGCCCGACCGCTGCGCCGAGCCGCCAGCACGAAGCGGGCAGCCGCTTGCGAACCAGCGCATCGAGTGCTGGGGCGGCAACAGCGTTGTAGGGCATGGCGAGTTCGCGCTCCCGCCCCGGAAAACGCACCTTATGCCTTGACCAGCGCTTAGGTGAAAGCTGCGTGATTATTGCGCGCATGGCATGCGGAACGTCGCTATCGAAGAAAGACCAGGTGTGATTGCCGCCAAAGCTCTCGCCGGCTTCCAGCAGCAGCAAGGGTAGATCCGGGTGCCTTTCGGCCAGCATCAGCGCCGCTAACGATCCGGCTAGCCCGCCGCCGACAATGATGAGGGGCCTGTTCGCTGTCATGAGCGCTCGCCTTACCATAGCACTGCTGTTAAACCAACCCGATGCAATGGGATGATGGTTTCGCTGTAGCAATAGCAACCCTGCTGATGATCGGCATTGTCGCGATGCGTTATCTTGCGACCAGTGGCCTGTTCGCCTGGTGGGGAGAAAAGCGGAAGCCGGGGCTGCACACGGGTCTGCGCGATCAGATCCGCCGGGAGATCGGCTGGTCGCTGCTCAGCGCCGCAATATATGGCTTGCCGGCAGGGGTCGTTGCATGGGGCTGGCAGGCGCGCGGCTGGACCCGGATCTATCAGGATGCCGAAGCCTATCCGCTGTGGTGGCTTCCCGTCTCGTTCCTGCTGTGCCTGCTGATCCATGATAGCTGGTTCTACTGGACCCACCGGCTGATGCATCACCCGGCACTTTTCCGCCTTGTGCATGCCGTGCATCATGCAAGCAGGCCACCGACCGCATGGGCCGCGATGAGCTTTCATCCGTTCGAGGCGCTCAGCGGGGCGTTTGTAATTCCCGCACTGGTTTTTGTCCTGCCGCTGCACATAGGCGTCGTTCTTGCCGTGCTGCTGGTGATGACGGTCATGGGCGTGACCAACCATATGGGCTGGGAGCTGTTTCCCACCGGGCTGGTGCGGGGCAGGGCGGGAAAATGGCTGATAACTGCGACCCATCATCAGCTCCATCATGACAGGTATAACTGCAATTATGGCCTCTATTTTCGCATATGGGATCGTCTGTGCCGCACCGATCACGGGCTTGGCGCTTTTTCTCGCGGCGACACCGGGCCGCGCCGAACATAGCGCCTCCGATACGGCGACGCTCGATGTAGTCATTCACGGTGCACGCTCCGTCAAAGGGGTGGTCCGGTTAATGGTCTGCCCGCCCGACGCAGGTTTCCCCGATTGCGGCAAAAGAGCGTTGCGCTCTGCAACCTTGTCGATCGAGAAAGGGCGGGCTTTCGTGCGGTTCGTGGATATCCCCGCGGGCACATACGCCATCGGAGTGTTTCACGATGGCAATGGCAATGGCAAGCTCGACATGCTGCTCGGTATCCCGCGCGAAGGTTTCGGGTTTTCCCGCAATCCTCCCCTCAGGCCCCGCGCGCCGCACTTCGAAGAGGCCATGATGCCGATGCGTGCCTCTGTGCAGGTCGATATAACTTTGCGCTATATTATCTAGGGGATGATTGCTGATAGTGGAGGGGCTTACAGATCAGTAATACGATCTGGGTTCAATGAAATGCCCTGATATTACAAGCGCTCTTAATGTGCACAGCGATATAGCGAGCAACCAGACAGCCTGCCTATGCCATTGGCACACCGAGGATTTCATGTGCTGCGGTGGCGATCATGTCCGCGATAGTCTGGTAGCTGGCGGTATAGGCGGCGCCCTCTCTCCATACTGCCGCGATCGAGCGGCTCGCGCTCCAGTCCGTCAGGGCGAGACGCTTGACCATGTCCTCTCCACCCACTTCGGACCGCAGATACAACTCCGGCAATATAGCAAAGCCGAGGCCTGAGCCGCACATCTGCCGCAAGCTGTCGAGACTGGTGCCTTCATAATCCTCCAGCAGCTCCGCGCCCAGCTCCGTGCAGATATCCCGCACCTGACGATGCGCGTGATGGCGGCGGTCCATGCTGAGGAAGCCTGCGCCGGCGAGATCCTCCCTGCGCACCAGCGCGGCTTGCGCGACGCGATGCTCGGGCGGCGAAACAATGTGCAGCGGCTCACGGAACAGCGGCTCGATGTGCAGGTTGCTGCCTGAGAGGGGCAGGGGCGAGAGCATCATATCGAGGTCGCCGCGCGCCAGCTCCCGCGCCTGCTCGTCGGGGATGCCCTCGCGCACGTAGAGCCTTATGTCGGGAAAGCGGCGGTGCAGGGAGGCGACGATCCCGGCCATCAGATACGGCCCCAACGTCGGCGTCACGCCAAAGCGGATCGTGCCGCTCATTCCGGCGCCCGCGCGGGCAGACATATCTTCGACATCCCGCACATCCACCAGGATCTTGCGGGCGCGCGCCACAACTTCGCGGCCAACGGGTGTCAGTTGCACCGGGCTTTCATTACGTTCGACCAGCGTAACCCCCAGCCGGGCTTCCAGAGCGCGCAATTGCTGGCTCAGCGTCGGCTGGGAAATATTTACCGCATCGGCGGCGCGTCGAAAATTGCGGTAATCCGCCAAGGCGACGAGATAGGTTAACTGGCGCAGGGTGCTCATAAGCCTCCTTGATAGTCTGATACTATCAATAATGTCTGATAGAATCAATTTGTGCAATCAAACGTCCGTGCGCATCTTCTCTGCATGAGGAGAACGATCATGAAACTGACCCTTGAACGCTTGCAGCATGAACACAGCCGGCTCAATCGCTTCATCGATAGCTGCCGCAATGGGCCGAGCCATAGCAAGATCGCTGCGCTCAAGCGCATGCGCCTGAAGATCAAGGACAGGATCGCTCATTTGCAGCGCAGGGCTAACCCCGCCACTCCCTAGCCCATGCCGCTGAGGGGTTGCGTGCCTCTCCCGAATCCGCGTCGCCCCACTTTTCAACCCCGGATACCGCCCCCCCTAACAGGATCTGATAATGACACATCAAAATGGAATGCACTGTCCTACCTGCCATGTGCCGCTCGTGATGAGCGACCGGCAGGGCATCGAGATAGACTATTGCCCTCAGTGCCGCGGTGTATGGCTGGACCGTGGCGAACTGGACAAGATCATCGAGCGCTCGCTCCAGTCTGCCGCGCCTTCCGCCCCCGCGCCAGTGGCGCCGCAGCCCTCCTATGGGCACCACACGTCCTATTATGGAAAGCGGCGCAAATCATTTTTGGAGGAACTGTTCGATTGATCCAGCCCCAAGCCCTCGTCCCTGTCCTGCCCGCATTTGCTGAAAGATTCCACGCATGACAGGATTTCTCCTTGCCTCTTTTCTGGGCACGCCGGTCTGGTTCTGGTTGGCTTTCCTTGCCCTCGTGATCGCGCTGACGGCCTTTGACCTGGGCCTCCTGCACAAGGAGGACCGGGTTATGGGTATTGCGGAATCGCTTAAGCTCTCCGCTTTCTATATCACGATAGCGCTCGCGTTCGGCGTCTGGGTATGGGTGGAAAAGGGCGCCGATCTCGGCATGAAATATTTTACGGGCTTCTTCATCGAGAAGGCATTGTCGATCGACAATATCTTCGTCATCAGCCTGATATTCGCCTTCTTCGCCATTCCTGCAAAATACCAGTATCGTGCATTGCTGTGGGGCATCATGGGTGTGATCGTGCTGCGCGGGATCATGATCGCGGGCGGTGCGGCGCTGGTAGCTCAGGCTTATTGGGTGCTCTACATCTTTGCTGCCTTCCTGATCGTCACCGGCATCAAGATGTTCTTCGCGGGCGATTCCAAGCCAGACCTCGCCAATAATTTCGCGATCCGCTGGATCTCCCGGCACATGCGCGTGACGAAAGAACTGCATGCCGAACGCTTCTTCGTCACTGTGCCGGACGAGCGCACCGGCCGCATGGTGAGGGCCGCGACGCCACTGTTTCTGGCATTGGTGATCATCAACCTGGCGGATATCGTCTTTGCGGTGGATTCGGTTCCGGCGATCTTTGCGATCACCACCGATACGTTTGTGGTCTATACCAGCAATATCATGGCGGTGCTCGGCCTGCGCGCTCTCTACTTCGCGCTCTCGGCAATGATCGACAGGTTCCACTACCTCAAATATGCACTGGCTGCGGTGCTGGTGTTCATCGGCTCGAAGATCTTCGTCTCGGACTTCTTGCTGGATGGAGACAAGTTTCCGCCCGCCGTCAGCCTTGCGGTCACCTTCGCTCTGATCGGAGCGGGCATTGTCTGGTCGCTCTGGAAAACACGCAAGGCGGCGGTTTAGCGCCGGGCTGCGGGTGCTTCAATCGGCCGGCGCCAGCTTGCGGGACAGGATGAACAAGAGGATGCCGGTCATGCCGATCGCCCAGGGTGACAATGTCATGGAAATGCGGATGGCCCCCTCCCTGAACTCCGGAGCCAGCCAGTCGTTGAGCAGTCCCACCGCTACCGAGCCGATGCTTTGCCCCACGAGGCTGAAGATCAGCAGATAGACCGCCGCCCCGAAGGCGCGAATACGGCTGTCCACTATCAGTAACAGCAGCGCGAAGGTGCAGGGAGTCGCGGCGCTCATCAGGATGGTATCGGCGATCAGCCCGGCCTGCCAGCCGGCCCCGCTGTCTGACCACAGAAACAGCAGCTCGGCCGGAACCATCAGCAGGCACAGGATAGCGGGTGCCCAGGCCACCCAGCGTGGATCGCGATGGGTGAGGCGCGAAACGAGTACGCCACCGAGGATGGCCGCGAACACGCCCAAAAAGCCGCGGTATAAACCGAGCAGATCCCCGGTTTCGCGCAGGTTCAGATGGTGGACTCTTGTCAGGAATGTCGGCGCCCACACATTCATCACCGTATTGGTGACACTAAGGCAAACCCCGGCCATGACCAGCAGCACAAACGGTGTCGAACGGGCGAGCAGCGTCAGGCTGGCGACGAAGGGAACGGTGTTACCCGTCTGCCGGGCCTGCTGGTGATGCGCCCGCAAAGGCTCCCTCCCGATCAGCAACAGCAGGAGCGCCACCGCGAAGCCGAGCAACCCCATCGCCAGAAATGCCGCCCGCCAGCCGTGGGCTTGTGCCATCCAGCCGATAAAGGGAAAGCCCAGCATGATACCAAGCGGCCCCCCCGAGGTATAAACCGATACTGCGATGGTCCGGGAGCGGTTGGGAAAGAGGTCGGCAATCAGCGATGAAGAGGGTGCCATGTTCGAGGCCTGGCCGATACCAAGCACCATTCTGGCTCCGAACAACCCAAGGGCGTCTGTTGCCTTGCCGGTCGCGGCGATGGCGGCACTCCAGAATGTAACGCCCGCAGCGATCAGGTTTCTTCTCGAGAAACGATCGGCGACCATGGCGATCGGAATGCCGGACAACGCGTATGTGAGTGCAAAGGCCGGACCGCCCAGCAACCCCAGTTCCGCATCGCTCAACAGCACCTCACGTTTGATCTCTGGCAGCAACAGGCCGAACATGTTGCGATCGACCAGATTGATGCCATTGATAATCATCAGGAGTATCAGCATCGTATAGGTGCGCGGCGCGGTCAGGGCCGATGAAGGTGTGCTGGCGTTCACATCTTGCATAAAGGTGCGGTTGCTTTCCACTTCGCGTTGGATGCTGGGATGTGACATGTATTCTTGATTGTAGGCAATCGGTGAGAAGCGAGGCTGTGTCAATCGCGATGACGAATGACATCAGGAGGCTTTTCTCACATACGCTCTAGTCGTAATAGCCTCTGTCGAGGCAGGATTGCAGTTCATTTTTCAACAGATCGACGAAGCTGCGCACCTTGGGAAGCAGGTGACGCTGTTGGGGGTAAACTGCCCAGACCGGCTCATGGGGCGGGGCGAATTCTTCAAGCAGACTGATCAATGTCCCCTGATTCAAATGGGTCTGGACATAAAAATCCGGTAACTGGCAAACACCCATGCCCGCAAGGGTTCCTCTCAGCACGGCATATCCGCTGTTGCAACGCCAACGGCCCTTGGGCTTAAACAGTTTTTCGGTTCGACCGTCACTGAATTGCCATATATGGCCTGTGCCGATGACCCCGTCATGAGCTTCCAGATCCTCGATCGTCAGCGGGGTGCCATATTGTGCCAGATAGGCTGGTGAGGCGCATGTATGCAGGCTGCGATATGCAATCCGCGTGGCGATCAGACGGGAATCGGGCAGGTGCCCAGCGCGCACCGCCAGATCAAACCCTTCGCCGACCAGATCAAACTGACGATTGGACAGCTCGACCGCCACGCTCATCTTCGGATGCTCACGGGCATAGCGCTGGGCAAGGGGCACGATGAAATGCTCTCCCAACATCGTGGTGCTTGCGATGCGCAACTCGCCTTGCGGTTCGCCGCGTTCGCTGACGATCGCGACCGCCTCGTCGCGCTCCTGGATCATCCGTTCGCATTGTTCGAAGAACACGCTGCCACTGTCGGTGAGCTTCACAGCCCGCGTCGTGCGGTAGAGCAGTTGCGCCTGCAGGCGTGTTTCCAGCAAGGCGACCGCCCGGCTCATATGCGTGTTCGATTTGCCGAGAACGCGTGCGCCACCAACAAATGACCCGGCTTTGGCCACGGCCACGAATTCGTCAATCCCGTCCCACCCCGCCAATGGCATCACCCTGTATTTGGTCTAACAATATAATGTGCTATAACTAATACACTTTGCGGACCTTTACCATTCCTTCGATGCGTAGGTGTTCGAGGTGGGGGCTGTCAGGCCGGGGCCGGGGCGGGCTTGCCCAGGCGGCGGACTGCAAGATGTGCGGCCACCAGGCAAGCTGCCATCAGGAAGCACAGGGGCCGTTCGGAGCGATCATAGATCAGCCCGCCGATCCACGAGCCAACCGCACCGGATGCGAAGGTAGTGGCGCCAAACAGAGCGGCAGCAGAGCCGGCGCGAAGGCCGTCAACAGATAGTCCGCCTGCAATCGTATTTGCCTGGACAGGCGCGACACTCCCTACCGTCAGGAACAGCAGCCCGGCGAACAGGGGCAGGTTGCCGGTTGCAAACAGGGCGATCCCGCAATAGCCGGCCGCAAGAAAAAGCGCGTTTCGGCCAGATTTGCGCAGCACATCATCGAGCGTATGCGTACGCAGCAAATAGCGGTTGATCTGGGTAGAGCCTACCAGCGCGGCGGAATTGCAGGCAAAGAGCAGGCTATATTGTGTCGGCGTAAGAGCGAATACGTCGGTGAATATGCTGGGTGAGTTCGCGATGTAGGCAAAAAAGCCAGCACTGTTGAAACTCGCCGCCAACAGATAGTCACGCAGTGCCCGGTTGCGTATAAGGATTTTATAGGAGCGTGCCGGGTGTTCGTTGCGCGCCTGCTCTGCGGTTTCCGCCGAGCGACTCTCTTGCAGAAAGAAAAACGACCCGAGCAGCATCGCCACGCTAAGCAGGCCCATGACGACGAAGTTCATACGCCATGTGCCGACATGGGTCAGCCACGCGCCGACCATTGGCCCCAGCACCGGAGCAAGTCCGCCCACCAGCGCCATCTGCGAAAACAGACGCGCCGCTGCACCATGGGCCAGGCAATCGCGCACCACCGCCCGGCAGGAGTTCAGCACGGCGCACGCCCCCAACGCCTGTAGCAATCGCGCAAGGAGCATGGTGCCGAAGCTGTGGGTGCTTGCGGCAAGGATCGAGGCAAGGCCAAAAAGCACCAACCCTCCCAATATCATCGGCCTACGCCCTATACGGTCGGAAATCGGGCCGGCTATCAGTTGGCCGGAAGCTATACCGATCAGGAACACCGAAACCGTGTAGGTCGCCTCGCGTGACGACACGCCCAGCGCGTGGGCCATTTGCACCGCTGCTGGCAAATACATGTCCAGTGCCAGCGGGCCAAGGGCCGAGATTGATGCCAGCGTTATGATCTGCCTGTGTTTCAACATCCGGCCGTGCCAAAAATAAGTATTGCGTATGCAGGGCGGGTGTCGCCCCCTTCAATGCGAAGCGTTTCGGCGGGCCGTCCCTGAATGCAGGATCAGGTATGGCCGGTGCCGGCGGGGAAAGAGTCCGCTGGTTGCGGGGTAGGGAACTGACACTGTGCCGTCCAGACATCGGTTATGCATAAAAAGGCAATTATGTATTCCATCGGCAAAATCATGGGTGCGGCGGGAGGCTGCAAACCTTCGCTCATTACCACTCCCGCCACTCCGTCGCATAGCGCGCCCTAATCCACACCCATGACAGTCAAACCTCCGTTCGGATTAAACCATTTCTGCAATAATGTATTACGAAATGAAGGAATGATTGTAATGCAAAGAGTGGACTATAACCTGCTGGCCAAGTCTCCCGCTGATTCAACGGCGGGAAGAAAACCGTAAAAAATGAAGGGGGAGTCATGCTAGACAGGAAATATTTTGCGGGCCTTTGCGGCCTTGCTTTGGCCACCAGCCTTGCCACATCGGCCCATGCGCAAACCGACGCGCAGCCAGGAGATACCGGCGCGGTCCTGGGGGACATCATTGTCACCGCGCAGTTCCGCGAACAAAATGTGCAGGATACACCGCTGGCAATCACTGCCGTCAACGCCGAAATGCTGGAAGCGCGTAGCCAGACCTCGGTTGTCGATGTGGCCAACCAGTCGCCCAGCGTTTCGCTCAAGCCGGCGGGCGCGGGTTCCGGCCCGGCGCTACAGGCGTCGATCCGTGGTATTGGCCAGACCGACTGGTCCTTCGCATTCGAGCCGGGTGTGGGCATGTATGTCGATGATGTCTATTATTCCACGCTCACCGGCTCTGTGCTGGAGTTGCTGGATCTGGAGCGTGTCGAAATTCTGCGCGGACCGCAGGGCACACTTTCGGGCCGGAACTCGCTGGGCGGTGCGATCCGTCTCTATTCAGCGACACCCAAAGGCGGCGGTGATGGCTATCTGTCCGCTACCATCGGCAATCAGGGCCGCATGCAGTTTCGCGGCGCTGCCGATTTCACGTTGGCAAAGGATGTCGCGTTCCTGCGTATATCGGGCCTCACCAATAGTGTGAACGGCTATGTCAACCGCTATGACTATCGCTGCCTCAATCCGGGTGCGACCGATGTTCCCAGCACGATTTCCACCAATAACAGCAATTGCAAGATCGGCACGGCGGGCGGCAAAAATTACTCCGCAGCGCGCGCGAGCTTACGGCTGCTGCCGACGGACGGCCTTGAGGTGAAGCTGAGCGGCGATTACACGCGCGATAACTCGGAAGTTCAGGCGACGACCCAGACCTATGCGGGCCCACCGACCAATCCGATTTTCGCGGGCGATGCTGTTCCAGGCTATGATAGCCGGTTTATTTCGAGCGATCCGTTCACTTCCTATGCGACATATTGCAACAACAAGAATTATGTCGGCGGCGATCCCTCCCGTGCATATTGCAACCCGGCCTACAGCCGGATCAAGTCCTGGGGTGTTTCTGGCCAGGTCAACTGGGATCTTGGCAATTCCTTCACCCTGACCTCGATTACCGCTTTCCGGCGTTATACCGCGGAATTCTCATCGGATAGTGACGGTTCGCCTTTCGGCCTTGAGAACCAGTATTACAACCCGACGCACCGCCAGTTCACGCAGGAGCTGCGGCTTAATGGTTCCCTTGGCGCAATGCTCGATTTCACTGTGGGTGGTTTCCACCTGAAATCGCGCGGCCTATATGCCGGGCGCGTTGACGCCCCCGCCTTTGGCCGTGTGGACTTCGTTCAGTCTGACATTGTGAAGTCCGAATCGAACGCGGGTTTCCTGCATGCGGTGTTCCACGTCACCGATCGGATCAACCTGACCGGCGGCCTCCGCTACACCGAGGAAAGCAAGGACTATTCCTATAATCGCACGGCCTACAGTGGCCCACCGCAGGTGGCAGGCATAACCAACAATTATGACGGCTCGCGGTGGGACTATCGGGCCGCAGCCGATTTCAAGATCACGGACGATGTGCTGGCTTACGCCCAGTTCTCGACCGGGTTCAAGGGCGGCGGCGCCATCCCGCGTCCGATTGTCCCATCGCATGCCTTGCCGAGCTTCCCTTTCTCGCGTTTTGGTCCTGAAAAGCTCAAGAGCTACGAACTCGGTCTGAAAACGACATGGCTTGACCGGCGTCTGCGCCTCAATGTGGCCGCCTTCACCAGCGACTATAGCGGTATCCAGCTCGAGATAAACGACTGCGGTAATGGTGGACCCTTCGTGTTCTGCATCGCACAGGCCAATGTCGGCAGCGCGCGGATTAAGGGCCTCGAAGGCGAACTGACCGCGCAGCCGCTCGATGGCCTCACCTTCGATGCCTCGGCCAGCTATCTCGATTTCGGTTACAAGAGTGTCAATGTGGCCACCGGTGTGCAACTGGGCATGGTCGCCCCGCTCACGCCGAAATGGAAATGGAGCGTTGGTGCGCAATATGAGGCGGATCTGGGAGATATGGGCACGCTCACCCCCCGGATCGATGCATCTTACCAGTCAGCTACTTATTTCGCGGCGGTCAATCTGCCGAGCAACCGGGTTGCGGGTTACACAATCTGGAATGGCCGGCTTACCTATCGCGCTCCCGATAAAAAGTGGGAAGCCGCTCTGGAAGTCACCAACCTGACGGACAAGATTTACTATTACAATGTGTTCGATATCCAGGGGGCACTGGGTGCGGGCTATTCGGCAGCTCAGCCGGCTCCGCCGCGCAGATATGCCGCGTCCATCAAGTATAATTTCTAACGATGCCTGCCGACATATATGCCGGCACATGGCGATAATGGAGTGAGTGAATGTCAGAGCGCGCAGGCCGGATTGCTGTCGTTACCGGAGCAGCAAAAGGAATAGGAAAGGCCTGCGCGCTCAGGCTCGCGGCGGAGGGGTTGATCATTGCCGCCGTCGATAGGGAAGAGGTCGCAGAGTGCGTTTTGGAAATTGCCGCCGTCGGAGGCAAGGCCCGTGCTTATGCCTGCGATGTCACCCAGCCAGCCGAGGTCACGCGAACGATGGAAAGGATCGTGGCCGATTTGGGCGGCTGCGATGTTCTGGTAAACAATGCCGGTCGTTATGACCTGACGCCGCATGACTCGGTTTCCTTCGAAACCTGGCGGGGGATCATGGCGCTTAATGTGGATGGGATGTTCCTCTTCACCCAGGCTGCTATCCCGCATATGAAATCAAAGGGTTGGGGCCGGATCATCAATCTGGTGTCCAACAGCTTTCTCATCGGTCCGGCGGGATTGAGTGGTTATGTCGCCTCGAAGGCGGCCAATCTAGGCTATGTTCGGGCGTTGGCCAGCGAGCTGGGGCAGTTTGGCATCACTGTGAATGCGGTTGGACCGGGGCCGACGGTTACACCCGGCACGAGCCAGATGTTCTATGATGCGCAGGGCGTGTTCAATCAGGACCAATTCGATGCGTTCTGGGCCGAGATGATCAAGGGGCAGGCCATCCCCAAAATCGGCACGCCTGAACATGCGGCCGCCGCGGTCGCCTTTTTCGCCAGTGACGATGCCCCGTTCATTACGGGGCAGTCCCTGATCGTGGATGGCGGTGCCGTCCGGCAATAGCACGCGGCGGCAGAATTCTTTTTTGACTTGTCCCGTTCAGCGCTAAATACTGTCGGGCGAGCCTTCTACCAGGCTATTTATGGATAGACCGGCCTAATCAGGATGCGAGGAGTAACAAGAGTATGCGCAAGGTCATCCTGGGCGATCTGAGCGTCGACAAGGTTTTCGAGAGCGAGGGCAGCATGCCCATGTCCATGTCTCTGCCGCAGGTTACGGTAGAAGATCTGGCGGCGCTCAAGCATTGGTATTGGGATGAGACACTCGCCGATGATCCAACGACGGCGATGTTCACACTGTCCACCCATTCCTACCTTCTTTGTCTTGATGGCAAGAAAATCCTGGTCGATACCTGCAACGGCAATCACAAGACCCGATCGGTGCCGCTCGCGCACAATCTCGACACGCGCTATCTTGAAAATCTGGCGGCATTAGGGGTCACGCCCGAAGAGATCGACTTTGTTATGTGCACGCACATGCATGCCGATCATGTCGGCTGGAATACACGGCTGATCGATGGGCGCTGGGTGCCGACCTTCCCGAATGCCTGCTATGTCATGGGGCGCACAGACTATGCGTTCTTCAGCGAGCAGACCGAGGAAGCCTTTCACCGCGAGGCCTATGAGGATTCTGTGCTACCGGTTGTCAAGGCTGGGCAGGCGCGGATTGTCGATGAGGACAGCGTGATTGTGGGCCAGGCCGGGGCGGGGCTGTGGATGGAGCCTGCGTTTGGCCATTCGGCGGGAAGCTGCCTGCTCCATGCCCGCAAAGGTGGACCACAGGCGGTGTTCACCGGCGATATTTTCCACCATCCGGTGCAACTTGTGCGGCCGGACTATCCGTTTTTCTTCGATCATGACGGACCGACGGCCGTCGCTGTGCGCAAGATGGTGCTGGAGCGCTACGCCGACACCGACACCGTTATATTCCCTGCCCATTTCCGCAAGACCAGCGCAGGCTGGGTCAAGCGTAATGGCGGGGCATTCCGCTACGAATTCACGGAAGGCTGACTACGAGGCGTAGGGGAGGGCGGCACCCTCAGTTGCCGTCAGCCGCTGGTCACAATCGCCTTGGTTTCGAGATATTCCTCGAACCCCCACACGCCGAACTGACGGCCATTGCCTGATTGTTTATAGCCGCCGAACGGGGCGTGGCGGTTCCAGCGCGGGAAATTGATCGTCACATGGCCGGCGCGGATACGGCGAGCCACGCGCTGCGCATGGTCCAGATCAGGGGATTCGACATAAGCCGCCAGACCGAATGTCGTATCATTCGCGATAGCGATGGCTTCATCCTCGTCGCGGTAACAATGGATCACCAGTACCGGGCCAAAAATCTCCTCGCGGGCGATAGTGGCATCGCGTGGCACTGGGCCGAATATGGTCGGCCGCGCAAAAAAGCCTGCTTCGAGGCCCTTCGGATGGCCCAGGCCACCGACCAGCAATGGCAGCCTTTCATCCAGTGCGGACTGGATATAGCGCTGCACACGGGCATATTGGGCCGCGTTGGCAAGCGGCCCCATGTCCGTTGCCGGGTCGCGCGGGTCACCAACCACCATTTTGGTGACGGTGGCGATCGCAATCGCTGCAACATCGGCAAAGCGATCTTCCGGCACGATCAGACGGGTGGGCGCAGCGCACACCTGGCCGCTGTTCATGAAACACATCGCCACGCTCAGTGGGATCACTGCCTCAAGGTCGGCATCGGGCAGGACGATATTGGGTGACTTGCCGCCCAGCTCCTGATGCACGCGCTTGATCGTGGGCGCTGCGCCGCGGGCCACCGCCGCGCCACCTGGCACCGAGCCTGTAAAGGATATCATATCGACTTCGGGATGGGCGACCAGACGCGCGCCGACATCCGCTCCGCCGCCGGTCACAAGGTTGAAAATGCCCGCGGGCAAAGCCGCCTCGGCAAATACCTCAGCTACCCGGATACCGATGAGCGGCGCGAGTTCGCTGGGCTTGACCACCACCGTGCAGCCGGCGGCAATGGCCGGCACCGCCTTGCAGAGAATCTGGCTGATGGGATTGTTCCAGGACGTTATGGCAACGCACACACCGACCGGCTCTTTCACCACCAGCACATTGTCGGCCGGAGTGCTGGTGAACTCATAGCTCTCCAGCAAGTGCAACGCGGTTTCGATATGGGCGCGGCACATGACGCTCTGTCCTTCCGCAACCCGGCGACCTACGCCTACTTCACGGATCAGCAGCTCTTCAAGGTCAGACGCGGCTGCCTCAAAGGCGGCAAGCAACCGCTCGAGCATGGCCTTACGTTCACCATGGGACGACAGGGAAAACCATTCGAAAGTCTGCCGTGCGGCGGCAACGGCTTGATCCGCTTCGGCCGCCGTCGCCAGCGTTGTCTCGCCGATCTTCTCGCCGGTGGCGGGATTGTGCAGGACAGCTCCTACACCCGTTGCGGGTGCCAGCCATTGACCGCCGATAAAACAGGACTTCGGCTTTACGATCAGGTAAGCGGCGGCATGCTCGATGTTCGGCGCTGGATCAGGGCTTGCCACGGTATACTCTCTCCCATTCCGTTATATTGTAATATGCCTTCAATTGCGTATGAAAAATAGTGTGTCAATCATAACGCCAAGCTGATTGAAGGCAGTTCTGAAAGGGAGAATTCCATGCCGGCCGAGACGCCCGATTATATCATCGTAGGGGCCGGTTCGGCTGGGTGCGTTCTGGCCAATCGCCTGAGCGCCGATGCGGACAGCAAGGTCATGCTGATCGAGGCAGGAGGACGTGACACGCATCCGCTGATGAAACTGCCTCTGGCATTCATGAAGTTGATGGCTGTGCCGGGTTTGAACTGGGATTATTTCAGCGAGCCTGAGCCGGATGCCGGCGGGCGGCGAATCCCCTTGCCGCGCGGGCGTTGCATCGGTGGCACCTCCTCGATCAACGGGATGATCTATTCGCGCGGACATCCGTCAGATTATGATGAATGGGCGGAAATGGGGGCGAAAGGCTGGAGCTGGGCCAATGTGCTGCCTTATTTCCGGCGGTCCGAGGCGAACTGGCGCGGGGCAAGCGAGCATCATGGCGACGAAGGGCCGCTGGATGTATCGCCGATCCGCACGTTCGAGCCATTGTTCTCGGCTGCGATGGCTGCGGCCAGGGAGATGGGGCACCCGGTCTTTGACGATCAACATGGCCCCCAATCCGGCGAGGGCTATTCGCCCGGCGAGGCAACCGTGAAGAAGGGGCGGCGCGCCAGTGCTTCTACCAGCTATCTTCACCCGGTGCTGCTTCGCAGGAACCTGCATGTCGTCACCAATGTGATGGTGGTGCGGGTCGATATCGAGAATGGGCGGGCGGTCGGCGTCACCCTGTTGCGCAACGGCAAACTCGTGAAGGTGCGTGCCGCGCGTGAGGTCATTCTTTCCGCAGGCGCTTATAATTCGCCCCAGCTTCTGCTGCTTTCCGGTATTGGTCCCTCCGATGAACTGCGTGCGGCGGGAATAAAACCTCTGGTCGATCTGCCCGGCGTCGGGCGTAATTTACAGGAGCACCCTTTCGCTGGAGTGACCTTCGAGCTGAACCAGCCGGTCGGCTTTGAACGCGAATTGCGCTTTGACCGCCTCGCCGGCAATATGATCCGCTGGGGACTGGGGTTGAGCGGCAGGGATGTTCAACTGCCGGTAATCGGCTTTGGCTTCATTCGCAGCCGCGCGGGGCTCAACCGCCCGGATATCAAGGCCAATGTCTACCCTACCCGGATGGACGGGCGCGTATGGTTTCCCGGCGTGCGACGCGGAGCGGGGCATGCGATGACGATCTTCAATGTCCTGCTGCGCCCCGAAAGCAAGGGCAGCGTGACCTTGCGATCCGCAAATCCCATGGATGCACCGCTTATCCGCCTCAACATGTTCCAGCATCCTGAGGATCTTCACACTCTGCGCCGTGCGGTGCGCCACAGCAGGGAATTCGCCGCAACCAGTGCACTGGCGCCCTTTATTCGAGGGGAGCTGACTCCTGGCGGCGCGCTGATGAGCGACGACGATCTCGACGCACATATCCGCAATAGCGCGATCGTGGCCCACCACGCGTCCTGCACCTGCGCCATGGGGGTGAACGACACAGCCGTTGTCGATCCCGAACTGCGAGTGCGCGGTGTTGAGGGGCTGCGCGTGGTCGACGCCTCGGTCATGCCGCGTGTTATCGGCGGCAATACCAATGCGCCGATTATCATGATCGCGGAAAAGGCGGCGGACATGATCCGCTTCGGGCCGACCATGTCCTAAAGCACGCTGCTCTAATGCGATCCCTCGCGATATTGCGCCCCCGCCTTCGGCCCCTTGGCCCGCTTCTCGATCGTGTCGGTTATGAGGAACGCCTTGATCGCGGCGGTATCTGTGGGGCTTAGCAGATCGGCGAAGCTGGCCATGCCCGCATATTCGAGCGCACCTTCCCGGACGATCAGGTCGAAGCTGTCGATCGTTCCGGGGGCCATGTTCCAGAGATTGGGATAGTTGCCGATCGCGCCGCCGGTCCAGTGGCAGCGATGGCAATGCTCCTCGAACAGGCGCTGCCCCCGCGCCAGCGTTGCCCGGTCAACGGCAATGGCTTTGGGCGTGGGTTGCTGCTCTTCAGGTTTGCGGCGCGGGGGAAGAGGAATGGGTCCGCCGTCCAGCTTCAGCACAATAAGCCGCTCGAAATTCTCATAGTCGCGGCCTGGTGTGCCGGGCGGGAAAGCTGACCCCTGCGGCCCGCCAAAGCCAGCCAGCACCGCGATATACTGAACGCCATCGATCCTGTAGGTGATCGGCGCGCCCATGATGCCAGTGCCGACAAACAGATGTAGCAGGCGTTTGCCGCTGGCCGCGTCGTAAGCGCTCAGATACCCGTCAGATGTTCCCTGAAAAACCAGATCGCCCAGCACCAACGTGCCGGCATTGACGAAGGGCAGGTCGGGGCTTTCCCAGCGCACTTTGCCGGTCACGGGGTCCATGGCCTTGAGCTGTCCCCTGAAGCGCTGGCTCGGGCCTTCCTCGAACTGCTTCTGCAACGCGGAGTCTGAGAAGGGTGCGAAGCTGCTGTAGGACGATTGGCTGATCGAACCACGTACGAACTTGCCCTTCGCGTCGGCACGAAAGCTGGAGGCGCCTTCCGACACCGGAATATAGACCAGCCCGGTGCGCGGGCTGAACGACAGAGGTGTCCAGCTATGGGCGCCCGCCATGCTCGGCCATACCACGCGTGCTTCCTTGCGATAGTCGGCTTTGCCGGTCAGAACTGGCCGTCCGGTTTTCATGTCGATGTGGCTTGCCCAGTTGACCGCCGTGTAAGGCACCGCCTTCAGCAATTCGCCATTGATGCGGTCAAGCACATAGAAAAACCCGTTCTTGGGCGCCTGCATCAGCACCTTGCGGTTCTTGCCGTCCATCACGAGATCGGCAAATACGAACGGCGAGGATGCGTTATAGTCCCAGTTGTCCGCCGGGGTGGTCTGATAATGCCACTTGACCCGGCCTGTGCCTGCCTCCAGCGCGACGATGCTGCTGAGATAGAGCTGATCGGTGGCCGCGCCGCTCGTGCTGCGGAGCCATGAGGGGTGCGGCCCGCCATTGCCGGTGCCCACGAACACGGTCTTGGTGTCCGGATCAAACGCCAGCCCTTCCCAGACATTGCCACCCAGGCCAAGCTGCCATAACGTATCGGCGGGCCATGTCTTGCGGGCAGTAGTGACATCGGGGGTTTCGTCCGGGCCTTCGGCCGGATCGCCGGGCACCACCCAAAAGCGCCAGGCGAGCTTGCCGTTCTTGACATCATAGGCGCTGATGTAGCCGCGCGAGCCCATGTCTGCTCCGGCATTGCCGATGATCACCACGCCTCCTGCTACCACGGGCGTGCCGCCGCTGCTGGTGTTCCAGCGCGTATCGGTGATGGTTTCAACCTTCCACAACTGCTTGCCGGTGCGGATGTCCACGGCCGCCAATTGTCCGTCGGTAGCAGCGGTAAACAGACGGCCTTCGCTGATCGCGATGCCGCGATTGATGGCATCGCAACAGGCGTTACGGGCAAAGCGCCCCTTGGGTTCCGGGTCATAGGTCCAGAGCGGTTTTCCTGTTTTCGCGTCCACCGCATAAGCGACGCCCCATGGGCCGGAAAAATACAGTATGCCTCCGATCATCACCGGGGTGCCTTCTACTCCGCGATGAGTGCGGCCCCGCACCACGAAATCCCGAAACTCAAACGCGAACCCCAGTTTCCCGATAGTGCCGGCGTTGATCGTCTCGGCGTCGGAATAGCGCTGAGCCATAGGGTTCCTGCCCGACATCGGCCAGTCATCTCCGCCCTCGGAGCTGCCCGGCACCGCGCCGCCGCACGCGACGAGCAGCGCGGTCACAGACAGGAGTGTCAAAACGCCGGACGCATATTTCCTGGATCTAGGCAAACCGATATCCTCCCCTTCCCTGGCATTGCGCGCGGCTGGGCCGGGTCTGTGCCGAGAGTAAACTCCTAGTTGATGTATTGCGTATCGCCGCTTGCGAGGCCGTCAAGAACGATAGGAACGCAATATTGGAATAGTGTTTTCCAAGTGGATCAAACCAGTCCTACCAGGGGCGCTTGCCATCCCAGCGGGTGACTTCCCGCCGCGCAAAGAGCCATTCGCCCTTCTCCTTGCGGCAATGGCTGGTGTAATAGCCCATGGCGCGCACCCGGCCATTGGCGCCGCTGCTGTCCGCCTCCATCATCGTATAGAAGGAAAAGACGGTGCAGGTGTCGCCGGTATAATCGCGAAAGACATGGTGGTCGGTCAGGTGCTGCCAGCCTGCATCTCCGCGTCTCGCGAGGCCTTCTACGAGGAAGGGGCGGATTTCCGCTTTGCCGCCGATCAGCTTGCCGAACCCGATCATTGTGCCGTCCTCGGTGAACGTATCGAGAAAGCCGTCGATATGCCCGGTGTCATAAGCCCAGGCATAGCGCGCCATCAGTTCGATAATGTCGAGCCTGTCCTCCGCCGGTATGCGAACCGCGCGGTTTTTGCCGGAGCGCGCCTGTGCATCGGTGGCGGGAAGCGACAAGGCGGCAAGGCCCGCGCCCACCAGTGCGATGTCGCGGCGGCTTATCCCGGTTTCCTCAAATGCCATGGGTGCGTTCCTTTCATCAGTGGGCGGGAGGGGGAGAAGGCGGATGCAGGGCGCTGAGCGGCAGCGGGTTCTGCGCATACTGGATCATCAGTGTGGTAACGAAATACAGCATGGCCACCGCCATCAGGATTGCGAACGCGCCAAAGAAAGGCATGATCCGGGACAACCCCCGAGCCAGTGCAGGGGCAACCGAACTGCTATCATCGACTGGCGCGGCCTCCCCAGCCAGATCGGGTGTGGCGCGCACTGTCAATACTCCGCGATAATGGCCGATATAGGCCAGCATCAGGAATATATTGAGGATGAAGGAGCCTGAGCCCATCACTATCCCGCGCAGATGAGCGATGAAGAACACGTCGACAATGGCGATGTTGATGGTGATAGGTAGCACCGCCACCAGCATCAGCGGGACGAACCTGTTGCCGAGCAAGGCAAGGCCAGCCAGCAGTTCGGTCCCCTTCACGATGTGAAACAGCACTCCGGTTTTTATCATTTCACCCACCATGTCGGGCGGAGGAGGGGAGCTGACGAAATCGGAAATGCTGGGATAAGGCGTTATCATCTTGAACCACCAGTTGAGGCCGCTCACGACGTAGATAACCCCCATCATCAGCCGGGCAGTGGTAATGATTCGGCCGTCCATGCAGATGCTCCCCTCGAGAATCGCAGGGGTGAGACTGTCTCGACTGTCCCTCTCCTCTGCCGCCCATAATGTTAGACGATATAGAATACATTATTATGGGGCGGAATGAATTAGTTCAAGCGCATTCCGTCGGATTACGCCGGATTCTTGCTTGAGCTAGGTGGAAAGATAGAGTTACTAACCCGCTGCCGGGGAAGAACGGCGTGCGAAACTGCAAACCGAGGCGACCAGACACATCGCCGCAGCCACCAGTGGTGCCCATTGGCTGCCGAGTGCGCCAAAAGCCAATAGCCCTGCCGCCAGACTGGAGCCGAGGACTTGGCCCGTGAGGCGAGTGGTCGAGGTCAGCCCACCCGCAGAGGCGGTGCGATGACGGGGCGCTGATTTGAGGATCAGTCTTGCGTTGGGCTGGGTGAAAAAGGCAAATCCAATCCCGCTGAGTGCCATACGCCAGCTAATGTCGATCCAGTCCGGCGCAGCGGGCAGAAAGAACAGGGTCAGCACCCCCACGACGCTGGCGGCCATCCCGAAACCACCTAGCAGCGCTGGTTCGATCCGGTCGGACAGAATGGCCGCGATAGGCGAAGCGATCATGATCATCAGCGGCCACGGAGCCATCAGCGTGCCTATCTGGCCGGGTGTAAACCCGAACTCATGCGCCAGCCTGAAAGGCATCGTCACGGTGATGATCATCGCCGCGTTGAAGGCGAGAAACGACCCTGTCACCGAAAGGGCGATTACCCGCTGGCGAATGAGATCGAGCGGTAGGATCGGCTCCGGCTGCGACAGCTCGCGGCGCACGAAGAAAAAGGCAACGGCAGCACCCAGTCCCAGCACCAGCAGGCTGATGAGGGTCAGCGGGCTATGGACCAGTAGCTCCAGTCCACCCGCAACGGAGCCAAAGGCCATCGCGCACAGCAGCGCCGCCGTCCAGTCGAACGGGATTTCGCGGCGGACGGAGGGCGGAAGAACCGAACTGCACAGCAGGGCGATGACGGCCAGCGGCACCCCCACGATAAACACCATTCTCCAGTCGAACCATGCGACGATCAACCCACCGAGCGCGGGAGCGAAGGCATTGGCGGTCGATACGACCACAGAATGCGCTGCCAGCGCGCGGCCCAGATGAGAATCCGGAAATATCGACCGGATGATCGCAGTGGTGACGCTGGTGGTGGCGCTGGCTCCCAAAGCCTGAAGCCCTCTTGCCAGCAGCAGCAACTGAAAAGTAGGCGCGAAGTAACAAAGCACGCCGCCGATCGAAAAGAGGGTGATCCCACCGATATAGATAGTGCGGTATCCCAGCCGCTCGCCCAACGCGGCGACGGGCAGCAGGGTCATGACCAGAATGAGCTGATAGACGGTCATCAACTGCACGGCTGTGCTGGATTCGAGATGGAGCGATCGTGCCATGCTGGGCAGCGCAATAGAGGGCAGGGCTATATCGATAGCCATCAGCACCGTGCCGATCGAAACCGTCGCCATAGCGAAAATGCGCCTTTTGCCTTTAAGGGCGATGTGCGCGGCAAGGGAGGGATCAGGATTATGCAATCGTTTTGCGCGCTCCACCGCAGTCAATTTGATACCCGTTCATCGCGACGGTCCTATCCTCGTATAGTCTGCGTAAGTGCCTCCAGCCTCTTGCAATGTCGAGGGATTTGGCAAAATGGGCGGGCGCAGGCCAGCACGACCTGCATATGGCGGAAGGGCAGGAGGCAATTCCGCACGTCCGCCGCTGATATAGCTGTGCCCTACACGCGGGAGGAGAAATCGTCTACCTATAATTGAGGCAATCCTTGGGGCTCGGCCTCCATGATTCTATTTTGGGGCAGAGGCCGATACCCGTTGCAGCCTGAAGATAAACATCGCGGCGCACAGCAGGAATGCCGCAATGAGCAAGCAAAATGGCCCGGTCGTTTTGTCATAAAGCAAGCTGGAAGCCCAGGAAGCAAAGGCGCCGACCGCGAACGAGGTCGCTCCGAAAAGAGCCGCTGCGGAGCCGGCGCGCAGCCTGTCCACCCCCATGCCGCCGGCCATGGTATTGGCCTGAACTGGGGAAATGCTGCCTACCAGAAAGAACAGCAATATCACCAGAGAGGTCAGGCCGCCCAGCCCGGTCAATCCGAACAGGAGAAAGCCGATAGCCAGCAGCACCGCATTGCGGCCGGACATCCGCAGCACCTGCAACGCGCTATAGCGTGACAGCAGCCGGCGGTTGATTTGCGATGCGGTAACGAGAGCCGCCGAGTTGAGGGCGAACAGCATACTATAAGTGCTGGGCGCCAGGCCGTATAACTCCTGAAAAATACTGGGGGAATTCCCGATATAGGCGAAAAATCCGGCGCTGTTGGTTGCGCCTGCGGCAAGATAGAGTCTGAACGCCGGATTCTTCAGCAGCTCCTTGTAAGCCTTGAAGGGTGTTTCGCGCCGTGCATTTTCAGCCGTATCGCCAGATCGGCTTTCGGGCAGCAAGAAGTAGGAGGCGACCAGCATGGCAAGGCCCAGAACCGCCATCACGGTGAAATTCAGCCGCCATCCCCCGTGTGTAACCAGCCATGCGCCGGTGAGAGGGGCAAGGACCGGAGCCAGTCCGCCAATCAGCGCCATTTGCGAAAAGAGCTTGGCGGCTCTTGTCGGGTCGAGCTTGTCGCTCACCAGCGCACGGCTCGAACTCAGCGCCGCGCAGGCGCCCAGTGCCTGCAACAGGCGGGCAACCAGCATGATCTCTATGCTGGAAACGATGCTCGCCACAAAAGAAGCAAGGCTGAAGAGGATGAGGCCGAACAGCAGAACAGGTCGCCGGCCGATCCTGTCGGAAAGAGGGCCGGTCACGAGTTGGCCAGCGGAAATGCCAAAGAGAAATACGGATACGGTGCTGGCCGTCGCGGCGGTCGATATGCCCAGGCTGGCAGCCATCTCGACCGATGCGGGCAGATACATATCCAGCGCGATGGGGGCGAGCGCGGTCGTCGCTGCAAGCGTGGCGACCTGGCGATGATTCAACAAGCGGCTTCTCCTTGGCGGAAGCGCGCCGCCTCCGGGACGTAACAGGGCCACCGAGGGCGGGTCGGGCGATCAGGAGCCCGCAGGCGGCAACAGCAATAGGGTCGGGTGGAAGGGGCGGCGAGTAGCAAGCGCTGGCCGCCCCCTTCCGGGAAGATCAGTCGCCGCGGATCGCGCCGCCGTCGATGTGCAGATGCTGCCCCGTCATGAAGGCGGCTTCCTGCCGGCAAAGGAAGGCGACGATACCGGCCACATCGCGCGGTTCCATCACCTTGGGCACCGGCTGGGTCGAGGCGATCATCTGGAACATTTCCTCGGTAACCGAACCATCGGCGCCGGGGGTGCGGACCGGATTGGGGGCAACCGCGTTGCATGTGACGCCATCGACGCCCGCTTCCGCTGCCACGGCGCGGGTCAGGCCGAGCACGCCGCCCTTGCTGGCAATATAGGGCGCGCCGTTGGGCGGTGCGGCATTATAGGCGGCGGAGGAGACGTTGATAATCCGGCCCCATTGCGCCGCGCGCATCGCGGGAAGGAATGCCTGCGTCATCAGAAAGACCGAATCGAGATTGACCGACATCGTCTTGCGCCAATATTCGAAAGACAGCTCCGCCAGCGGCGTGGGGTGCGGGTGCAGCGCCGCGTTATTGACCAGCACCATGGGCGTGCCAAGCGCCTTGGTCACGTCATCGCGCAGTTGCGCGACAGCGGCGGGATCTGACACGTTCACGGTGAAGGCCTGACATTCGACGCCGACTTCGCGTATTTCCGCCACGCTCTGGGTGGCGTCGGCGATGTCGACAATCGCGATGGCAGCGCCCTCCCTCGCCAGACGAAAAGCAATCGCGGCACCGATGCCACGGGCACCGCCGGTCACCACAACCGTCTTACCATCAAGAAAACCCATGTAATCCTCCATATTGTGTCCGCCTGCGAAGGGCGATGCTGCCGGCAGCAGCGGACATTCACACTAATCATGATTGTGCCGCCGCCCGCCTGTGCCCGGTTCGCACCGGCAGACGAGCGGCGCACAGTATCAGAACTTCATACGGACCCTGGCACCATAAGTGCGCGGCGCCGCGATCTGCCCCAGACCGTCAAGCGTGGCCGGTGGGAATATCGCGCCTGTATAATAGGCCTTGTCCGTAATGTTCTTCACGAAGCCGGTGACCGAGAAACGCTCGGACTCCGATTGCCATGTGAGCGCTGCATCGAACACCTGATAGGAGGGATGCAAGGCCACGGGCAGATAGGTGTTGTTCAGCCAGTAATCCGAGCTGAAGCGCATGGATGCGTTCAAAATCAGTTCGCCCATGCTGCCCAATGGCTGCGTGTGCTCATAGCTGACCCGACCGCTCCATTCCGGCGCGCGCATCAGTGGCTTGCCGGTGCTGTTTGCGGTTCCACCCCCCAGAAGCGGGATGACAAAACGGCCATAGCGCGCATGGGTGTAGGACAGATCGCCTGACAGCACATCATTGTCGCTGAGTTTCAATATGCCGGACAGTTCCAAACCGTAGATTTCCGCCGATGCCGCATTAGCGGTAATCAGCAGAACGCTAAGCGGATTGATGGAAAGCGGGCCGACATAAGTTTCCTGCTTGTCCTTATAATCCCAATAATAGCCTTCGATATTCAATTGAAGGCGATTATCGAGGAAGCGGTTCTTGATCCCCGCCGTGTAGGCGGTCAGCTTTTCCGGCTTATAGCTGTTTGCACCTGCCACATCGTTGTAGAAGCCGCCCGCCTTGAAGCCGCTCGCGATGGTCGCATAGAACATCGAAGTGGGTGTCAGGTCATATTCGACACCTGCGCGGTAATTGAAGGCTTTGTCGGTCCGCTTGCCGGAGATGTCGAGCGCGGTCGGCGAGCTGATGACAAGTCCGCCAATATCGAAGGGCGGCAGGCCGGCGAAGGGTGCGCCCAGGAGGCCGAATGGCCCAACGATCGCATCCGTCGATCCATCGACGATCTTCTTTTCCCGCGTGTAACGACCACCCACGATCACGCGGAACTGATCGCTCAGCGCGATATTGGCTTCGCCAAAAATGCCCAATGTGGTGTCGTCCCGATGTGGTGCTTCGGTCATCTGGAGGAGCGAGCCGGGCGGAATCGGAATCCAGCTCTGATAGTTGCTCGATGCATCCTCATGCATGGCCATTGCGCCGATCACCCATTTGTGACGCGAACCGGCAGGCGAGGAAAGGCGCGTTTCAATGCCAAACTGATCGCTGATCGTGTCGTCATAGGTGGGCACGGCCACCGCCGATGCGTTCCAGTTCTTGAAATGCGAACCGACATAGCTCGGCATCACCGTCAGGGTCGCGCCCTCGAACTGATGCTCGAAATCCATCACGAGGGAGTAGATGTCCGCATCCACAAACCCGTTCAGCACCCATCCCAGAGCAGGATCGACGATATGCCGGGAATTGGTCGGGTTGGTGTATTCGATGCGGGCGACTGTGGCGGGGTCGGTCGGCCCAGCCCAGGGATTGGAGGGCAGGGGCACAGCGCTCGGCAATGTTCCGCTGAAGTCGGGCAGCAACACGCTCGCGTTACCCTTGCCTCCCTGGTGTGCATAGGAGCCGGTGATGAGCAGCGAAGTGCCCTCGCCGGCGTCGAGCAGCAGGCTGGCCCTCAAGGCCTCGCTCTCGGCATCGTTATAGCCGTCGCTCAGATAACCGTCACGGCGGATGACTTGCCCGGCCACGCGCAGGGCCATCTTGTCACTGAACGGCAGGTTGATCGCGCCTGTGCCACGAATGCTGTCATAGTTGCCATATTCGAACTCGGCGAAGCCCTCGGTCTTGAATTTCGGACGCGCGCTGATGAGGTTCATCGCGCCTGCCGAGGCGTTGCGGCCATAGAGGGTTCCCTGCGGACCTTTGAGGACCTCGACCCGCTCCAGATCGAAGAACTGTGTGGTGGCCTCATAGGCTCTGGGATAATAGACACCATCCACATTGACCGCGACGGCCGGATCGGTTGTCGCATTGATGGTCTGGTCGCCAACGCCACGTATATAGACCTGCATCTGCTGGCCATTGGGCGTAACGTTCACACCGGCAACGAGGTTCTGCACGGTGGTGGGGTCAACCACGGCGGCCCGTTCGAGCATAGTGGCATCGACAACGCTGACGACGCGCGATTCCTTCTGCAGGCTGGTTTCACGACGCGATGCGGTCACCACGATGTCCGCAAGCCCGCTGTCGCTAGCCTGAGCGTCCTGCGCATAGGCTGCGCCGGGAGCAAGCGTTGTCAATGTGGCGGCGAGCGCGCTGAGCGACGACACTGCAAGACAAGATTTTATAATTGGTTTCATGTTTCCCTCCGTTCTTCTTTTGTAAGTGTTTGCAAAGTAAATTTTATATACAATAATAGATATATTACGCCTAGCAAAAATGTATACACTATATTTACAGACAATATGGCCCCTTATGACTTGCTATTGATCATGTTCCTATACCCCTTTTGGTTAGTATTCGCTCATTTCTGCACCTGAAATGCAGATTTCATATTTTTGTTTGCTATGACTGACGTTCAAGCGCTGGCTGGGGCTGCAACCGAGCCATCAAGACAGCGCCAATGCCTACGAGGGTAATCCCCGTTGCAGCCAGAAAGGCCAGATTATAGGCTTGAATCGGCGTCGCCCCCAGTTCGCTCACCGCCAGCAGACCCGCCGCCCCCAGAGAAATGCCAATCTGCTGGCACACGAAGATCAGGGCCGATGCGACCCCTTGCTCTTGCGGAGCCTGCATATTGCTGATGAGAGCCGACAGCATGACAACCGCGAAGATACTGCCCGCCGCGCCAATCACCATCGGTACCAGCACGTTGAGCACATAGCCGAACTGCGGCTGCATCCAACCATTGACGAACAGGCCCAGGGTCATGACACTCATGCCCAGTAGAACATTGGTGCGCAGGCTCCACCGGGCCATGAACCAGCCGAGCAGGTTGCCGGTTATTGTCGCGGCGATGGCATGCGGGACCATGCCGAGGCCTGCATCACCGGGCGCCATGCCGAGCACCCGCTGCATGACCAGACCGGGCAGCAGGAACAGGGCGCTGCTGGCTGCCATCGTTGCGGTCATGGCGAGAAACAGCGGCTTGGCGCCTGCATGGGCCATCACGCTGGGCGGCAGTAGCGGATCGCGCTTGCTCCGCTGCGTGCGCAAAAAAGTGACAATCATGACAAGTCCCGCGGCGATCATCGCCATGCGCAAAGGCAGAGATGTTATCGCGCCGGAGCCACCTGAAATCGATAGCACGATCAGCGCCACGGCAGGTACAAACAGGACCGCGCCGGTGAAATCGAAGGAGGACCGCTTCAGGCGGGTGCTGCGCGGCAGAAAGCTGGCACATAAGGCTGCCAGAATAAGGATGAATACCACATTCGCGCCGAAGAACGAGCGCCAGCCGAGATATCCGGCAAGAAAGCCGCCGCCCGCCGGGCCAATGAACTGAGCAGCGCCCTGAACACCGGCAAAAATACTATAGGCGCGCTGTCGGGCCAGGCCTTCGGGTATGGCGGTGTTCAGCAAGGCGAAATTCGCCGGTATCATCAAGGCTGCTCCCAACCCGTATAACACGCGGGCCGCCAGCAATATATTGAAAGTCGGCGCCACCGCAGCGAGTGCCGCGCCGCAACCCACCACCAGCAGGCCGAGCGTGATGCAGAAACGCGGCCCATATTCGTCCGCCAGCTTGCCGCCGATCAGCATGAAGCAGGCAAACACCAGCGCGCCAAAACTGAGTATCCCGCCGAGCTGGTTTTCGCTGACGGGGAAAGTCTGCTTGATCGAGGGGAGCAGGATGCCAAGTGTGGTGATATCCATGGTGATGATCATCTGAACACCACCAATCAACAAAGACACCAGTCCTACATTCGTCGAATGCCGGGTTTGAGTATTTGTCATCATGCCTCCCCTACTGCTGATATATATCATTATTCAGATTATACTATATTTTTGTAGGCAATTCGTATTATTATAAAATTTATACAAAATAACACATAGCAAAGCTCTTATTCTTTATCAGAACACGACGACGGATCGGATGCTTTTGCCTGCGTGCATGAGGTCGAACGCGGTGTTGATCTGTTCCAACCCCATGACATGGGTGATCATCGGGTCGATTTCGATCTTGCCGGTCATGTACATG
>JAGNYO010000074.1 GCA_017984895.1 Sphingobium sp. | reverse complement strand
GTGGGGGGGGGGAGGGGATGGGGGGAGGGGGCGGGTGGGGGGGAGGGGGGGGGGGAGGGGGTGAAGGAGAGGGGGGATGGTGTAGGAGAGGGGGAATTGTGCAAGCATCGAGTATGAACAGCAATGTTCCGCAATGGGACGGAAACGCCGACGGGACAAATACATCTCCGATCTGGGGGGAATAATGATTTGCGGGTTAAGGCGCGTTAAGGTAGTTTTACCTGCATCACTATTTTCAGCTTCGGAGACAGGTCATGAAACTCGGCAAGTGGGCAGGTGTGGCGCTGATGGGCGCGGCAGTGACGATAGCAGCTCCGGCTCAAGCCGGGCCAATGAAGATTTTTAGCAATGTAACTACTGATAGTAGTGGCAATGCATATCTCCCGCTACCCCTCTTATCCGCTTACTGGAATGGAGAAAGTCATCTAATCTTTAAAACGCCGTTTGCTGTAACGTCACAAGTTATAGGCACTAGCACCGAGGAAGTTTTTAATCATCCGAGTTACACACTACTCGGAACATATAACAATGTTATAAAAACTCCGCAGTTGACCACTACATCCTATAGCACATTTTATTCGGTTCCAGTTTACATGCCTTGGTACCGCCGCAATCATCAGTATAGTGTGTTCACAGATGCGAAAGCGATACTGAATATATCTTCTTCACCCGATACGAAGATTGACTATGTCCTGACTCTCTCAGCTTTGCCCGAATCCTCGACATGGGCACTGATGATCCTCGGCTTCGGGGGCATCGGCGCGGCGATGAGGCGGCGCGCTTCGGCGGGGCGTAGGACTGCACGGGTCAGCTATAGCCAGTAATAGCCGGGAGCGTCGAAGGCCCCCCCCACCCCTCACCGGAAATTATCGGCGTAGGCCTGTAGCTTCAGCGCCTTGGGCGCGGGGAGGGTTATGTGATAGCTGACGCCTTCGCGCTCGGCATAGGCTTTCGCGGCGTCCAGCGACGGGAAGGTGAGGCGCAGTTGCTGGCGGGTGTCGCCGGAGCCTGCCCAGCCGGTGAGCGGATCGGGCCGCTTTGGCTCGGCGGGGTCGAACTCCAGCACCCAGGTCGATGTGCGCGCCTTGCCGGATTGCATCGCATTTTTGGGCATCTGATAGATATGCGCGGCCACGTCGTTTCTCCCTGAAACCCTCTGCCTTCCCCTATGCGCAGCCGGGCCGCTTCGTCAAGATTTGCGTTTGGTGCGTAAGGTTGCCACCGCGCGTGCCGGGTCGTCCGGCCAGTTGTGGCGGGGGTAGCGCCCGCGCATTTCCTTGGCGACCTCGGCCCAGCTCCCCGCCCAAAAGCCGGGCAGATCGCTCGTCGTCTGGATCGGGCGCCCGGCGGGCGAGGTGAGGCTGAGGCGCAGGGGCAGCCGGTCTGGCCCGATGGTGGGATGCTCGGCGAGGCCGAACAGCGCCTGCACGCGCAGCTCCACCTCCGGGCCGCCGGGCGCGTCATAGTCGATCGCGGCTTCATGGCCCAGCGGCGTGAGGAAATGCGGCGGGGCGAGCGTATCGAGCCGTTTGCGCCCGTCCCAGCCCAGCTTCATGTCCAGCACTGCGCTCAAGACTTGTGGGTCTATGGCGGCAAGGCGGCGCTTGCCCTCGATGAGGCTGGGGAACCACTCGTCGAGGCCGTCGAGGAGGGCGGACTCGGCGATCTCGTCGACGCGCGCGAAGCCCGCGCGGCGACGGAGCGAGAGTGCGGCGTTGCTCCATGGCAGGTTATCCAAGCCATACGCGCGCACGGCTTCGGTAAGCACGCGGGCGACCTCGGCCGGGTCTGGCGCGTCATCCCCGCCACTCGCCACCGCGATGGCGCCCAGCCGGGTCTGGCGCGTGGCCTCGACTCCGCCCGTCTCGGCGCGAAAGCGCACGCTGCGTTGCTCGGTGATGCGGTCTGCGAACAGGCGCTCGATGTCGCGCCGGTCCAGCGGGGCGGCGGAGAGGATGCGCGCGCCCGATGCCGCGCCCTGCACCGCGTCCACCGCCAGCCATTCCGCGCGGGCGAGCGGGCTGGCGGGATCGAGGCGGAAGCCCCTGCCCCCGGCGCTGATCCACTCTGCGCCATCGCCGCCGCGCCGTTTCGATACGCGATCCGGGAAGGCGAGCGCGAGGCAGAGGCCGGCGGCGTGGGGTTCATCGGCTTCAGCGGGCGGCGTGCCTCCCTCCCCCACCATGCGCGCCCAGCGGGCGGCGAGGCTGCGTGCTGAGGTGGCGCGCGCGCCTTTCTCGTGGGCAAAGCGGCGGAGGCGCTCCGCCATGTCCTCGCCGGTGCCGCCCAGGCCGCGCTCACCGAGCAGCGCGGCAATGCTGGCCGCTGTGCGGATGAGGCCAAGCTCGCGCGCGGCGAGCAGCATATGCGCAATGCGCGGGGCGAGCGGCAGTTTGGCGATGGCGCGGCCATGCGGCGTGATACCGCCCCCATCATCGAGCGCGCCCAGCGCGGAGAGGCGGCTGCGCGCCTCGGCGAGCGAGGCGGGCGGCGGAGGATCGAGCCACGAGAGGGTGGTCGGGTCCGCCACGCCCCAGATCAGGCATTCGAGCATCAGCCCGGAGAGGTCGCTCTCCAGTATCTCCGGCGGATCGAACGGGGCGAGGCCGCCGGTCGCCCCTTCCTCCCACAGGCGATAGGCGACGCCTGCCTCTTGCCGCGCGGCGCGGCCCGCCCGCTGCGTCACCGCCGCCTGGCTGGCCTTTTCGGTGACGAGCCGGGTCACGCCCGCCGCCCGGTCATAGCGCGCGCGGCGGGTGAGGCCGCTGTCGATCACGATGCGCACGCCGGGCACGGTCAGGCTGGTTTCGGCGATATTGGTGGCGAGGATGATCTTGCGGCGTCCGGCGGGATCAGGGCCGAGGGCGCGGCGTTGATCGGCAGGCTCCAGTGAACCATGCAGGGAGAGCACGGTTGCGTCCGGCAGCCCGGCAAGCCGCTCGGCCGTGCGGTTGATCTCGGCCACGCCGGGGAGGAAGGCGAGGATGTCGCCCTGCCCCTCCTCGGAGTAAGCGCGGCGGATGGCGGCGGCCATGTCATCCTCGATCCGCTGTTCGGCCCGCCTGCCGATATGGCGCAGCTCCAGCGGGTGCGCGCGCCCCGCGCTCTCCAGCACCGCGCAATCGCCCATCAGGCGGGCAAAGCGCGCGCCATCCATTGTGGCAGACATGGCGAGCAGGCGCAGGTCTGGCCGCAGCGCGCCCCGCACATCGAGCGCCAGCGCAAGGCCGAAATCGCTGTCGAGGCTGCGCTCATGCACCTCGTCAAACAGCACGGCGGAGACGCCAGTAAGCTCCGGGTCGTCCTGTATGCGGTTGCGGAAGATGCCCTCTGTCAGCACAAGCAAGCGCGTTGCGGCGGAATGGCGGCTGTCCATGCGCGTGGCATAGCCCACCAGGCGACCGACGCTTTCCCCCATCATCTCGGCCATGCGCTCGGCGGCGGCGCGCGCGGCAAGCCGGCGCGGCGAGAGCAGCAGGATCTGGCCAGTGCACCAGTCCTCCGCCAGCAAAGCGGGAGCAACCGCCGTGGTCTTGCCCGCCCCCGGCGGTGCAACCAGCACCGCGCCGCTGCCTGTGCGCAGCGCGGCAAGCAGGGCCGGTAAGACAGCATGGATAGGGAGAGACTGCATCGGAAGTCCCTGTTATCGCATGTCGAGGCGGCAGGCTATCGTCCGCTGACGCAGCGTGGGACGCAACGCTGACAGGCTCTTTTCCCCCTGTTGCATTCACTGCAACTGCAATCGCAGCCTTTGCGTTTGAGTTATGACGCATTGCAACATATGTCTACTCCTGCACAAGAGAAGAAACCAGACTGTTTGCAGGAGCATGATATGAAAAACGTAGCTGACCTTGGCTTCACTGTCTTTGCGGGCGTTGTATCGCTCGGAATTCCGGCGATGGCCTATCTCACCCTCTTCGGTTGATCATGGCCGTTCTTAAGTCTGTTTCGGCAGACACATATGGGCCATCCCAGATTACCCCTGTTGCAGTGCAGCAGGGGTTTTTTGTGTGGCGGCAATGTCATTTGTCTACCAGCCGGCTGAGGCCTCTTATTCAGAGGCCGCCCAGTGCGCAGATATGCTGAAATTCCGCTTCGCTGACGGGCGAGACGGAGAGGCGCGACTGGCGCAGCATGACCATATCCTGAAGCGCGGCGTCCGCCTTCATCGCCTTCAATGTCACTGGCCTCAGGAGAGGCTTTACCGGCGCAACATGCACCGCCATCCAGCGTCCTGTCTCGTCGGTGCTGTCTGGCGCGGCTTCCTCGGCAATCTCCATCACGCCGACGACTTCCAGCCCGATATTGCTGTGGTAAAACAAGGCGCGGTCGCCCCGCTTCATCGCTTTCATGTGGGACTGGGCAAGATGATTGCGCACACCATCCCACTCCGATGTGCCCTTCCGCACCAGATCGTCCCACGAGAAACAGTCCGGCTCGGATTTCATCAGCCAGGTGCGCATCGCTTCATCCCCTGATTAGCGCGCGCACCGCATCGAGCGCGGCCGCAGCCTGCGCACCATCCGGGCCGCCACCTTGCGCCATATCCGGACGGCCGCCACCCCCCTTGCCGCCGAGCGCTTCCACCCCTGCGCGCACCAGATCGACCGCGTTGAAGCGCTCCACAAGATCCGCACTGACCCCGGCCGCGATGGATGCGCGCCCGTCCGTCACCGCGATCACCGCCGCAATGCCGGAACCGAGGCGCTGTTTATTGTCGTCCACTAGGCCTCTTAAATCCTTGGGGTCCAGTCCTTCGATAATCTGGCCGATGAAGGCGATGCCGCCCACATCCTCAGGCCCCGCAGATGCAGCCACCGCCCCGCCACTACCGCCCAGCGCCAGCGCCTTTTTCGCCTCGGCCAGTTCGCGCTCGGCCTTCTTCACCTGCTCGGCGAGCGCCGCAACACGGGAGGGCGCATCCTCCGGCGTGGTGCGCAGCAGCGCGGCAATGGACTTGAGCGCTTCCTCACGGTCGGATAGCCACAAGCGCGCCGCCTCGCCCGTCAATGCCTCGATCCGCCGCACACCGCTGGCGACCGCGCCCTCGCTCACGATTTTGAACAGCGCAATATCGCCCAGCGCCTGCACATGGGTGCCGCCGCACAGCTCGACCGAATAGCTGTTCTCCGCTCCATCGCCCATGGAAAGCACGCGCACCTCATCCCCATATTTCTCGCCGAACAGCGCCATCGCGCCGGCGGCAATCGCATCGTCGGGCGTCATCAGCCGGGTTGTGACTTCGCCATTAGTGCGGATATGCGCGTTCACATCCGCCTCGACCTGGGCAATCTGCTTCGCACTCAGCGCCTCGGTGTGCGAGAAATCGAACCGCAGCCGCTCCGCCGAAACCAGACTGCCCTTCTGCGTAACATGCGGGCCAAGCGCCCTTCGCAGCGCGGCATGCAAGAGATGGGTCGCGCTGTGATTGGCGCGGATGCGGTCACGCCGCCCGGCGTCCACCACAAGCTGCACGCTATCCCCCACGGCCAACGCCCCGGCGTCCACATGCGCGCGGTGCGCATGCACCCGGCCGAGCGGCTTGGCAGTATCGCTTACCGTCATGGCAAGCCCGCCCGCACCGCTGATCTGCCCGGCATCGCCAGACTGGCCGCCACTCTCACCGTAGAAAGGCGTCTGGTTGGTGATAACGAGCACTTCCTCGCCCGCTGCCACTCGTTCCACCCTCTTGCCGTCGCGCACCAGCGCGACCACCTGGCCCTCGCCACTGGTCGCGCCATAGCCGATAAATTCGGTCGCACCCGCTTCCTCGGCGAGATCGAACCAGATTTCATCTGACGCCTTCTCGCCCGATCCTTTCCACGCGGCGCGGGCGGCAGCCTTCTGTTCCGCCATTGCCGCGTCGAACCCGGCGCGGTCTACCGCAAGCCCCTGCGCGCGCAGGGCGTCCTCGGTAAGATCATAGGGAAAGCCATAGGTATCGTAGAGCCGAAACGCCGTCTCGCCTGACAGCACATCGCCATCAGCCATGCCCGCCGTTGCTTCGTCAAGCAGCCTCAGCCCCTTATCCAGCGTCTGCCGGAAGCGGGTTTCTTCGCGCAGAAGCGTTTCCTCGATCAGCGGCTGCGCGCGCAGCAACTCGGGATAGGCGCCGCCCATCTCTTTCACCAATGCGCCCACCAGACGATGCATCAACGGGTCTGCCGCACCGAGAAGGTGCGCGTGGCGCATCGCCCGCCGCATGATCCGCCGCAACACATAGCCGCGCCCCTCGTTGGCGGGCAGCACGCCATCGGCAATCAGAAAGCCGGAGGAGCGCAGATGATCGGCAATCACGCGGTGACTGGCCTTGTCTGCGCCGTTCGTATCGCTGTGGGTCAGCGCGCCTGATTCAGCGATCAGCGCCCGGAACGTATCGGTGTCGTAATTGTCATGCACACCCTGCAATACGGCCGCGACCCGCTCCAACCCCATGCCGGTGTCGATGCTGGGTCGAGGCAGGGTGAGGCGTGTGCCATCGGGCTGCTGGTCGAACTGCATGAACACGAGGTTCCAGATTTCGACGAAGCGGTCGCCATCCTCATCGGGCGATCCGGGCGGACCGCCGGGGATATGCGCACCGTGATCGTAGAAGATCTCGGAACACGGTCCACAGGGACCAGTGTCGCCCATTGACCAGAAATTGTCAGACGTGGCGATCCGAATGATCCGTTCTTCCGGCAATCCGGCGATTGTGCGCCAATAACCGAATGCCTCGTCATCATCATGATAGACCGTAACGACCAGACGGTCCGGCGCGATACCCCATTCGCGGGTGATCAGCGTCCAGGCATGGTGAATGGCCTGCTCCTTGAAATAGTCGCCAAAGCTGAAATTGCCGAGCATCTCAAAGAAGGTATGATGCCGCGCGGTATAGCCGACATTGTCGAGATCATTATGCTTGCCGCCCGCGCGCACACACTTTTGGGAGGACGTGGCGGTCTTGTAAGGTCTTGTCTCCAGCCCGGTAAAGACATTCTTGAATGGCACCATGCCCGCATTGGTGAACATCAATGTCGGGTCGTTGTGGGGCACCAGCGGCGCGGAGGCCACGGGCGTGTGGCCTTGCCCGGCGAAATAATCGAGGAAGGAGCGGCGAATATCGTTGGTCGAGGTCATGTCTCGAGCGATTAGGCGAGCGGCAGGGCGGAGACAAGCGCCAAATCGGCGTTTATCCGCTCCCGCCCCTCTCCATCCCGGCTTTCAGGTCGCCGCGTAGCCCTGCCCACCGCTACGCCTCACTCGTCGCCGTCGTCGTCCGGTCCGGCCATCAGGGCTTCCGACACTGCCTCGGTCTTGCTGCGAATGGCGGCTTCAAGCCGCTCTCTCAGCTCAGGATTTTCCTTGAGGAAGGTTTTGGAATTCTCGCGCCCCTGGCCGATCCGCACCGAATCATAGGAGAACCACGCACCCGATTTTTCCACCAGCCCGGCCTTGACCCCAAGATCGAGAATTTCACCCACCTTGGAGATGCCCTCACCATACATGATGTCGAATTCGACCTGCTTGAAAGGCGGCGCCACCTTATTCTTCACTACCTTTACCCGCGTGGTATTGCCCACAATGTCCTCACGGTCCTTGATCTGGCCGGTGCGGCGAATATCGAGCCGCACGGACGCATAGAATTTCAGGGCGTTACCGCCGGTGGTCGTCTCTGGATTGCCATACATCACGCCAATCTTCATCCGCACCTGGTTGATAAAGATAACGGTGCACCGCGAGCGCGAAATCGAACCGGTCAGTTTGCGCAGCGCCTGGCTCATCAGACGGGCCTGCAAGCCAACATGGCTGTCACCCATTTCGCCCTCGATTTCGGCACGGGGCACCAGCGCCGCCACCGAGTCGATCACCAGCACGTCGACCGCGTTCGAACGCACCAGCGTGTCGACGATTTCCAGCGCCTGTTCGCCGGTATCGGGTTGCGAGACGATCAATTCATCGATGTCGACGCCGAGCTTTTTGGCGTAGACGGGATCGAGCGCATGTTCGGCATCGACAAAGGCTGCGGTGCCGCCAATTTTCTGCGCCTCGGCAATGGCATGAAGCGCCAGCGTGGTCTTGCCGGAGCTTTCCGGCCCGTAGATTTCCACGATGCGCCCACGCGGCAAGCCACCGATACCGAGCGCGATGTCCAGCCCCAGCGAGCCAGTCGATACCGCCTCGATCTCCATCTTATCGCGGCTGCCGAGCTTCATTGCGCTGCCCTTGCCGAAGGCGCGATCAATCTGCGCCAGCGCGGCTTCCAATGCCTTCTGCCTGTCCATGCTACCCTTCTTGTCGGAATCGATGAGTTTGAGCTGTGCGGTCATGGGCCTGTCTCCTGCCAAGTGCAATATGGATTGCCGGATGGATATTTCGTGAGGCCTATGTATTCTATTTGTTCACCGTGAACAAGGGGAGAACAAAAAAATTTCCATCCTCACGAAACGGAGCCGAGAAGCTCGTCAAGCGCGCCGATCGTATAGGGCTTTTGCAGCATCGGGCAGGCGGCGTAGCGCGGTGGCAGCGCCGCAATCGAGCCACCAGAGCTGAGGATTACGTCAACGCCATCGGCCATCAGCCTATCCGCCACCGGCCACACTTCTTCCCCGCCCAGATGGCAGTCGAGAATGGCGAGGTCGATCCCGCCACGCTCGATCAGCGCTTCCGCCTCCGCGATGCTGGCGGCCACGCCGCTGACATGATGGCCGAGCATATCGAGATACTCCTCCAGCATCAGCGCAATCATCGCCTCATCCTCGACAATGAGGATGGAGCGCGTCACAGGGACAGTATCAGCCAGGGTCATGGATCATCCCGCAATGTGCCTACCAACAAGCGCGTTCATGCTGAGCCGATGCCGCAACGCCCTGCAATAGCGATACCCGCGACTCATCGCACCCCTGCTACGGTTCGGCACGATTTCGTGCAGCCTGCGCGAAAACCTCCGCCACCGCCTCGGAAAGCTGGGCCACGGAAAAGGGCTTGGGCAGGAACGAAACATTGTCCATATCGATGGACTTGCGAAGCTGCTCCTCGGCATAGCCGGACATGAACAGCACCGGCAGATCGGGCCGCCGGGCGCGCGCCACGCGCACCATAGCCGGGCCATCCATGTTGGGCATCACCACGTCGGAGATCAGCAGATCGACCTTCTCGGCCTTGTCCAGCGCTTCCAGCCCCAGCTCGCCGTCCGCGGCGGTGAGCACGCTATAGCCCTGCCGCGAAAGGGCGCGCTCCGCCACGGCGCGCACCATATCCTCATCCTCGACC
>JAGNYO010000073.1 GCA_017984895.1 Sphingobium sp. | reverse complement strand
CTGCTGGAAAATGCGGTGGTGGTGGCATGGGCGCTCATCATCGGCGGCTTCGCGATATTGTGGGTCGAGCGCATCGCGAAACCCAAACATGCGGGTGGCATATCCGATGTTGGCGCGCGCACCTCGCTGCTGATCGGGCTGGTGCAATGCATCGCGATGATCCCCGGCGTCAGCCGCTCCGGCGCGACGATACTGGGCGCGATGGCCTTTGGTGTGGAGCGCAGGACGGCGGCGGAGTTCAGCTTCTTCCTCGCGGTACCGACCTTGACCGGGGCCACCGCGCTCCAGCTTTACAAGCATGGCGCGGCCCTGACGAGCGAGGATATGCAGGCGATTGGCATCGGTTTCGTCGTCTCCTTCGTCGTGGCATTGCTGGTTGTGAAAGGGTTCGTGACAGTGGTGAGCCGTATCGGGTTTGCGCCGTTCGCCTGGTATCGCATCGTGGCGGGCGCGGCGGCGCTTGTGTGGTTGGGAATGAGATAGAACCGTTTCGGTCCTATAATTACGAGAGGTGCTAAGCTAAAGTAGATTGGATTCAGTCAAGAATCATAAATATGACATTAATACTTACCTAATTTTCATTTTTTGCGTGACTTATTCGTAAAATTATCCTATGCGCGCGGCTCCACCCGCTAATGAAGCAGGAGCTTGAGTGTTATGGGCGACAATCCCATGCTGAAATTCGTCGGCACTGTGCAGGATTACCCCGCCAAGCGCATACCCAACGAGCGCGCCCACGACTTCGTCGAGATCAGCAAGAGCTTCCTGCTCGACAAAGCCGAAGAGCAGGCCTCGCGCTGCTCACAATGCGGCGTGCCCTACTGCTCCACCCATTGCCCGCTGCATAACCACATCCCGGACTGGCTGCGCCTCACCGCCGAGGGCCGCCTGCGCGAAGCGTATGAGCTGAGCAACGCCACCTCGACCATGCCCGAAATCTGTGGTCGCATCTGCCCGCAGGATCGGCTGTGCGAGGGCAATTGCGTGATCGAGTTTTCGGGCCACGGCGCCGTCACCATCGGTTCGGTCGAGAAGTTCATCACCGATACCGCCTGGAAGGAAGGCTGGGTTGAGCCGCTCGTCCCCGGCAAGGCCACCGGGCAATCGGTCGGCATCATCGGTGCGGGTCCGGCTGGCCTCACCACGGCGGAATATCTGCGCGTCGCGGGGCATGACGTGCACGTCTATGACCGGCATGATCGCGCGGGCGGGCTGCTCACTTATGGCATCCCCGGCTTCAAGCTGGAGAAGGAGGTGGTCATGCGCCGCATCCAGCGGTTGCAAGACGGCGGCATCGTGTTTCACCAGAGCTTCGAGGTCGGTCGCGATGCCTCGCTCGAAGAACTGCGCCAAAAGCACGACGCCATCCTCATCGCCACCGGCGTTTATAAGCCGCGCGACATCAAGGCGCCGGGCGTTGGCGCGCCGGGTGTGGTGGCCGCGCTCGACTATCTGATCGCCTCCAACCGCGCGAGCTTCGGCGACGATGTGCCCGGCCATGCGGACGGCAGCCTGCTCGCGAAAGACAAGCATGTCGTCGTCATCGGCGGCGGCGATACCGCGATGGACTGCGTGCGCACCGCCATCCGTCAGGGCGCGAAATCGGTGAAGTGCCTCTATCGGCGCGACCGGGATAATATGCCCGGATCGCAGCGCGAGGTGCAGAACGCGGAGGAGGAGGGGGTCGAGTTCGTCTGGCTCTCCGCGCCGGTCGCGTTTGAAGGTGTCGATCATGTGTCCGGCGTCAAAGTGGTGAAGATGCGCCTCGGCCAGCCCGACGCGAGCGGAAGGCGCGCGCCAGAGCCTGAAACGGGCAGCGAGTTCACGCTGGAGGCGGACCTCGTCATCAAGGCGCTGGGCTATGACCCCGAAGAACTGCCCAAGCTGTTCGGATCGCAGGATCTGTCCGTCACCCGCTGGGGCACGCTGCGCGTCGATCACAAGAGCATGATGACGAGCGTGGACGGCGTATTCGCGGCGGGTGACATCGTGCGCGGTGCTTCGCTGGTCGTCTGGGCGATCCGCGACGGCCGCGACGTGACCGAGCATATGCACCGCTATCTGAAGGCGAAGGCGGCGAGTGGGGCACAGAATAAGGAAAGGGTCGCGGCATGACCGGACAAAACTGGATCGTCAGCGAGCAGGAACGCCTCCGCATCGCCGAAGTCGGCATGTATCGCCCGGAGTTCGAGTCCGATGCCTGTGGCGTCGGGCTTGTCGCCGCGACGGATGGCAAGGCCAGCCGCCGGGTCGTCGTCTCGGCCATTGATGCGCTGAAGGCGGTGTGGCATCGCGGCGCGGTCGATGCCGATGGCAAGACCGGCGATGGCGCGGGCATCCATGTCGATCTGCCGGTGCGCTTCTTTGACGACGCCATCGCCGCATCGGGCCACAAGCCACTGCCCAACCGCCTCGCCGTCGGCATGATCTTCCTGCCGCGCACCGATCTGGGCGCGCAGGAAATGTGCCGCACCATCGTCGAGAGCGAGATCATCGCGGCGGGCTACACCATCTATGGCTGGCGCCAGGTGCCGGTCGATGTGTCCGTCATCGGCGAGAAGGCGCAGCGCACCCGCCCTGAAATCGAGCAGATCATGATCGCCGGGCCGATGCCCGAAGCGCAGGATATGGTCGAGTTCGAGAAGGAACTGTATCTCATCCGCCGCCGGATCGAGAAGAAGGTCGTCGCCGCGCAGATCAACGACTTCTATATCTGCTCGCTGTCCTGCCGCTCGATCATCTACAAGGGCCTGTTCCTCGCGGAGAGCCTGTCGGTCTTTTACCCGGACCTTAATGATGAACGGTTCGAGAGCCGGGTCGCGATCTTTCATCAGCGCTATTCCACCAACACCTTCCCGCAATGGTGGCTGGCGCAGCCGTTTCGCACCCTCGCGCACAATGGCGAGATCAACACCATTCGCGGCAACACCAACTGGATGAAAAGCCACGAGATCAAGATGGCGGCGCTGGCCTTTGGCGAGCGGTCCGAGGACATCAAGCCGGTGATCCCGGCGGGCGCGTCTGACACCGCCGCGCTCGATGCCGTGTTCGAGGCGATCTGCCGCGCCGGGCGCGACGCGCCGACCGCGAAGCTGATGCTGGTGCCCGAAGCGTGGCAGGCAGGCGACGATCTGCCCAAGGCGCACAAGGACATGTACAGCTATCTGGCCTCGGTGATGGAGCCGTGGGATGGCCCCGCCGCGCTGGCGATGACCGATGGCCGCTGGGCGGTGGCGGGCGTTGACCGCAATGCGCTCCGCCCGCTGCGCTACACGCTCACCTCGGACAACCTCCTGATTGTGGGTTCCGAAACCGGCATGGTCGTGGTGCCGGAATCGAGCATCATTCAGAAGGGTAGGATGGGACCGGGCCAGATGCTTGCCGTCGATCTGGCTGAGGGTAAGGTCTACACCGATCGTGCGATCAAGGATCGCATCGCGGCGGAGCGTCCCTATGGCGAGATGGTCAAGGGCTTCCGTTCGATAGCAAGCCTGCCCTCCGCCGCTGGCGATGCGCGCCCGGTTTATGCGCGCGCCGAACTGGTTCAGCGCCAGATCGCCGCCAACATGACCCTTGAGGATATGGAGCTTCTCCTTTGCCCCATGGTGGAGGATGCCAAGGAAGCCGTCGGCTCGATGGGCGACGACACGCCGCTCGCCGTCATTTCGGACAAGCCACGCACGATCAGCCACTTCTTCCGCCAGAATTTCAGCCAGGTGACGAACCCGCCGATCGACAGCTTGCGTGAACGCCATGTGATGAGCCTCAAGACGCGGTTCTCCAACCTTGCCAATATCCTGGAGGAAGGCTCTCAGAACGCGCATGTGCTGGTGCTGGATTCGCCGGTGCTCTCCTGCGCGGACTGGAGCCGGCTCAAGGCCGCATTCGGTAAAGCGGTGGCGGAGATTGACTGCACCTATCCGACCGACAGCGGCACGGATGGGCTGCGCGCCGCCATCGCCCGCATCCGCGACGAGGCGGAGCAGGCGGTGCGCGCAGGCCAGAGCGAACTGTTCCTGACCGATGAGAATGGCGGGCCGGACCGCCTCGGTATCGCGATGGTGCTGGCCGCTGCGGCTGTGCATACGCATCTGGTGCGCAAGGGCCTGCGTTCCTATGCATCGGTCAATGTCCGCTCTGCCGAGTGCCTCGATACGCATTATTTCGCGGTGCTGATCGGCGTTGGCGCGACCACGGTCAATGCCTACCTCGCCGAAGCCTCGATCGCGGATCGCCATGCGCGCGGCCTGTTTGGCGACCTTGATCTGGAAAGCTGCGTCGCGCGCTATCGCACCGCGGTGGATGAAGGCCTGCTCAAGATCATCTCCAAGATGGGCATCGCGGTGATCAGCAGCTATCGCGGGGGTTATAATTTCGAGGCGGTGGGCTTGTCGCGCGCGTTGGTGAACGATCTGTTCCCCGGCATGCCATCCAAGATTTCGGGCGAGGGCTATGCCTCCCTGCATTTCAGCGCCACGCTGAAGCACAAGGCGGCCTATGACAGCGCAGTCGCGCGCTTGCCCGTGGGGGGCTTCTATCGCCAACGGGCGGGCGGGGAGGCTCATGCGTATAGCGCCCAGCTCATGCACCTCCTCCAGACGGCGGTGGCGACGGACAGCTATTCCACCTACCTCCAGTTCGCGCGCGGGGTGAAGGATCTGCCCGCCGTCTATCTGCGCGACATGCTGGAATTCAACTATGCGCGCGAGGCGGTGCCGATTGACGAGGTCGAGGCGATCACCGAGATCCGCAAGCGGTTCGTGACGCCGGGCATGTCGCTGGGCGCGCTCAGCCCGGAGGCGCATGAGACGCTCGCGATCGCCATGAACCGGATTGGCGCCAAGGCGGTGTCGGGCGAGGGGGGCGAAGATTCCGCCCGTTTCAAGCCTTATGCCAATGGCGACAACGCCAATAGCAACATCAAGCAGATCGCGTCGGGTCGCTTTGGCGTGACGGCTGAATATCTAGGTGCGTGCGAGGAGATTGAGATCAAGGTCGCGCAGGGCGCCAAGCCCGGTGAAGGCGGCCAGCTCCCCGGTTTCAAGGTGACGGAATTCATCGCCCGCCTGCGGCATTCTACGCCGGGCGTGACGCTGATCTCTCCGCCACCGCATCACGACATCTATTCGATCGAGGATCTGGCGCAGCTCATCTACGACCTGAAGCAGATCAACCCGCGCGCCCGCGTGTGCGTCAAGCTGGTCAGCCAGTCCGGCATCGGCACGGTCGCGGCGGGCGTCGCCAAGGCGCATGCGGACGTGATCCTCGTGTCCGGCAATGTCGGTGGCACCGGCGCATCCCCGCAGACCAGCATCAAGTTTGCCGGTTTGCCGTGGGAAATGGGCTTGGCCGAAGCCAATCAGGTGCTTACCCTCAATGGCCTGCGCCATCGGGTGAAATTGCGCACCGATGGTGGCCTCAAGACCGGGCGGGATATCGTCATCGCCGCGATTTTGGGGGCGGAAGAGTTCGGCATCGGCACCCTCGCGCTGGTCGCGATGGGGTGCATCATGGTGCGCCAGTGCCACAGCAACACCTGCCCGGTGGGCGTGTGTGTGCAGGATGAACGGCTGCGTGCCAAGTTCACCGGCACGCCGGAAAAGGTCATCAATCTCATGACCTTCATCGCCGAAGAAGTGCGCGAGATTTTGGCACGGCTGGGCGCGCGCAGCCTTGATGAAGTGGTGGGCCGCACGGAGCTGCTCCGCCAGATCAATCGCGGCGCGGATCATCTCGACGATCTCGATCTCAACCCGATCCTCGCCAAGGTCGACGCGCCGGACGCGCACCGCCGCTTCAACATCCCGACGCATCGCAACGAAGTGCCGGACAGCCTTGACGCGCAGATCATCGCGGACGCCAAGGCGGTGTTTGACCGTGGCGAAAAGATGCAGCTCACCTACACGGTGCGCAACACGCATCGCGCGGTCGGCACCCGCTTTTCCGCGCGGATCACCGAGACGTTCGGCATGAGCGCCCTGGCGGACGGGCATGTGCATATCCGCCTGCGCGGGAGCGCGGGGCAGTCGCTCGGCGCGTTCCTGTGCAAGGGCGTAACGCTCGAAGTATTCGGCGACGCCAATGATTATGTCGGCAAGGGCTTGTCCGGCGGCATCATTGCGGTGCGACCGATGGTCAGCTCGCCGCTGGAAAGCCAGAACAACACGATCCTCGGCAACACCGTGCTTTATGGCGCGACGGCGGGCAAGCTGTTCGCGGCGGGGCAGGCGGGCGAGCGCTTCGCCGTGCGCAATTCCGGCGCGCAGGTGGTGGTCGAGGGCTGTGGCGCCAATGGATGCGAGTATATGACCGGCGGCACGGCAGTCATCCTGGGGCGTGTTGGCGCGAACTTCGGCGCGGGTATGACCGGCGGCATGGCCTTTGTGCTGGATGACGACGGCAGCTTCGCCGCTCATGCCAACCCGGAGAGCATCGTCTGGCAGCGGCTGGACAGCGCCCATTGGGAAGGCGTGCTGCGAGATCTGATCGAAGAGCATGTGGAGCGGACAGGCAGCAAATGGTCTGCCGCGCTGCTGGAAGATTGGGAACGCCGCCGTGGCCAGTTCTGGCAGGTTTGCCCGAAGGAGATGATCTCCCGCCTCGCCCAGCCACTAAGCGACCGGCCTGAAGTGGTGGCGGCGGAATAGGCATCAATCCTCTCGCCTGTTGGCGCACACAATACGCACACTAAATGACCCGCCGCAGCCTGTTCAAGGCTGCGACGGGTCAAGACTTTCCTCCCCAGGAAAGCTCGGGTCCGTTGGGTCAGTTCTGTCTCAGGACAGGCGGCCCAGACGGTGATAAAGGTTGGCGAACTTGGATGAGCGGGGATCGTCCTGAATCTTCTTGATGTAGTCCGCCACAGCTTCCTTCATCAGTTCGAAATCCTCTGTCGAAAAAACAGCGCGGGAGCGAGCTGGTGTCGGCTGTTCGTTCATCGCTTATCTCCTGAAGTGGGGGATGGCCTGCAACTGACCATCCCGGTGTTACTCAATTACCCTTATAACGAAACGGTTCCGGTTGTGAATGTTATGCAGCCGCGAACTGGTTCATCGTATTGTCTTTGCCGGCCGCCTTGAGGGCCGCCTCACCAGCGAAATATTCCTTATGGTCATCGCCGATGTCAGAACCGGACATGTTCTGGTGCTTCACGCAGGCGATGCCCTGGCGGATCTCCTGACGCTGCACGTTGAGAACATAGCCCAGCATGCCCGCCTCGCCGAAATACTCCCTGGCGAGATTGTCGGTGGACAATGCAGCCGTGTGATAGGTCGGCAGGGTGATGAGATGGTGGAAGATGCCCGCCTGCGCCGCCGCGTCCTTCTGGAAGGTGCGGATGCGCTCGTCCGCCTCAATGGCCAGATCGCTGCTGTCATAATCCACGCTCATCAGCCTTGCGCGATCGTAGGCCGACACGTCGCGCCCTTCGGCGGCCCATGCATCGAACACCTGCTGGCGGAAATTCAGCGTCCAGTTGAAGCTGGGCGAGTTGTTATAGACCAGCTTGGCGTTGGGGATCACTTCGCGGATGCGGTTGATCATGCCGCCGATCTGGCCGATGTGCGGCTTCTCAGTCTCGATCCACAGCAAATCCGCGCCATTTTGCAGCGAGGTGATGCTATCGAGCACGCAGCGGTCCTCGCCTGATCCAGCGCGGAACTGGAACAGATTGCTCGGCAGGCGCTTCGGCCGCATCAGCTTGCCATCGCGGGCGATGAGCACGTCGCCATGGCCGACATTGGCAGGATCGACCTCTTCGCAATCAAGGAAGCTGTTATATTGGTCGCCGATATCGCCTGGCTCTTTCACATAGGCGATCTGCTTGGTGAGGCCAGCGCCGAGGCTGTCCGTGCGCGCAACGATGATGCCATCGTCGACGCCCAGCTCAAGGAAAGCATAGCGGACCGCGCGGATCTTGGCGAGGAAATCCTCATGCGGAACAGTGACCTTGCCGTCCTGGTGGCCGCACTGCTTTTCATCCGAAACCTGGTTCTCAATCTGGATGCAGCAGGCGCCCGCCTCGATGAACTTCTTGGCGAGCAGATAGGTCGCTTCCGCGTTGCCGAAGCCGGCGTCGATGTCGGCGATGATCGGAACGACGTGCGTCTCATAGTTGTCGATCGCATGCTCGATCTGCTTGGCCTTGACCTGATCGCCCGCTTCGCGCGCCGCATCAAGATCACGGAACATGCCGCCCAGCTCCCGTGCGTCAGCCTGCTTGAGGAACGTATACAGCTCCTCGATCAGGTCGGAGACGGAGGTTTTCTCATGCATCGACTGATCGGGCAGCGGGCCAAACTCGCTGCGCAGTGCGGCGACCATCCAGCCCGAGAGATAGAGATAACGGCGCTTGGTGGTGCCGAAATGCTTCTTGATCGCGATCAGTTTCTGCTGGCCGATAAACCCGTGCCAGCAGCCGAGCGACTGGGTATAGTTGGCGGGGTCAGCGTCATAGGCCGCCATATCCTCGCGCATGATCTTCGCGGTGTATTTCGCGATGTCGAGGCCCGTGTTGAAGCGATTCTGGAGGCGCATCCGCGCGGCGGATTCGGCGCTGATGGCGTCCCAGGGCTTACCATTGCTCTCGATGAGCTGCCCGGCTTTGCTGATATTTTCCTGGTAGGACATGAACGCCTCCTGTTGTCGATGGTGGTGAGGACCGCATGGGTTCCTTGAAACCATGATGCACTGCAACATAGCTGCGCGCTATAGGTTTTGTCAAAAAAACTAGCAATACCGTCAAGGAAATGCTATTATATGATGTAAATTTGTAACTAATTTACAGAATGACGAGGCTATGGCGGAACGGAAAATATATGCGGGGCATGCGGTGCGACGGATGCGGCGTGCCTCCGGCCTGACCCAGACTGCGCTTGCGGATATGCTGGAAATTTCCCCCAGTTACCTCAACCTGATCGAGAAGAACCAGCGCCCGCTGTCCGCTATGCTGATGGTGCGGCTGGCGGAACGGTTCGATTTTGATCCGCGCACCCTGGGTGGAGATGCGCCTGGCGGGGGCGTGGAAGGATTGCGTCGCCGCTTGGCGGACCCGTTATTCGCGGATCTTTCCATAGATCGCGCGGAAATAGAGGAATGGCTGGCGGCAGCGCCCGCCGGCGTGGAGGCGTTTGCCCGCGCGTTTGACCGCATCAGCGAGGGCGGAGCAACCGCAGCCTCCGTGTCGGAAGCGCTGCCGGTTATGAAGGTGCGGCGCGAGATCGAGCGATGGCGCAACCATTTCACGGATCTTGACGCCCAGGCAGAGGCGCTGGCCGATGACCTGCGCATCGCCACGGGTGATCTCTATAGCGCGCTGGCCGAGCGATTGCGGCAAAAGCATCAGTTGGCCATCCGCATCCTGCCCACAGATGTAATGCCCGCTCATGTCCGCAGGCTGGATCTGCATGCGCGGCAGTTGCAACTATCGGAAATGCTGGATGGCGCTTCCCGCACTTTTCACGCCGCTTTCCTCATTGCCGAACTGGAAGCGCGGGG
>JAGNYO010000105.1 GCA_017984895.1 Sphingobium sp. | reverse complement strand
ATGTTTGGCCGCCTCAAGGACTGGCGTCGCGTCGCAACCCGCTACGACAGATGCCCAACAGTCTTCCTCTCCGCCATCGCTCTCGCCGCCACTGTCCTCTTCTGGCTATGAGTCCTGACCCTAGCACGGTAGGACAAATCGTCTGGCAAAAATCCTATGCGTCGCGTGTTTGGCACACCGAAAGCCGTCACGAGGCCGCATATGTGCTGGCGAAAGGTCAGCCGCAAAAACCCGTTGCTCCAGTAAGCAGCATTCAGGAATGGGAGTATACTGGCAACAAGGCGCACCCAACGGAAAAGGCAGTGGGCATCTTGTCGCCACTGGTGAAGGCTTATTCCAAACCCGGCGATATTGTGCTCGACCCGTTTTCAGGGTCAGGTAGCACCAGCGTTGCCGCCGCACTCGCTGGACGCCGCTATATCGGTATCGAACTGGAAGGACGCTACTGCACCACCGCGCGCACGAGGTTGGAAGGCGTCGCAAGGTATCTCGACAAGCGCAGGGCGGCTTGAGGCCGTCACCACAAGGACAAAAACATATATATATGATATTATTTAATTGATATTGGCATATATATGTGTCAATATGTTCTCATTAACAGCATATATAGGTGATATTGTGAACCGTGAACTTGCCCGCAAAAATCTGGAAAAGCGTCTAGCGCCGCTGCGCAACGCCGACCTTATGCCGCCCGCCACCGGCTGGCTGCGTGCCCTTCGCGATGCCTTGGGCATCACCACCGTGCAGCTTGGCAAGCGCCTTGGCGTGGTGCCCTCGCGCATCTCTGCCTTGGAAAAGGCTGAAGTGACCGGCGGAACTACCCTCAAAAGTCTGCGTGAAGCCGCCGAAGCTATGGGTTGCACCCTCATCTATGCCCTCGTGCCGACGCGCCCGATGGACGCGATGCTGCGCGAGCGCGCCACCGACCTCGCCGAGGAAGAACTGGCGCGCACCCACCATAGCATGCGGCTGGAAGATCAGGCATTGGATGCCGACGATTATGCCGCAGAGCGTGAGCGCCTGATCGCCGCCTATCTGGCAGGTTCCGCCCATCGCTTATGGGATGCACGATGACCGATACGCTGTTCGCAGATGACGACGATGCCGCCACGCCGCTTACTCCAGAGGAGCGCGAAGGGCTGATACCGACCTACATCACGCTGCGCCGTGAGTTGAACGAAGCGGAACAGATCGGCATTGCCGACGCTGACCGCTGGGCATTCTCGCGCAAGCGGGATGTACTGGATGAGGCATTTCTGCGTAGCCTCCACAAGCGGATGTTCGGCAAGGTCTGGCGTTGGGCAGGGCAGTATCGTACTACCGCTCGCAACATCGGTGTTGATGCGTATCGTATTGGCGTCGAGTTGCACCAGTTGCTGGGCGACGTGCGCTATTGGATCGAGAACGCCACCTATTCCCCCGATGAAATCCTCGCGCGTTTTCACCATAGGCTGGTGTTCATCCATCCGTTTCCCAACGGCAATGGACGCCACGCCCGACTTGCCGCTGACTTGCTTGCCGTGCAGCTTGGCCAGCCGCGTTTCACATGGGGCAGGGTGAACCTGACCGTGCCGCAGGAAACCCGTCGCGCCTATGTCGCCGCCCTTCGCGCTGCCGATGCCCATGACATCGCACCACTGCTCGCGTTCGCGCGGTCATAGCCCCGCAGGCAAGGAGGCTTTTTAGGAGAGGGCGCAACCATCAGAACCGGCTGCTAAGTGCAGTGAGCGCCGCTGAGCGGCAGCGGCAAATCCGCAAATTATTCTGCACAATTCCCACACAGGCAAAAAACGCCGTTTTTTGTCTTTGCTTTTCAAGTTCTTGGGATAATCCCAAGATTTGGAGCGGGCGAAGGGATTCGAACCCTCGACCCCAACCTTGGCAAAATATTTCGGCCACTTTTCCCAAACTTTCCCAAGTACGATTATCTACGCTAAATCAAATATTTATGATGTTTCTCTTTACGATTGTCTCCGCCCATAATACCCTCGAAACGCTTAAATCTGGAGACAAAATGGAGACAAAGCACCCCCCTGAAATCTTTGTCTCCAAATGGAGGGTCAAATATGCCGACAGCGAAGTTGAACAAGCGCAATGTGGACGCATTCGCGCCGCCTAAAGATAAACAGGCAGTCCTGTGGGACAGCGAGATCCGGGGCTTCGGCTTGCGGGCGCTGCCATCGGGGCTCAAGACCTTCATCGTTCAGTACCGCAACATCGAAGGGATCAAGCGGCGCATCAATCTTGGCCGTTATGGCGTCATAACGACGGAGCAGGCTCGGGATCTGGCGAAGATCAAGCTTGGCGAAGTTGCTGGTGGTCAGGATCCAGCAGAGGCAATTCACCAGGCCCGCAGTGGCATGACCGTCGCCGAGATCTGCGACTGGTATCTGGTTGAAGCCCGCGCCGGCAACATTCTTGGCCGCAAGAACCGTCCAATCAAGGCATCCTCGCTCGCGATGGACGAGAGCAGGATCAACACGCACATAAAACCGATTCTAGGCCATCGCATGGCGAAAAGGCTGACAATCGCGGATGTCGAGCAGATGCAGGCTGATGTCCGGGACGGGAAAACTGCCAAGGCTAGAGGTAAAGGCCGTGGTGGCCGGCCCGCTGGCGGACCTGGCGTCGCGTCGCGATGTCTCGGGTCGCTGCAAGCCATTTTGGGTCATGCCAAGCACAAGGGGCTGATTGCGGAGCACCCAACCAGAGGAGCCAAGAAACTCGCAATCAACAAGAAGACGAGGCGGCTCAGCACTGCCGAACTCG
>JAGNYO010000022.1 GCA_017984895.1 Sphingobium sp. | reverse complement strand
CCGTAAGTGCGCCCCTGCCAGCGCCCGCGCCAGTGCCCACCCCGGCGCCACTGCCCAGCACGCAACCGCGTGGAGCATCTGCGACGCCTGTGACGCCCAGTACAATTACGCCCGCCCCCCGCACTGTGCAGGGACCGCCAGCCCCTGTCACGCCGCAGCCCGTGCCCCCACCCAAACCGCCGGTCGCCGCGCCGCCTGCCCCCGCCGCGCAGCCGGGCGTATCGCCCCGCACGCTGGCGGATATCATGGCCGAGATCGAGATTCCGCAGTCCGAACTGCAACCGCGTGTCGCGGCGGTGGATCTTTCCGATGTAGCCATGCTCAAGGCCGCCCGCAGAAAGGCGCAGGAAACCGCCGCGAAGAAGAAGGCTGAGGCTGAAGCCAAAGCCAAGGCGGAGGCCGACAAGAAGCGGCTCGCAGCCAATCCGGCGCGTTATTGGGTGCAGATCGGCACCGGACGCAACATCAGTGCACTGGGTTTTACCCTGAAACGCATGAAGAAGGAGCATGACGCGCTCGCCAAGCAGGATGGCTGGTCCGCGCAATGGGGCGCGACCAACCGGCTGGTCGTCGGCCCTTTCAAGACTCTCGACCGTGCCAAGGCGGTGGAAGCGGACCTCAAGAAAGCGGGCAGCGATGCCTTTGTCTGGCGGTCTGAAGCGGGTGAGGAGCTGGAAGCTCTCTCGGGAAAATGAGCGGATGACCACGCCGCTTGCGCCCTATGCCTGCCTGCCGGAGCAAAGCCGGGGCAGGTTCCATGCCGAGTTGGGCGGCGAAAGGCGCGGCCCGCGCGACATATTTCAGAGGGACAGGGACCGCATCATCCACTCGATCGCGTTTCGGCGCCTGCGTCACAAGACGCAGGTGTTCATGGCGCCCGATGGCGATCATTATCGCGTGCGCCTGACTCACAGCCTGGAGGTCGCGCAGATCGGGCGCACCATCGCCCGTGCGCTGGGGCTGAACGAGGATTTGACGGAAGCCCTGTGTCTTGCGCACGACATTGGCCATCCGCCGTTCGGCCATGCGGGCGAGCATGCGCTGGAGGCGGCGATGGCGGCGGCGGGGGGTTTTGACCATAATGCCCATTGTCTGCGCGTGCTGATGCTGCTCGAAAGCCCCTATCCGCGCTTTCCGGGCCTCAACTTGAGCTGGGACATGCTGGAGGGGCTGGCGAAGCATAATGGGCCTGTATTCGCGCTTCCAGGAAAAGTGGATGCCGGTTTTCCGTCCGGAAGCGCGACCAACAAAAAAGCCAGCCCGACCTGGGCGATGGCGGAGCTGGACGCGCTCTATCCGCTGGAGCTGCATAGCTGGCCCAGCCTTGAGGCTCAGGTGGCGGCCATTGCCGATGATATCGCCTATGACAATCACGACATCGACGATGGCCTGCGCGCCGGGATGCTGAGCCTCGAGCAGATCTGCGCGGTGCCGTTGGTGCGCGAGGGGTGGAATGCGGTGCGCGCGCGCTACCCCGAGAATGCGGAACAGCGCCTGCTGGGCGAGCTGATCAGGGACCAGATCGGCCTGATGGTCAATGATGTGATCGAGACGAGCCGAGCGGCGATTGACGGGGCGGGCGTGCGGAGCGTCGCCGATGTGCGCGCGTGCGGCAAGCGGCTGATCCGGTTCTCCGATGCGCTGGCACGCGAGGAGAAGGCGCTTTCGCGCTTCATGTATGACAATCTCTACATGCATGAGTCGCAGCTGGTGGAGGCGGCGCAGGCGAAGGCCATCGTTTCGGGGCTGTTCGCCGCCTATCAGGCGGACCCGTCATTGATGGGAGAGCGATGGCAGGAAAGCATGATCGTAGCCGAGCCGCAACGCAGCCGCCATATAGGCGACTATATTGCCGGCATGACCGATCGCTATGCCGAGCGGCAGTATGAACTTATCCACGGTAACCTGGCCAAGCCTGATTGACAGGCACCCGCCTTTTCCGCCAAGGCTGATCTGTCTCCGCACCGAGGATTCGGCGCGGTCAAGATGCGGGAGAGCGCTGCGTTCGGGCAACCGGGCAAAGCCGCCGAAGGAGCAACCGCCCCGGAAACTCTCAGGCCACAGGACCGCATCCTGGACGAGGCACTCTGGAAAGCGGGCGGATCTCCGCCCCACCGAAGGGGTAAGCCGTGTAGGCGCTGCTTGGCGCAAATGCGGTCAAAACTCTCAGGTTCCGTGACAGAGGGGGTAGCCGGGCAGGCGCGCTATGTGGCGGGTCGTGCGTGGTTGCACATGAGTCAGGGAACAGAGTATGAGCGCCGAGCCGGAAACCGAAATCCCCGAAGAATTGCCGCCGCAGGAGCTGGTGCTCGATAGCTGGCACCGGGCGCGGGGCGCGCGCATGGTCGAGTTTGCGGGCTATATGATGCCGATCCAGTATGAGGGCATCATCGCCGAGCATCTGTGGACCCGCGCGCATGCCGGGCTATTCGATGTCAGCCATATGGGGCAACTGCGCTTCACCGGCGCCAATTCTGATGCTGGTGGCGTGGATACCGCGCTGGAGGCTATCATCCCCGCCAGCCTCACCAGTCTGGCCGCGGGGCGGCAGCGCTACTCGCTGCTGCTCGATGAAGAGGGCGGGATATTGGACGATCTCATGGTCGCCCGCCGCCCCGATGACATCTATATGGTGGTGAATGGCGCCACCAAATATGACGACATCGGCTGGCTGATCGAGCATCTGCCCGATGACGTGACGATGAACCTGATGGACGAGCATGCGCTGCTGGCGTTGCAGGGGCCGGAGGCGATGGTGGCGCTGGCGCGGCTGGTTCCGGGCGTGGATGCGCTCTATTTCATGCAGTGCGCGGGGTTCGTGTGGCAAGGGCATGACCTGTGGGTCAGCCGCTCGGGCTATACCGGCGAGGATGGCTTCGAGATCAGCTTGCCCGCCGAAGCAGCGACGGATTTTGCGGAGGCGCTGTGCGCGCAGCCAGAGGTCAAGCCCATCGGCCTTGGCGCGCGGGATAGCTTGCGGCTGGAGGCGGGCCTGCCGCTCTATGGGCATGATCTTTCGCCTGAAATCAGCGTAATTGGCGCGGATTTGGGCTTCGCGATCCTCAGGAAGCGGCGCGAGGCAGGCGGTTTTATCGGCCATGCGCGTTTGGCGCGGGAGCTTGCCGAAAGCGCGCCCATGAAGCGCGTTGGCCTTAGCATTGAGGGCAGGCTGCCCGCGCGCGAGGGGGCGGAAATCTTCGCGGGCGCGACAAAAGTCGGCACGGTTACGTCCGGCGGTCATTCTCCCACGCTTGGCGCGCCAATCGCGATGGGCTGGGTCGATGCCGCACATGCCGCACCCGGCACGCCTCTCGAAATCGAGGTGCGCGGCAAGCGCATCGCCGCCACGCCCGCGCCCATGCCGTTCGTGCCGCATCGCTATCATCGCCAACCATCCTGACAGAAAGGAGCCTCTCCTATGAGCCGTTATTTCACCGAAGATCATGAGTGGGTCGATGTCGAGGGCGAGATCGCCACGGTCGGCATCACCGAATATGCGCAGGAGCAACTGGGCGACATCGTGTTTGTCGAGCTGCCCGCCGAGGGCGCGACCTTCGACAAGGGCGATGACGCGGCGGTAGTCGAGTCCGTCAAAGCGGCATCGGATGTTTACTGCCCCGTTTCGGGCGAGGTCATCGAAGCCAATGGCGCGCTCGAAGGGGAGCCTGCGCTGGTAAACTCCGACGCGGAGGAGGATGGCTGGTTTTTCAAGCTGCGCCTGACCGACCCGGCCGAGCTGGACAGCCTGATGAACGAGGCCGCTTACGCCAAGTTTGTCGCTGCCCTCTAACCATGGGCGCGCCCAATCAGTCCAGCCAGTGGAACGCTGCTGACTATGGCCGCAACGGCGCATTCGTCCCCGCGCTGGGCCTGCCGGTGGTGGATCTGCTCGCGCCGCAGGAGGGTGAGCATATCCTTGATCTCGGCTGTGGCGACGGCACGCTGACCCAGGCGCTGGTGGATGCGGGCGCGATTGTCACGGCGGTCGATGCATCCGAGGATATGGCGGCGGCGGCGTGGGCGCGCGGGCTTGAGGCGCAGGTGGCTGATGGAGAAAAGCTGAACTTTGACAACAGGTTCGACGCTGTTTTTTCCAACGCGGCGCTGCACTGGATGCTCGATGGCGCTGCGGTGGCGGCGGGCGTGTTTCGCGCGCTCAAAGCTGGCGGGCGCTTTGTCGGCGAGATGGGCGGCGCGGGCAATGTTCGCGCACTGCGCGCCGCGCTCAATGCCGAGCTGGAGGCGCGGGGCTATGTTCTGCCCGAGGGGGATCAGCAATGGTATCCCTCGCCAGAAGAGTTTGCCGCCATCTATGCGTCGGCTGGCTTTGCCGACATCGATGCGCGGCTGATCGACCGGCCGACGCCTTTGCCCGCCGGGCCGCAGGGTTGGTTCCACACTTTTCGCAGCGGCTATTGCGCACTGATCGGCGTGCCGGAAGCCGAGCGCGCGACACTGTTTGATGCCGCCGCCGCGCGGATGCCCGCCGCGATGCTGGGCGCGGATGGGGTCTGGCGCGCGGACTATGTTCGTCTGAGATTTTCTATGAGGAAACCGTAACTTATGCGCTATCTTCCCCTGACGGATGCCGACCGCCGCGTGATGCTGGACCGCATAGGCGCGGCGAGCATTGACGATCTGTTCGTCGATGTGCCGGCCGAAGCCCAGCTTTCCGCCAAGATCGGGGGCCTGCCCGATCATGCGAGCGAGCTGGCGGTGGAGCGCCACATGGCCGCTTTAGCGCGGCAGAATATGGCGGCGGGCGATGGGCCGTTTTTCCTCGGCGCAGGGGCATATCGCCACCATATCCCTGCCTCGGTCGATCACCTGATCCAGCGTGGCGAGTTCCTCACCGCCTATACCCCCTATCAGCCGGAGATCGCGCAAGGCACGCTCCAGATGCTGTTCGAGTTTCAGAGCCAGGTGGCGCGGCTGCTGGGCTGCGATGTCGCGAATGCCAGCATGTATGATGGCTCGACCGCGTGTTGGGAAGCGATCAGCATGGCGCGGCGGATCACCAAGCGCGGCAAGGCACTGCTATCGTCGGGCCTGCACCCGCATTATGTGAGCGTCGCCCAGACGATGGCGCGCTTTACCGGCGATGCTTTGGTCTATGAGGCGCCGCGGCTCGACGCGATGGGAGATGGCGAGGCGTTGCTCGGCGCGATAGACCGCGAGACAAGCTGCGTCGTTGTGCAATATCCTGATATACTGTGCCGAATCAGTGACTTATCCGCGCTTTCGGCCAAGGCACATGAAGTGGGTGCGCTGCTGATCGCGGTGGTAACGGAGCCGGTGGCGCTGGGCGCCATCCGCGCGCCCGGCGAAATGGGCGCGGATATTGTGGTGGGCGAGGGGCAGTCGCTCGGCGTTGGCCTCCAATTCGGCGGGCCGTATCTCGGCCTGTTTGCGGCGAAGCAGAAATATGTGCGGCAAATGCCGGGCCGCCTGTGCGGCGAGACAGTCGATGCGGAAGGCAAGCGCGGCTTCGTGCTGACGCTGTCGACGCGCGAGCAGCATATCCGGCGGGAGAAGGCGACCTCGAATATCTGCACGAATTCAGGGCTTTGTGCGCTGGCATTTAGTATTCACATGACTCTGCTTGGTGAGCGCGGGCTGCGGGAGCTTGCGATGCTCAACCACGCGCTGGCGGTGCGCGCAGCGGATAAGCTGGCTGCATTGCCGGGCGTGCGATTGCTGAATGACAGTTTTTTCAATGAGTTCACACTGGTTCTTCCTGGCGATGCGCGCGAGGCGGTGCGCACGCTGGCGGATCGGGGCATCCTCGCGGGCGTTTCGCTCGGCAGGCTGTTTCCGGGCGAGGCTGGTTTGGCGAACGGCCTTGTCGTCGCGGTGACGGAAACGACCACGGATGAGGATGTCGATGCCCTCTGTGCCGGGTTGAAGGAGGTGCTGGCATGACCATAAACCAAAGCGGATGGAAGCCGGAGATGGCCGTTTCGGATGCTGTAATCGCCCCGCCGACTGCCACCGGCAACCGCGCGCTGATGCTGGAGGAGCCGCTGATCTTCGAGATCGGTAGCACGGATCGCACCGGGGTCGATATGGCGGATGCCCCTCCTGCGCAGAGCCGCCTTGGCGCCCTTGCCCGCACCGCGCCCATTGGCCTGCCCGGCCTTTCGGAGCAGGAGACGGTGCGGCACTACACCCGCCTGTCGCGGCAGAATTACGCCATTGATCTGGGGCTGTTTCCGCTCGGGTCTTGCACGATGAAGCACAACCCGCGCCTCAACGAGAAGGTGGCACGGATGCCCGGCTTTGCCGATCTGCACCCGCTTAGCCCGCAATCGGCGGTGCAGGGTGCGCTGGCGGTGATTCATGAATTGGGCGAGTGGCTCAAGACGCTCACCGGCATGGCGGCGGTGGCGATGTCGCCCAAGGCGGGCGCGCATGGCGAGCTGTGCGGGTTGCTCAGCATTCGCGCGGCGCTGGAGGCGCGGGGCGATGCGCGCTCGGTGATCCTCGTGCCGGAAAGCGCGCATGGCACCAACCCGGCGACGGCGGCGTTCTGCGGCTATGCGGTGGAGGATATTCCCGCAACGCCTGAAGGCCGGGTCGATCTGGCGGCGTTGCAGGCCCGTCTTGGCCCGGATGTCGCGGCGGTGATGATCACCAATCCCAATACCTGCGGCCTGTTTGAGCGCGACATGAAACGCATTGCAGACGCGGTCCATGCGGCGGGTGCGTTCGTCTATTGCGACGGTGCGAACTTCAACGCCATCGTCGGTCGGGTCCGCCCCGGCGACCTGGGCGTCGACGCCATGCACATCAACCTGCACAAGACCTTCTCCACGCCCCATGGCGGCGGCGGGCCGGGCAGCGGGCCGGTGGTGCTATCGGAGGCGCTTGCGCCCTATGCGCCGTTGCCGATTGTCGAGAAAGACGCGGAAGGCGTGTTCCACCTGATCGAGGAAGAGACGGCGGGCGCGCATCATGCGGGCACATTCGGCCGGATGGTCGCGTTTCATGGGCAGATGGGCATGTTCACCCGCGCGCTCGCCTATATCCTCTCGCACGGGGCGGACGGCCTGCGGCAGGTGGCGGAGGATGCGGTGTTGAACGCCAACTACATCCTGCGCAGCCTGGAGGATGTGCTCGATGCGCCGTTCGGGTTCAGCGGGCCGTGCATGCACGAGGCGTTGTTCTCGGACAAGGGCGTCGCGGATGGCTTCTCCACGCTCGACATCGCCAAGGGGCTGATTGATGAGGGCTATCACCCAATGACGATGTATTTCCCGCTGGTCGTGCATGGCGCGATGCTGATCGAACCGACCGAGACGGAGAGCAAGGCGGCGCTCGATCAGTTCATCATGGCGCTGCGCTCGGTGGCGGAGCGGGCGAAGGCGGGCGACGAGGCGTTGAAAGGCGCACCGTGGTTCGCGCCACGCCGGCGGCTGGATGAAACGCTGGCCGCGCGCAAGCCGAAGCTGGTGTGGGAGGAAGCAGCCGGGCTTGCGGAGCAGACAGCGGCGGAATAAACTCGCTCGTTCAGCAGGGGGCGAAGAGGGTAGGGCCAATGAAAGCGGATGATGACAGCGCGCGGGTGACTTTCCCTCCGCCCTTGATATATCTCGGCTTTCTGCTGGTGGGCTTGGCTGCGGATATGGTTTTGCCCCGGTCTGTGAACGGGGCGTTTCAGGTTCGCACGGCAGGCGCTATCCTGCTCGCGGGGGCGGGCCTTTCGATGATAGTGATCGCCAATGGCCTGTTCAGAAAATCGGGCACAGAAGCCCGGCCATGGAAAACGGTTACAGCATTGGTGGATACCGGCATCTATCGGTTCACCCGCAATCCGATGTATGTGGGGATGGCATTGCTTTACGCGGGCCTGGCACTGGGTTTCGCGAGTGGCGCGGCGCTGCTGCTCCTGCCTGTGGTGCTTGTCATCATCCAGACGCAGGTGATCGCGCGCGAAGAGCGCTATATGGAAGCCAAGTTTGGAGCCAACTATCTGGACTACAAACGACGTGTGCGGCGCTGGGTGTAAGCTGGAGGATAGGAGCGTTTCACGGCGCTGAAATTTCCCGGTCCAGTGACTCGAGATGCTTCAGCCGTTCGCGCCACAGGATATAGAGGCTGCTGCCCGCGATGATCGCCGCGCCTGCCCATGTCGAGTTGCCGGGCCAGTTCTGCCAGATCAGCCAGCCCAGCGCCGTTGACCATAGCAGGCTTGAATAATCCATCGGCAGCACCAGCGATACCGGCCCCCAGCGCAAGGCCGAGGTCAGTAGCAACTGCGCCACCCCTCCTATCAGCCCCGTTGCTATCAACGCTGCCCAGGTTTCTGGATCATGCGCCTGAGCGAACCAGGGCATCAACACTGCGAGGAAGGGCAAAGAGAGCGCCGCGAAGTAGAAAACGATGACAGCGGGAGGCTCGACCCTCCCCAATTGCCGTATCAACAGCGAGACGGCTGCGGTAAGGAGAGCCGCGCCAAGAGCGGCCGCCAGTCCCGGAGTGTTGACCCCAGCATGTCCGCCCGGCCCGACAATGACGAGAACGCCCAGGAAGCCCGTAATCACGGCCGCCCAGCGATGGATTCCCGGTCGCTCACCTAGAAAAAATACCGACATCAGGGTCGCGAAGATCGGCATGGTGAAACCGATGGTCGTCGCCTCGGCGAGGGGCAGCAGGATATAGCCCAGGAAGCTCAGCACCATGCTGATCATGCCAAAAACCGAACGGCTGAGATGCAGGCTCTTATGGGGGGTGCGCAGCGCGGCCAGACCCGGCCCCAGAAACAAGCTGCCAACGGCAACCGGCAACGCGAAAAGCTGGCGGTAGAACAGGATCTCGACGATATTGGCGTCACGCTCGCTGCTCCACTTCGCGCAGGCGAACATGACTGAAATCGCCAGCATCGCGATGATGCGCAGCCCCATCGCAAGGAAAGGGCGCGTCTCTCCATGGTCGTCGGTTAAACGATGTGGCGCGTTCATTCCTTCGGTTTGCGGAACCGCAAGGTCATACGATCACTCTCACCGATGGCGATGTATTTGTCCCGGTCGACCTCCCCGTTCATGAGCACGGGGGGCAGGGTCCACACCCCTTTTTCCCAGTTGGCCGTGTCCTTGGGATTGGCGTTTATTTCCGACTGGGCCTCCAATACAAAGCCGGCGTCCTCGGCCAGTTTGCGCACGGTCGAGGTCTTGAGATAGCCGTTGTTCTTTTCTTGCGCCGTATCACGATCTTCAGGCAGCCGGTGATCGACCACGCCCAAAGTGCCACCCGGCTTCAGCAGCGCGAAAAAGGCGGCGAACGCAGCCGGCGCGCTGTCTTTCATCACAAGGTTATGGACATTGCGGAAGGTGAGAATAGTATCGACGCTGCCCGCCGGTATCGCATCACCGACCGGCCAGTCGACAAAGCGGATATGCGTGCCCGTGAAGCGGGCCTTGAGCTTGTCCAGCCCCGCGCCGGGCGTCTGAGCGCCGATATAATGGCCATGGCCGGAGACGAAAGGCGTCAGTATCTCGGTATACCAGCCGCCGCCGGGAATGAACTCCACCACGGTGTCGCCCGGCTTTACGCCGAAGAAGCTCAGCGTCTCGGCCGGGTGGCGATAGGAGTCGCGTGCGCGGTTTTCCGGCGAACGAGCCGAAGAGGCGACTGCGGCAGCGATGGCTGGATCAATGGCCTGAACAGCATGATTATGATGATTGGCAAAGGCCACAGGCGTCAACGCCGCGATGCAGGCACCAACAGCCAGAGCGGAGGCGGACAACAGCGTGTGCAGGGGATTCATCGGCTTGCCTCCTTCAAGGATCGGGAGGTCCATCCTAAGGGTGGGCATGGCAAAGCTCAAGTGCGGGGCAGGTATAAATTACAGGCAGGCGTCAAGCATCGCCTGATCAAAGCCAAAGCCACGGGCCTTCTCCAGCGTGTAAGGGCGCAGGCCCATCGAGCGATATTCGCCGATGATCTTGCCGTTGGCGTCCTCGGAGACATATTCGAACTTGAACAGTTCCTGCGTCACGATCACCTCACCCTCCATGCCGATCACCTCGGTGATGTTGGTGACGCGGCGTGAGCCATCACGCAGGCGCTTCACCTGCACGATAAGGTCGACCGAGTCGGCGATCTGCTTCGAGATCGCTTCCTTGGGGATCTTGATGTCGCCCATCAGGATCATATTCTCCATACGGCCGAGGCATTCGCGCGGGGAGTTGGAGTGGAGCGTGCACATCGAGCCGTCATGGCCGGTGTTCATGGCGGCGAGCAGATCGAAGCACTCCGCGCCACGAATTTCGCCGAGGATGATGCGATCCGGGCGCATACGCAGCGCGTTCTTCACAAGGTCGCCGATGGTGATGGCGCCTTGCCCCTCAAGGTTCGCTGGCCGGGTTTCGAGCGGTAGCCAGTGCGGCTGTTGCAGGCGCAGTTCCGCCGCGTCCTCGATGGTCAGCACACGCTCGCCGGGGTCGATCATCTTGGAAAGGGCGTTGAGCATCGTTGTCTTGCCCGAGCCGGTGCCGCCCGAAATCACGACATTGAAGCGGCAGGCACCCGCGATCTTGAGCGCGGTGCACATCTTCGGGCTCATCGCGCCCCAATCGGCGAGATTGTCGAGCGTGATCGGCTTGGCGGAGAACTTACGGATCGAGATGGCGGTGCCGCGCAGGGACAGCGGCGGCACGATCACGTTAACGCGCGAGCCATCGGGCAGGCGGGCGTCGGCGAGCGGCGTGGTCTGGTCCACCCGGCGGCCGACCTTGTTGACGATGCGCTGCGCAATCTGGAATAGATGCTCCTCGTCGCGAAACTGGATCGGCGCGATCTGGAGCTTGCCCTTCTTTTCGATATAGGTCTGGAGCGGGCCATTGACCATGATATCAGTGATATCCGGGTCGTTGAGCAGTTCCTCCAGCGGGCCGAGGCCCAGCAGTTCGTCGACCAGCACCTTCTCCAGCGCGAACTGCTCGCGCCGGTTGAGGGTCAGCTTCAGCTCCGCCAGCACTTCCATGATGATCGGGCGGAATTCCTCCGCCAGCTCATCCTTGGTGAGGGTGGCGGCCGCTTCCGGGTCAACCCGTTCGAGCAGGCGCGGCAGCACCTGTTCCTTGATCTTGTGGACGGATGCTTCGAAGCCTTGCGGACCTTCCTGAACGCTATGATCCGTATTCATGCGATCCTGAAGGCGCGCCATCGCCTCGGCATTCTTGGTCTGCTGCGGAGAGAGAGGCTCGCCATCAAGCGAAGGCAGGACCGACGGGTCGATCGGCGGAAACTGCGCACTGGAGAGCGCTTCCGCAGGGATGGCGAGGGTGTCGGGCGCGGAGGACTGGGGGGTCACCACATGCATGGGCTTCGCCACACCAAAAGCGGGCCGTATGGCCCCTGGGCCGTTTTTCCGTCCGAATGCGCTCATTATCTGCCCGCTGTGCCTGATAGTATCGTGGGGAGAATAGTCCGCAAACTTTTACAAACTGCTAATTTGGCGGATTTCTGAGGGGATCATAAGAGACTGTTAACCAGCCCCCCATACAGTCGAAACCAGTATTTTTGCGGTCGCATTGCGCACAGGGTGTAGCCCGGACTTCTATGGCGCGGCGCTATCGTCAGGAGGCGGCATGTCAGTATTATCCCCATCGCAGCATTTTGTTGCGGAGCAGGAACTTCACCTCCTCGACGTGTCGATCGTCATGCCATGCCTCAACGAGATCATCAGTCTGCCGCACTGCATCGCCAATGCCCAGGCGGCGCTAGACCGTATCTCCGCTGAATATGGACTGACGGGCGAGATCGTGATTGCGGATAATGGTTCGACCGATGGCAGCCAGGCGCTCGCCCGCAGCCTCGGCGCGCGGGTGGTGCCGGTGGCGGAACGCGGCTATGGCGCGGCCCTTATTGGCGGATGCCGGGGCGCGGCCGGGCATTATATCCTGATGGGCGACTGTGACGGCAGCTACAATTTCCTCGATGGCGTGGCGATGATCGGTCGTCTGGAAGAGGGCGCGGATATCTGCATGGGCTCGCGCTTCCAAGGCGGTATCGAACCCGGCGCGATGCCCTGGAAAAATCGCTATATCGGCAATCCGGTGCTGACCGGCATCCTCAACCTGTTTTTTCGCAGCGGCATTTCCGACGCGCATTGCGGGCTGCGCTCGATCACCAAGGATGCGTTTCATAGCTTGCGGCTGACCGGCAGCGGAATGGAATTCGCCAGCGAGATGGTCATCAAAGCCGCGCTCAAGAAACTGCGCATGGATGAAGTCCCGGCGACCTTGTCCCACGATCTGCGTGATCGCGCGCCCCATTTGCGGCCGTGGCGCGATGGCTGGCGGCATTTGCGCTATCTGATGATGCTCAGCCCGCGCTGGATTTTCGGTATTCCGGGTGTTGCGGCATGCTTCTTCGGCCTTACTATGCTGGCCATGGCGATCAGCGACGCGCTGCTGCCGGGCACATTCCCTGCGGTGGGCAATTATTGGACGATATTGGGCGCAGCCGCCCTAAGCACCGGGCATATGGCGCTCATTCTTGCGATCTCGGCCCAGCTTTATGGCACGCGGCAGGGCTATCGCCTGATGACCAACCGCAGCCGCTGGCTGGTCGAACGCCTGTCGCTGGAAAAGCTGCTGGGCATGGGCGCGCTGTTGGGCGCGAGCGGCATCGCCACCCTCGCGATGGTGTTTTGGCAATGGACGGAGCGCGATTATGGCGCAATTTATACGATCTTGCCCGCAGTGCTGGGCACGACCTTGATCACGCTCGGCTTGCAGACGGGCATGGCCGGTTTCCTCCTCGCCATATTGGGCGGGAATATCGCACGCTTTCGCGATTTTCCGGCAGAGGGCCGATGAATGCCTACCGGGGCGCCGGGCGCATCTGAGGGGGAGCATGATCCTGTCTGGCTGACGGTGGTCATGCCCTTGCATGAGGGCGCCGAATATCTGGAAGCAACCCTCGAGAGCGTTGCGGCGGAGGGAGGCGCAGGTGTCGAACTCATCCTTACCGATTCCAGCAAGGATGACCGCTGCCGCGTTATTGTCGACCGTTTTCGCCAGCGACTGGCGATCCGCTATAGCCACCGACCGGACATCAAGCCGTGGACGCAAAAGACCAACCGCGCCGTGGCGGAGGCGACGGCCCCTCATGTCGCCATGCTGCATCAGGATGATCTGTGGCTGCCGGGCAGACTGGCGGCGGTGCGTCAATCGCTTGCCCGGCATCCGCATGCAGCGTTGCACCTGTTCCCCTCACGCCTGATTGACGGCAGAGGGAGAGACATCGGCGGCTGGCAGTGCCCGCTTGGCGGAACCAAGACATGGACGGGGCCGGAGTTTGCCGAGCGACTGATTGTGCAGAATTTCGTGGCGATCCCCGCACCCGTGATCCGGCGTGATCTGTGGCTCGCCGCGCAAGGGCTTGATGAGGCGCTCTGGTATACGGCGGACTGGGATCTATATCTTAAACTGGCGGCACGCGGGGAAGTGGTATGCAGTCCTGTTGCCACCACGGCCTTCCGGGTGCACGGCCAGTCTCTTACCGTTCAGGGCAGCCGCGACATTCGCGATTTTGAGGAGCAATTGCGGATTGTCGTGGATCGTCACTGCGGCACCATAAAGGCGGACCGGCGCGATGCGGCGCTGCGGCTCGCGCGGGTGTCCATGGCTGTCAACGTCGCGCTGGCGGGCGCGCTGTCTGGCAATGCCCGGTCACTGCCTCGGGCACTTGCGGCATTGCTGAGCCTCTCCCCGGCAAAAATGGTGCGCTTTTTTCAGTATTCGCGGCTGTGGGAGCGGGTTTGGCCCCGATTGCGCCTGCGTATTGTGGGCAGCCTTTGACATGAAGGCGCATGTGCAGCGGGTGATGCGCTTTGCCTTATCCGGCGCGCTGGTGACGGGCAGTTGCTATGCCGTCTATCTCATTCTGCTGGCCTTGCAGATGCAGTATTTGCTGGCCAACGGGCTGGCCTGGCTCTTTGGCCTGACCCTGAGCTACCTGCTCAACAAGAATTTCACCTTTGGTTATGCCGAAAAGAGCAGCGTGAAAATGCTGTCGTCGTTTGCGCTGATCTATATCGGGCAGTTCATCCTCGGGACGATTGGGCTTGCGATGCTGGTTGAGATCGGCGGGCTTGGCGCGCGCAGCGCCTATGCGGTCAACCTTGTGTTCACCGCTTCCTTCAGCTTCCTGTTCCTCAATCGGCTGTTTGCCGCGCGGCAGGCCTAAACCGTTTTCAAGATAAGCGTAGAACGTTCACCGAATAGGAAAATGGTCATTCTGAAAATGCACTGGCAAGCCATATCACCCTGCATCCTGCTTGCTTCAGCCGGATGTCGACGGGTGTGATGCCGGGATCAGTGGAGGGTTCGGGACTGGCGATCCCGAAATAGCGGCGCACCGGCATGAGGGCAGCCGCATCGACGACCAGTGCCGTTTCGCCCAGCGCACACAGATGCGTCATCGGCGCATCCGCGAGCTTGCTCTGCATCAGGCGAGCGGGGCGCCGGCTGAGGTCCGGGGTGTTGAGGACAAGATCCTGGGCAAAGGGCGCGGCTTCATCATCGATGATCGCCCAATCGGCCGGGCTGGCGCGAATGGCCCGATCAATCCGGGCATAGGGTTCCGTCATGCGCCAGGCGTGCCAGCCATGCAGCGGTATCAAGACAAGGCCGGTCGCCATTGTCGCAGCGGCCATAGCACGCCGTAACGCCGGGTCATGCTTCAGCCGATCCCAGCCGAAAACACACAACAGCACCGCATTGCCAAGGACGCCATGCAAATAGCGATACCCCCAGCCATGCCCCTGATAGGGTAGCAGAAGGAACAGGATGGGGAGGGGAAGCACAAGTCCGATTGCGAGCGCGCGGGCAAGATCGTCGCGTTCGCGCCAGACGCGCAGTAGGCCCGCTATCAGCAGCGGCAGAAACAATGCATGTTGCCAGGACAGCAGTCTCAACAAGTTGAGCGCCATCAGCCAGCAGGCGCCGATGTCGGGCAGCGCGATAATGCGCAGAATGCGGTCCCAGAACCCAATGCCATCGCCCGTATCGGTGACTATGTGGTGCAGCCCCTGCGCGCTGAGCCATATCGGCCAGGCCAGCCAGAACAGACCTATCATCGCATAGCCCGCACAATACGCGCCGAGCAGCGGCCAGCGCTTGTGGTGGAGCAACAGAAGCAGGAATGGCGCGACGAACAGCGGATGAAACACGGGCTGATGCAGGCCGGTCGCGATAAAGCCAAGCCCGATCGCCATCGCATGATATTTGGGCCGATCGGCAAGGAACAGGGCCAGCCAGACGAGATTCAGCGCCAAATGCGCGCTCATCGCGTAGGCGGTCATGGCGGTGAAAAGAAATTGCGAGGATGTGACCAGCAGGATCAGCGCGACAATGGCATTATTCCGCTCGTCAGGCCACAGGCGCCGGGCAATGCGCCAGAGCGCAATGGCCGCAGTGCCGGACAGCAGCGGGCTGGTCAGTGCGGGGTCCGCCACCATGCCCACCAGCGCGCGGAGGGCCGCGTTACCGGGAAGATAATTGGAAACCCACGCCTCATGATCGCCGATGGGCAGGATGAACAACTGGTTGAGCGCCTCCGCCCCTGGCCCGCGCCAGTGCGTGGGTAATTCCCACATCAGGCGTCCGTGCGAGAATATCCAGGCGTCAAAATTCGCCATCTGCTCGTCTCGGCTGAGGTCATAACCCTGAAATACGAGATAGTGCCCGCCCCAGCAGAGCAGGACCAGTAGCGCCACACCCACCCACAGCAAAGCGGGGGTCGGCACCGCGCCGTGCCGGGCAAGCCAGGGCTGCGCTGCGCCTGCCGTTGGGCGCGGGCGCTGATGCAGAATGAAAATTATGAGGATCAGGGCGAGAGCGCTGATATCCTGACGGACGAACAGAAACCAGCTCAGGCCGCCTTTCTCAGCGCCCAGACCCGCAACCTGCACCAATGTGGCGAGCGCGAGCAAGACCAGTAGCACACGTATGGCTACCGGCAGCAGGCTGCCAAGGTCATGGGTTTGGGGCCGCATCTTCACGCCGCCCGCTTAGCGTATAAAGTGCTTATTTGTCGTTAGCGGCGTTCCATCGCGCCGTACCGCTTGGCCTGCCTCGCCTCAGCCGGCCTTTTCGGCGAGAACGGTGAGGCCTTTTTCATTGACCTCGGCAAAACCGCCGATAACCGGAATGGCCTCAGGCGCGGAGCTGGCGCTCTCGAACACGAGGATGTCGCCATCCCGCACGGTCGACATGAACGGCGCATGGCCCTCCAGCACGCCGAAGTCGCCTTCCGCGCCGGGCACGACAACCTGATACACATCCGCCGAGCGGACCAGCTTTTCAGGGGTAACGAGTTCGAAATGCAGTGCCATGCGCTTATCCTATGCCCTCTCCCACTATGCGGGAGAGGGTTTTCGCTTTTAAGATCAGGCCGCCTCGGCAGCCAGCTTCTTGCCCTTTTCGATGGCTTCGTCGATGCCGCCGACCATGTAGAACGCGGCTTCGGGCAGATGGTCATATTCGCCATCGACCACAGCCTTGAAGCTTTTCACGGTGTCCTCGATCTGCACGAACTTGCCGCTGATGCCGGTGAACACCTCCGCCACATGGAACGGCTGGCTGAGGAAGCGCTGGATCTTGCGGGCGCGGGCGACGGTGAGTTTGTCCTCTTCCGAAAGCTCGTCCATGCCAAGAATGGCAATGATGTCCTGCAAGCTCTTGTATTTCTGAAGCGTTTCCTGAACCCGGCGCGCGGTTTCGTAATGCTCCTGGCCGACGACGGCGGCGTTCAGCACGCGCGAGGTTGAGTCGAGCGGATCGACCGCCGGATAAATGCCCAGCTCCGAAATCGCGCGGTTAAGCACCGTAGTGGCGTCCAAGTGCGCGAAGGAGGCGGCAGGCGCAGGGTCGGTAAGGTCATCCGCGGGCACGTAAATCGCCTGCACCGAGGTGATCGAACCCTTGGTGGTGGAGGTGATGCGCTCCTGCAACGCGCCCATGTCCGTCGCGAGCGTCGGCTGATAGCCCACCGCCGAAGGAATACGGCCCAGCAGCGCCGACACTTCCGAACCCGCCTGGGTGAAGCGGAAGATGTTGTCGACGAAGAACAGCACGTCCTGCCCTTCCTGATCGCGGAAATATTCGGCCATGGTGAGGCCGGAGAGCGCAACGCGCGCGCGGGCGCCCGGCGGCTCGTTCATCTGGCCGAACACGAGGGCAACCTTGGAGCCTTCCGAGGTGGCGTTGCCGTCGGCGTCCTTGGCGATAACGCCCGCGTCGAGGAACTCGTGATAGAGGTCGTTACCCTCGCGGGTGCGCTCGCCCACGCCCGCGAACACCGAGGTGCCGCCGTGGCCCTTGGCGATGTTGTTGATAAGCTCCTGAATGAGCACGGTCTTGCCGACGCCCGCGCCGCCGAACAGGCCGATCTTGCCACCCTTCGCATAAGGCGCGAGCAGATCGATCACCTTGATGCCGGTGACGAGGATGGAGGTTTCGGTCGACTGGTCAACGAACAGCGGCGCCTCGGCGTGGATCGGCGCGCGTGCCTTGGTGAGGACCGGGCCGCGTTCGTCGATCGGCTCGCCGATGACATTGAGAATGCGGCCCAGCGTTTCGGGGCCGACAGGAACGGAGATCTGCGCGCCGGTGTCAGTCACTGCCTGACCGCGGGTGAGGCCATCGGTCGAGTCCATCGCGATGGTGCGGACGGTGTTTTCACCGAGGTGCTGCGCAACTTCGAGCACCAGCTTCTGGCCGTTGTTGCTGGTTTCCAGCGCGTTCAAAATCGCGGGGAGCGCATCGGGGAAGGTCACGTCGACGACGGCGCCGATGACCTGGCTGATGCGGCCTGCTGTGGATGTCTTGGCGGAGGTGGGCTTACGGGCCATGTCTGCTGCTTCCTTGCCTGCTGTTCTTAAAGCGCTTCTGCGCCAGAGATGATTTCGACGAGTTCGGTGGTGATTGCGGCCTGACGGCTGCGGTTATATTCGATGGTGAGGCGGTTGATGAGGTCGCCCGCATTCCGCGTGGCGTTGTCCATCGCGGTCATCGATGCGCCCTGCTCAGACGCCTCGCGCTCCAGCAATGCGCTGAAAAGCTGCATTTTTACGTAGCGCGGCAGGAGCTGTTCGAGGATTTCCTCTTCGCTCGGCTCATATTCCACCACCGCTCCATTGGTCGATGCAACGGCCGGGGCGGGGACGGGGATGAGCTGCGCCACGGTCGGGTCTTGCGCCAGCGCGGACTTGAAGATCGGGTAGATCAGGTGGGCGACATCGAACTTGCCCGCCTCATACATCGCGACCAGCTCAGCCGCGATCTCGCCTGCTTCGGTGAAGCCAGGGGTGCGCACGGTGCTGGTGTCGAAGCCCTCGCCGATGCGGCTGGGGTGTTCGCGGCGCAGCGGCGCGCGGCCCTTTTTGCCGACGAGGTAGAAGCGCACGTCCTTGCCCGCGCCCAGCAGTTCCGCCGCCTTCAGCTTGGCCGCCTTGACGATGTTGGAGTTGAGGCCGCCGCACAGACCCTTGTCGGTGTTGACGACGACGATCAGGTGGCGCTGATCAGAGCCGGTGCCAGCGAGCAGCTTCGGTGCGCTGTCGCCTGATACCTTGCCCGCAAGGCTGGCCATCACCGCGCCCAGACGCTCGGCGTAGGGGCGTGCGGCCTCCGCAGCGGCCTGCGCCCGGCGCAGCTTCGCCGCAGCCACCATCTGCTTGGCCTTGGTGATCTTCTGGGTCGATTTGACCGAGGCGATCCGCCCTTTGAGTTCCTTAAGCGAGGCCATTCCGGCTCAATCCTTATGCGAAGGTTTTGCCAAAGCTGTCCAGCGCCGCTTTCAGCTTGGCCTTCGGCTCATCGCCCAGATCCTTGCTGTCGCGGATGCTCTTGAGCAGATCGGCATGATCGGCGCGGAGGTAGGCGAGCATCGCCGCCTCGTAGCGGTTCACGTTGCTCACTGCGATGCTATCGAGATAGCCGTTGGTGCCCGCGAAGATCGAGCAGGTCTGCTCCTCAAACGGCAGCGGCGAATACTGCGGCTGCTTGAGCAGCTCGGTGAGGCGCGCGCCGCGGTTGAGAAGCTTCTGCGTCGAGGCGTCGAGATCGGAGCCGAACTGCGCAAACGCCGCCATTTCGCGATACTGTGCCAGCTCCAGCTTGATGGAGCCGGACACTTTCTTCATTGCCTTGGTCTGCGCGGCGGAGCCGACGCGTGACACCGACAGGCCGACGTTGATCGCCGGACGGATGCCCTGATAGAACAGGTTGGTTTCGAGGAAGATCTGGCCGTCGGTGATCGAAATCACGTTGGTCGGGATGTAAGCGGACACGTCGCCCGCCTGCGTCTCGATGATCGGCAGCGCGGTGAGCGAGCCGCCACCGTTGGCGTCGCTCATCTTCGCCGCGCGCTCCAGCAGGCGGCTGTGCAGGTAGAACACGTCACCCGGATAGGCTTCGCGGCCCGGAGGACGACGCAGCAGCAGCGACATCTGGCGATAGGCGACCGCCTGCTTGGACAAATCGTCATACACGATCACGGCGTGCATGCCGTTGTCGCGGAAATATTCGCCCATCGTCACGCCGGTATAGGGCGCGAGATACTGAAGCGGGGCAGGCTCGGATGCTGTCGCGGCGATGACGATGGAATATTCCATCGCGCCATTCTCTTCGAGCTGACGCACGATCTGCGCCACGGTCGAGCGCTTCTGGCCGACGGCGACATAGATGCAATAGAGCTTCTTGCTCTCGTCGTCGCCCGCGTTGACGCCCTTCTGGTTGATGAAGGTATCGATCGCGACGGCGGTCTTGCCCGTCTGGCGGTCGCCGATGATCAGCTCGCGCTGGCCACGGCCGACGGGCACAAGCGCGTCAATCGCCTTCAACCCGGTCTGCACCGGTTCGGAAACCGACTGGCGGGGAATGATGCCCGGCGCTTTCTTTTCCACACGCATGCGCGCTTCGGCGACGATCGGGCCTTTGCCATCGATCGGGTTGCCGAGGCCATCGACCACGCGGCCAAGCAGGCCCTTGCCGACGGGAACGTCCACGATGGTGCCGGTGCGCTTGACGACATCGCCTTCCTTGATCTCCGCGTCAGAGCCAAAGATCACGACGCCGACATTGTCCGCTTCAAGGTTGAGCGCCATGCCCTGCACGCCATTGGAGAACTCGACCATCTCGCCGGCCTGCACATTGTCGAGGCCGTGAATGCGGGCGATACCATCGCCGACGCTGAGCACGGAGCCGACTTCGCTCACCTGTGCTTCGGTGCCGAAATTGGCGATCTGGTCCTTGATGACCTTGGAAATTTCTGCGGCGTTAATGTCCATGTTCAGCCTTTCATCGCCTGGGCGAGACTATTCAAACGAGTGCGGATGGAGGAATCGATCATCTGGCTACCGATCTTGACGACCAGCCCGCCGAGGACCGTGGGATCGACCTTCAGGTCAACCGCGACATCGCGGCCAACGCGAGCCTTGAGCGCCTTTTCCAATGCCGTGACCTGGGTCTTGGCAAGCGGATGAGCGGAGGTGACTTCGGCGCGGCTCTCGCCCTTGTGGTTGGAGAGCAGCATCTCGAACGCGCGGATCGCGGCGCCAAGCTGAGACAGGCGGCGGCCTTGCGCCATCACACCGAGGAATTTTTTCGTGAGCGCATCAAGGCCCATCACATCGCCCACGGCAGCGACAGCCCTGGTCGCGGCATCGCGGCCGATGACCGGGCTGGTGGTGAGGGAGCGCAGTTCGGCCGATTCGCCGAGCGCGCTTTTCAGCGCTGCGAGGCTTTCCGCAACCGAATCGAGCTGACTGGTGTCACGGGCCAGTTCGAACAGCGCCAGCGCGTAACGCCCGCTTAAGCTAGCTTGAATGCCGCCGGAATTCTCCACGCGCCTGATGTCCTCCAGTTCGATATGCCGCGTTCGGGAACAGGGAAAAGCGCAGAGCGCCAGCCCCTCAAACGTGGGCGCCGGTTAGCAGGGGTCATTCGCTGTTGCAAGATGGTGGAGGAGATTAGTTTTGCGTTTGGTCGGGCGTTCCCGGTTCGCCTGGCTTGCGCATGCATTGATAGACCAGCCGTTCATTGGGCTGAGCGGGCAGGAGGGCGCGGATCTGACTCTGCGCCTGCTGCACCTTGCTGCGTAGATCCGGGTCCGCCGTGCAGCCCTTGATCCGGAATTTGCCTTGTATCTTGCGCACCTGCTCCATCGTGCCACTGTCCGGCAGGAAATTTTCGATCCGGTATTCCCCGGTGGCCGGGTCGAAACTGGCGAGGGACACGCTCTGTTCTTCGCCAGCAAGGAGGCGATTCCAGCCCTGGTTGCCCTCCACATATTGGGTGGACCCGCCGGCGCAGCCATCGGACGACCATGTGATCGCGGTGTCCTGCGTATCGGAAAAGACAATGCGACTCCGCGCTTCGTCAATCCGGCAGATATTCTCGCCCTGTGCATCATAGGCGGGAGCAGCCGGTTCGGCGGAAGCCATGTTCTCGACCGGCAGCATCGCCACCTTGTCCTCTATGCCAGAGAAAGATGGGCGCAAAAAGAACACGACCACCGCCGCCACACTCAGCACCGCACCGCCGAGCATCGCCCTCTTGCGCTGGCGGGGCTTATGCTCCGCATTGAACATCATCGCTCCGCCAAAGGCGAGGCCGCCGAGCAGCAGCAGCACCCCGGACAGCGCGATCATGTTCTCCCGCGCCGAGACGATATCCTGTGAGGCGCGTTCCCGCGCGGAAGAAAGCGCTTTTTCCCGCGCCATGTTGTTGCGCTGTTCCTGCTGCTGCTGGAGGATCAGTGCGTCGGCCTCGCGCTTCGCTTCCAGCGCGTCCAGCTCCGCGATGCTGCGGCAAGGCACGGCTGTGCGGCGGAACTGCACGCCCGCCTGCCGCAGGAACGAGGCGATCTCGCGGTTGGATACGGCAAAACCGAACTCCGCATCTGCTGCGCTTTCAGCCACCGAACCCATGCTGTTAACACCCAGCACACGCCCGCAATCGTCTACCAGTGGGCCACCGCTGCTCCCCGCCGCGATGGGCGCGGTGTGGAGAATCGTGTCGAATGCCTGTGAAGAGCGCCCGGTTGAAATCGTGCCGCCGGTTTTTACGGGTTCGAGCGGCTGGACCATCTCGGCGAGGTCCAGCCCCTGTGCCCGGTCTACTGTGGCGGGGTAACCGATGGCCGTGACATGCTGTCCGTCCGCCAGCGCACCGGCATAAAAGGTGGATACCGGCAGCCTTCCGTCCTTCACCTCGATGAGCGCGAGGTCGTTGCCCGGCGAATAGGCGATTAGCTTGCCGCCATAGCCGCGCTTGCCTTCGGACGGCACGATTCCGATGACCAGATCCTTTTCCGTGCGCAGCAGCTCCACCACATGCGCGTTGGTCAGTACCTTGTTCGGCGCGACCACGAAGCCGCTGCCATGGCCGACGAAATACGCCTCGTCGCCCTTGCTGGCGATCAGCACGACGCGCACCACACCGCGCACCATCGCGGTAATGTCCTGCTGCTCTGCCGCAGAAGGCGCGATGGAGGTGAAGGCGAGCAGGAGATATGCGATAGGGCGGAGCAGGCGTGTCATCGCCGCGCTATGTAAGGCGGCGCACGGGCGAGGGAAAGCATATTCCTGAGTTTGATCGCAAGAAACGGGAAGCCTGTGCTGTCGCTTCGCGCTATGCCGGGGCCATGACGACGCAGAGGCACGATCAGGACGCGGCATGGGCAGCCGTTACAGCGCGAGACAGGACGCAGGACGGGTGCTTCGTCTTTGCCGTGCGGTCCACCGGCATCTATTGCAGGCCAAGTTGCCCGGCGCGTCGGCCATTGCGGCAGAATGTCGCCTTTTTCGCAGATGGCACTGCGGCGCGCGCGGCGGGATATCGCGCCTGCCTGCGATGCCGGCCCGATGAAGCGGCGCGCGATGCGCTGGCGGTGCGGCATGCTGTATCCATGCTGGAGGCTGCCGAAGAACGGGTGTCGCTCACTGCGCTGGCGGCGGCGGTGGGCTATGCCCCGCATCATTTCCAGCGCCTGTTCACCCAAGCCTTGGGGGTCAGCCCGGCAGCCTATGCGCGGGGGTTGCGCGCACGCCGTGCGGATGCGGCACTGGCTGGCGGCGCGGGGCGGATCACGGATGCGCTGTATGACGCAGGCTATGCGGCGCCGAGCCGCTTCTATGCCGAAGCAAAGGGGAGGATGGGGATGAAGCCGGGACGGAGCCAGAAGGGCGGGATGGGGGAACGCATCCGCGCCGCGGTAGCGCATACTTCGCTGGGTCCGTTGCTGGTCGCGGCCACCGACAGAGGCCTGTGCCGCATCGCCTTCGAAGAGGACGAGCAAGCCTTGCGCGCCCGCTTCCCGCAGGCAGAGATCGTGCCGCCGGATGCCGCCTTCGCCGATACGGTGCGTGCGGTGGTGACGCTGGTCGATGATCCGGCGCGGTCTGGCATGGCTCTCCCGCTCGATGCGCGCGGCACCGCCTTTCAGCAGGCGGTATGGCAGGCCTTGCGCGCCATTCCTCCGGGCGAGACACGAACCTACGCGCAGATCGCGTCCGCCGTGGGCCGCCCGCAGGCGGTGCGCGCTGTAGGCACGGCGTGCGGCGACAACGCGCTGGCCGTGCTTATTCCCTGCCACCGTGTTTTGCGCAGCGATGGCGGCCTTGGTGGCTATGCCTATGGGCTGGAACGCAAGAAGGCTCTGCTGGCGCGCGAGGAGGCAGGGACAGACCCCTGAGAAGAGCCGCGCGGATCGAACAGCCCTGTCAGGGGTTAAAGGCATGAGAATATGCCCACAGCCGTGGCTTTTGATGCTGATTGGATGAGGTCGCCCGGTGGAAGCGCAGCAAAGTCATTTCGGCACTCTTCCTGATGGCCGGTCCGTTGATGCCATAACCCTCATGAATGCGCGGGGCGTGTCGGCAACAATTCTCAGTTATGGTGCCACCTTACAGTCGGTCATCGCGCCGGATCGGGCGGGAAAGGGGGCGGAGATTACCTTGGGGCACAGCACACTCGAACCGTATCTGAGCAAGCCGGAGTATTTCGGTTCGACAGTCGGCCGGTTCGCCAACCGCATCGCGCAGGGGCGGTTTATGCTCGATGGCGTGACCTATGATACGCCGCGTAACAATGGCACCCATGCGCTGCATGGCGGAGTGGTCGGCTTTGACAAGCTATTGTGGGAGGTCGTCGAGGTTCGTGCGGGGAAGGATAGCGGGCATGTCGTGCTCCGCCATACCAGCCCCGATGGCGATCAGGGCTATCCGGGCGCGCTTATGGTTACAGCGACCTTCTCGCTCAATGAGGCGAATGTGCTGCGGATCGACTATGCCGCCCGCACCGATCGCCCGACCGTGGTCAACATCACCAATCATGCCTACTGGAATCTGGCGGGCGAAGGCTCTGCGCACGGCGCCATGGGGCATGGTCTTGTGATTGCGGCAGACAGCTATCTTCCCGTCGATGCCGCGCTGATCCCGACCGGCGAGCGCCGGCAGGTGGCCGGGACGGCGTTCGACTTCAGGCAACCGCGCATGATCGGCGAGCGGTTGAGAGAGGCGGAGGACCAGCAGATCCTGTTCGGTCGTGGCTATGATCATAACTGGATCGTCCAGGATCGCGTAGCGCCGGTTCTGCATGGTATGGCCCGATTGTCCGAGCCGACTTCTGGTCGTAGCCTGGAATTGTGGTCGAACCAGCCGGGCGTGCAATTCTACTCGGGCAATTTTCTGGATGGGACGACGGTCGGCAGGAGCGGGCGGTTATACCGTCAGGGCGACGCGGTGGTGCTGGAGCCGCAGAATTTTCCCGATGCGGTTAATCGTCCCGATTTCCCCAGCGCGCGGCTCGACCCCGGCCAGGAATATCGGAACGTCATCGAATTCAGGATCAGCCCCGGCATTGGCCCTGAATGAGCGATGTGCCTACCGCATCTCCGCATAAGCGCGCACGAAATCCCCGGCACATTGCCTGACCGCGTTCGCCTCATATCCCGGCTTGTAGACTGCCGACCCCAGCCCAAAGCCGGCTGCACCCGCCTCGGTCCATTGTTGCATGGTTGCGGGCGTTATGCCCCCTACCGGCAGCACACGGGTTTCAGCCGGGAAGGTCGCGCGCATGGCCTTCAATATCGCGGGTGAACTTGCCTCGGCGGGAAAGAGCTTGAGCGCCGTCGCCCCGGCATCGAGGGCGGCGAACGCCTCGCTCGGCGTGGCAAAGCCGGGCAGGGAGGCAAGGCCGCGCTCGCGGCTGGCCCGGATCACGGCAATATTGCTATTGGGGGAAACCACCATGGAGGCGCCCGCCGCCTCGACGCGCGCGACATCTTCCGTCGATAACACCGTGCCCGCGCCGATCACCGCCCTGCCCGAAAATGCTTCGGCCAGCAGCGCAATACTCTGCAACGGGTCGGGCGAATTGAGCGGCACCTCGATGATCCTGAAGCCCGCCTCGATCAGCGCATCCCCAATGGCGCGCACTTCGCCCGGCTGGACACCGCGCAAGATGGCAACCAGCGGCAGCGCGGCAAAGGCGGCTTCGAAAGACAGGCGCTCGGTCATGAGAGATGATCCCGGATCTGGAGGATGCCTGCGAGGAAGCAGGCGTGGCTGTCGATGATGCTGGCGGTTCCGCCCAGTGTCTCTATCGCGGACCGATAAAGCCCGCCGACCGTTTCGTCGGCCAGAATGGGGATCGGGTCGTCGGTTATACGCCGAGAAACGTCATTGCCGATCAGCAACCCGCTCGCGAAGCTGCTCTCGTCGATGGCATCGCCGAGCATGGTGCGCGCCCGGATGCCAAACAGCGCGGCCTGCAAATCCCCCTTCGCTCCCTCGATAACGCCAAGGCGAAACGCGTCGTTGTCTGCAACCGCATTGGCAATGGACGGCCCGAGGATCGAGTGTTCCCGCAGCAGCGCGAAGAGTTCGCCCGTCATCGCCGTCGTGAAAGACGCGATGACGCCCTCTTGCATCCGCGTCCATTTGCAGTGCGTGCCCGGATGGCAGAGCAGGCTGTCCGGCGCCGCCATGCCCGCCGCCACCGCCCCCAGCACCTGAACCTCCTCCCCACGCATCACATCCGCCGGCTGCTTCTGGCATACACCTGGCACTATGACCGTGCGTTCGTCCATGCGGAGAATGGCGGCAGTGAGCCGGGCAAAATTGGCGGGCGCCTCGACATAGGGCGCGGCCTGCCAGCCGATCGAGGAGCCGACCATGCCCGCCATGACGACCGGCAGATCGCCGAAGCGTTGCCTGATCCCGGCCAGTTCCGCCTCGTAGCTGCCCTGCGGCGTGGCGCGCACACCCCTATGATCCCGCTCGGTGCGCAGGCACTGGCCATCCTCGATCAGATAGACCCGCCGGTTGGTCGTGCCCCAGTCTATCGCCAGAAATCTGTCCGCCACGGTCACCACCAGCTCGTGTGAAAGGCCGCGAGAATGGCGATGATACCACACCCCGCAATATGATGCTAAACGACAGCCAGCCTGCTTTGATCCACGGGTGGCGTGATCGCGCACAGCCCGGTAATTGTCACTGTGTGGAAATCTGCCGCATCGCTGGTGCTATGGAGGCGGCACCACGCTCTGGATTAGCGAGCGCGCGCCAAACGCTTATTGAGAGACACGCGGTTTAAGGCCGACGATCAGCGTATCGACAATGCCTGTTGCAACTTCTGCCGCTGTCAGTGTTCCATCGGCGTTATACCAGCGAGGTATCCAGTTGAGCGAACCCGCGAGCGCGAAAGCGGTCAACCGCACGTCAGGCGCATAGATTGAGCCATCGGCGACGCCGTCCTCGATCATTTGCCGCATGGCCTGATCGATTTCACGCTTCAGGTCACGAAACTGCACGCGACTTTCCTCTGACAGTTCATGTTCGCTTGTGCGGTGAACGCACCTGCCAAAGCCGTAGGTGCTTATTTCTGCATAACATCGAAGGAATAATGTGAGGCGATCCAATCCTGTGCCCGGCGTTAAGCGGGCAGATTGTATGGCGTCCTGCACCTGCGCCATGCCGCGCTTCACACACTCCAGCAGAACCTGGTCTTTGCTGCCCAGGTAGCGATAGATGACCGGCTTGGTCACATGGAGTGAGGCTGCAACGTCCTCAATGGAAGTCGCGGCAAAACCGTGCTCGTTGAACATCGTGACAGCAGCGAAGAGCAGCGCCTCGCGCTTTTTTTGGCGAACATTTTCACGCTCTTTGGCTGAGGGCCAAAGATCGGTCTGGTTATGTTGCTGGCCGCTCATATCGTTCACTCGTGCGCATAGCATGCCGTTCTGGCAGGCTTGACAAATACTTGCAAGTTCGATCAATACCCATGAGTAACTTTGGGGTGTTTCGATGATTCTCACTGAAACTCAATCAGCCATTCGTGATGGGGTGCGCGCCTTCGCCCAGGACCGCATTCGTCCTAACTCAGCGGCTTACGAAGCGGCGGGAGGCTATCCGCCCGATTTATTCTCAGAACTTGCCGGTCTGGGCCTGATGGGGATGACCGCTCCCGCATTCGCCGGTGGTGCGGGCACGGACTATGTTTCTTATGCGCTCTCGCTGATGGAGATTGCCGCCGCCGATGGCGCTCTCTCGACGATCCTGTCGATCCAGAACAGCCTGATCGTGGCGGGCCTGCTGAAAGACGGCAGCCCGGAACAACAGGCCCGGTTCCTGCCGGATATGCTCTCTGGCCGCCTGCTTGGCGCGTTTGCGCTGACCGAGGCGGACGCGGGATCGGATGCCTCCGCCATTCGCACGCGCGCGGTGAAAACGGAAGGCGGCTATGTGCTGGATGGCGCCAAGCAATTCATCACTTCAGGCAAAATATCCGGCCTCGCGATCGTTTTTGCGGTGACCGACCCAGCCTTGGGCAAAAAGGGCATATCCGCCTTTCTCGTGCCGACGGACCGTGCTGGCTACAGTGTAGACAAGGTTGAGCACAAGCTGGGGCAGGGCGCATCAGACACCTGTGCGATCCGCTTTGAAAACATGTTCATCGAGGATGATCTCCGGCTGGGTGCGGAAGGGCAGGGCTATCGTATCGCGCTGTCCAACCTCGAAGCCGGACGCATCGGCATCGCGGCGCAGGCGGTGGGCATGGCCCAGGCAGCGCTGAATATCGCGGTGGCCTATGCCAAGGACCGCCGCTCGATGGGCAAAGCGATTATCGAACATCAGGCGGTCGGTTTTCGTCTTGCCGATCTGGCCGCACGACTGGAAGCGGCCCGCCAGCTTGTCCTGCATGCCGCCTCGATCAAGGATGCAGGCCTGCCCTGCCTCACCGAAGCATCAATGGCCAAACTTGTAGCCTCGGAAACGGCGGAAGCGGTATGCTCCGGCGCAATTCAGACGCTGGGCGGATATGGCTATCTCGAAGAGTTCGGGCTGGCAAAAATTTATCGCGATGTGCGGGTCTGCCAGATTTATGAAGGCACTTCGGATATCCAGCGCCTCGTTATCGCGCGCGCTCTTTGAAGGAATGAAGTCTCATGTCCAGCGATCCCGTTGTTATCGTCTCCTATGCCCGCACGCCGATCGGCGGCTTTCAGGGTGTCTTTGCCGGGTTGAAGGCGACCGAGCTTGGCGCGGCTGCGGTAAAGGCGGCGGTGGAGCGCGCTGGCATTACGGCAGAAGCGGTCGAGCAGATTTTCATGGGGTGCGTGCTGCCCGCCGGGCTGGGCCAGGCACCAGCGCGTCAGGTGGCGCTTGGCGCGGGGTTTCCGCTTTCGACGCAGGCGACTACCCTGAACAAAATGTGTGGCTCCGGCATGCAGGCGGCGATCATGGCGCATGATGCTCTGGCGGCCGGATCGGCCGATATCATTGTGGCGGGTGGCATGGAGTCGATGACGAACGCGCCCTATCTGCTGGCCAAGCATCGCTCCGGCGCGCGCATCGGCCATGATCGCATCCTGGATTCGATGATGCTCGATGGGCTGGAGGATGCCTATACGCCCGGCAAGGCCATGGGCGTTTTTGCCGAGGACGCAGCGGCGCATTATGGCTTTACGCGGGAAGCGCAGGACGCATATGCGCTGGAATCCCTTGCCCGCGCGCAGGCGGCGAGCACAAGCGGCGGATTCGACCGTGAGGTGGTGGCGGTTGAGGTAAAGGGCCGCAAGGGGACGGAAACCATCGCCGTAGACGAGCAGCCGGGCAAGGCGCAGCCAGACAAGATTCCAACCCTGAAGCCCGCCTTCGTCAAGGATGGTACGATCACCGCTGCCAATGCCTCCTCGATCTCGGATGGGGCCGCCGCGCTTGTTATGATGCGTGCCAGCATAGCTGGGAAACTGGGGTTGAGGCCTATCGCGCGCGTTGTAGCCCATGCGGCACATGCGCACGAGCCGGGGCTGTTCACGACCGCGCCCGTGCCTGCGATGCGCAAGGTCTTGGCTAAGGCAGGCTGGAGCGTGGATGAGGTTGACCTGTTCGAGGTGAACGAGGCATTCGCAGTGGTCGCCATGATCGCGATGCTGGACCTCGATATTCCGCGCGAAAAGATCAATGTGAATGGCGGCGCGACCGCGCTTGGGCATCCGATCGGCGCATCGGGCGCGCGCATTCTGGTGACACTGCTGGCCGCGCTTCAGAACCGGGGGCTGCACAAGGGCGTGGCGTCACTGTGCATCGGCGGCGGGGAAGCCACGGCCATGGCCATCGAACTCATTTAGGATAAGGATAAGGAACAGGCATGGATATCAGAGGGGTAGCAGCAGTCGTAACGGGCGGCGCTTCGGGATTGGGCGGCGCGACCGCCGAGATGCTGGCGGCCAGAGGCGCCAAGGTCACGATCTTCGATCTGAACGAGGAAATCGGCCGCGCCCATGCCGAGGCTATCGGCGGCCTCTTTGTCAAAACCAACGTCGCCGATGACCAGGGCGTGGCCGATGCACTGGCGCAGGCCGAAGCGGCGCATGGAACGGCGCGCATTCTGGTGAATTGCGCGGGTATCGCAAGTGCCGTCAAGACTGTGGGGCGCGAATTCGCTGCGCATCCGCTCGAAGTCTTTCGCAAGACCATCGAGGTTAATCTCGTCGGCACATACAATATGATATCGAAGTTTGCAGCCCGCCTTGCGCAGGCCGAGCCGCAAGGCGAAGAACGCGGCGTTATCGTCAACACGGCGAGCGTGGCGGCGTATGACGGCCAGATCGGTCAGGCAGCATACGCGGCGTCCAAGAGCGGCGTCGTGGGCATGACCCTCCCGGTCGCTCGAGATCTTGCCCAGCACCTGATCCGGGTGGTCACGATCGCGCCTGGCATTTTCTGGACACCCATGCTGGCGGGCCTGCCACAGGCGGCGCAGGATAGCTTGGGGCAACAGGTGCCGCATCCAAGCCGCCTTGGTAAACCTGCGGAATATGCTCAGTTGGTGGAGAGCATCATCGCCAATCCAATGCTCAACGGCGAAACGATCCGTTTGGACGGCGCGATCCGCATGGCGCCGAAATGACCGCGGCTCCGCTGAGCTTCGTGCAGCAGAGCATAGCCCCGCCATGGGCGCGCAGTCGTCCTGAGCTGGGCAATGCACTGCATATCGAGACGGTGGGCGCGCTGCTTGCGGCGCGGCCAGCCCGTTTAACCGCAGCTTATGCTGCCATGACACGCGCACATGGCTGAAGCGGCCGCGCGGGGGCCGCTCGCGGGTCTGAAGGTGGTCGAGTTCGCAAGCATCGGCCCTGGGCCGCATTGCGCGATGCTGCTCTCCGATATGGGTGCCGAAGTTTTACGGATCGACCGGGAAGGTGGCAATGGCTGGCCCAATCCGGTCGTCGACCGGGGGCGCGCGACCCTTACCACTGATATCCGCACCGAGGAGGGTAGGGCGTTCTGCCTCGATGCGTGCGATTACGCTGATGTCCTCATTGAAGGATACCGCCCCGGCGTGATGGAGCGGCTCGGGCTGGGGCCGGAGATTCTACTCGCGCGCAATCCGCGCCTGATTTACGGGCGAATGACCGGCTGGGGGCAGGAAGGCCCCCTCGCCAGGACGGCGGGGCACGACATCAATTATATCGCACTGACGGGCGCCCTCGCGGCTATAGGGCAGCCGGGTGAGCCCGCTGTTCCGCCGCTTAATCTGGTGGGCGATTTCGGCGGCGGGTCAATGTTTCTTGCCTTCGGGGTCATGGCAGCGCTCTATGAGCGGGAAAGGTCCGGTAAGGGGCAAGTGGTCGACGCCGCGATCGTCGATGGTGTCAGTTCATTGATGACCTTCTTTGCAGGCAGCAGTGCGAAGAGCCTCATCCCCCTTGATCGCGAGCGCAACATGCTGGGCGGAGCCGCGCCCTTTTACCGCAGCTATTTGTGCGCGGACGGCCGGGAAGTTTCGATTGGACCGATTGAGCCGCAATTTTATCGTCTGTTGCTCGAACATATTCACGCTCCAGACGATTTTCTGAGCGGCCAGTACGACAATGCCAATTGGGTCGAGCGGTCGACCCTTTTATGCCAAATCTTTGCGAAACGCACGGCCGATGAATGGCGGGCCTTGCTGGAAGGCACGGACGCCTGTTTCGCCCCAGTTCTGACACTTGATGAAGCGGCGGAGCATCCGCACATGAAGGCACGCGCGGTCTATACTGAACATGAAGGCGTTCAACAGGCTGCCCCGGCACCGCGATTCTCCCGCACGCCGGGACAGATCCAGACTGCGGGCGACGCACACGCGCTCCTAGAAAAATGGCGCGTCGGTGAACGCGCTGATTTCGGGGCAGATAAAAGTGATGGGGGTAATCGGTAACCACACACTCTGTTTTTTATATAACTGCAAGTTTTTTTAAGCGCACTACTCGCCAAATTACTTGAACAGAACCGATATTATTTTTGATTACAGAACATGCGCTTCGCATTAACTGACCTCGAAATGAAGCTATAGGACGCTTGGGCATATTGGTCGGGCGTTGACGCAGCCAAGAGACAAAAAGCCGCAGCCTACAGAGGTGCCTGCCGCAAAATTTTGGCAAACCTAAACCCAGTGACGAATAGTGGACGCTGTATTTCCGCAATCGCCGGGCAGAACCTCGAACCTTCAAGCCGCCTGGGACTTGAAATTCCAGGCCGTTTGCGGCGATTGCATCAACATCTGACGTGCCGCGAGATATTCTGATTCCATCTGATTAATGTAATCCGATACGCGGTTTACACGTCGTATGCTCCCGATCCCTTGGCCACAGCCCCAAACATCTTTCCACGCCTTCGCTTCGGTATTGCCCCCCGAGCCGAAGTCCATCGCCGACGGATCGGATTCTGGCAGGTTATCGGGGTCTAGACCGGCCTTCTCGATAGATGCTCTGAGGTAATTGCCATGGACGCCGGTGAACAGATTGGAATAAACGATATCCGCGGCTGTACTATCCACGATGGCCTGTTTGTAGGCAGCTACCGCATTGGCTTCTTCTGTCGCAATAAAAGCAGAGCCGATATAAGCGAAGTCCGCACCCATGGCTTCGGCAGCAAGCACATCGCGCCCGGTGGACATGGCGCCCGAAAGTGCCAATGGTCCGCTGAACCAGTCGCGAATTTCCCGAATGAGCGCCATGGGCGACAATGTTCCGGCATGCCCGCCTGCGCCGGCGGCCACGGCAATAACTCCGTGGGCGCCCTTTTCTATGGCTTTATGCGCGAACCGGTTATCGATCACGTCATGCATAACTGTGCCACCATAGCTACGCACGGCATCATTGACTTCTGCCCGCGCACCTAGCGATGTAATGACCACTGGAACCTTGTGTTTGACGGTCAGTGCCAAATCCTGATCAAGCCTGGTGTTGCTTTTATGCACAATCTGATTGACCGCAAATGGTGCAGCGGGTCGGTCAGGATGCTGGGCATTCCATGCAGCCAGCTCTTCGGTTATACGAGCCAGCCACTCATCGAGCATCGATATCGGCCTGGCATTGAGAGCTGGAAAAGAGCCGACGATGCCCGCCTTGCACTGGGCAATGACGAGATCCGGTGTCGATATGATGAACAGTGGCGATCCTATGACAGGAAGGCGCATCTTGCTGCGGAGTTCCAGTGCAGTATTCATTTAAATTCCCCGTGCTGCCGCTATCGCGAATTCGGAGGGACTTACTCTCGTCCCTTCGTAATAGGCCTCTGAAAAAGAAGGGCGCGCTATGGCGCGTTCAAGCCAACTGGCGATTGCTGGCAAATCATCCCACTGCGCCTCCAATCCCAAATCCACCATCCGCACGACTGATGGGACCAAGGCGATATCGGCAATTGTAAACTGCTGGCCCATAATCCATGGTCCACCAGTGCTTAAGGCATTGGCTACGCGCACCAGGCACGAACGCAGTTTTGCGATGGACTCATCATATCGATGTGCGGAGAATTCTCCCTGTTTCATTTCTCGGTAAAAATGGCCGCGCAATGGCATTTTATCGACCATGACATCGAACATCGCCGGAGGAATAGCCTTGAATCCAGCACCGAGACGAATATTGAAAGACGGAACACGTATAGCCGAAGTCGGGACTTCTTCGAAATAGCGCATCCATGCGCGCATAGACGCGCGTTCCAAAGGTGCGGCGGGTGAGATTGACGGCCCTTCGAATGCCTCCTCGAGAAATTCGCAAATGACGGAAGAGTCCACAACGGCTTTGCCGTCGCAAGTCAATGTCGGCACAACTCCGTTGGGATTGATTGCGAGATACCAATCTGACAAATGATCCTGCTTGCTGAACTGCATGATGCGGCTCTCAAAAGGCAAGTTTTTCTCCGCGAGCGCGAGCCTGACCTTTTGCGAGCATGTCGAGATAGGACTATGATAGAGTACCAGTGACATGTCCTCACACTCCTTCTTGTGTTATATTTTCAAGCGTAATGCCAAGTTGTGCCAAGCGCACCACAGCGTCTGCAAGCAGTTTAGAATCAACGGGAGGCGCCCATGTGGCAATCATGCTGCGCGCACTCTCTCCAGTACACACCAGGCCCATGATCGGCAGATCAATGAGCAATTCTCTTGCAGCAGCTTCCGCCGCCATCTGGCGCAGGCGCCAGCGCGCGATTTTTCCTACGGGCGTTAGGGGCATATCTGGCAGCACGATAATCGTGCGGGGCCGTGCGGGCGGCTCCGCGATGGACCGGCGCAACGCGCTTTCGAGGGTAGCGATATCAATTTGCTGGTCTGGACGGGCAGTAACAAAGAGGACTGGCAACTCACCGGCATAGGCATCCGGCGCCGCGATAGCCGCAGCATCGCGAACAGCAGGGCATGTGAGCGCTGCTTCCTCGATCATCAGAGGATCAATATTATGACCACTGCGGATGATCACTTCCTTTGAACGGCCAAGGAGGTGCAACTGCCCATCAAGGCCGAGGCAGCCAAGGTCCCCGCTGGAATACCATCCATTCATAGGCCCGCCGAATGGACCATTAGGGCCGATCTTATCGAGATAGACATTAGGGCCGCGAAAAGCTATTTCGCCGCTCTCAGGGTCTATTTTTATCTGAAGCCCCGGTGGCGGATAGCCCAGGCCCGGTTCACGAAACACACCGTCTCCCGGTTGAGCCGCGCAGATGCCTGCCGTTTCCGTCATGCCATATGCCTGACACAAGGGTACGTCCAATTTGCTCTCGATTTTCTTGGCTAACTCGGGCGCAATGCGCGCAGCGCCCGTACTTATATTGCGCAATTTCGAGAGGTCATAACCTTCATGGGGAACATTGACGATAGCTGACAGCGACGTAGGCACGAGCAAAAGTCCGGTCGCCTGCCATTCGGCAAGCAGCTTCCATATGTTCTGATTAAACTTGGGATCGCGGGGACCAGCGAGACTGGGGTATATTACTGTCCCACCGACAGCAAAAACGGCGAGGCCCGCTGCCACGGCACCTGCTATGTGAAACAGGGGTAAGCCGCTCATCAGACGCAGATCAGGCGTCATCTGTGCAGCAGCGACGCACATTTGCGCGCCTGCCGCCAGGTTCCGGTTAGATAGCCGCGCCAGTTTCGGTGCTCCCGTCGTGCCACCAGTATGGAATAAAGCTGCCGGTCTATCGGGATCTGGCCGCATCCAAGAGCCAGGAACCAGCGGCTCCAACGCGCCCCATCCCGTCGGATCATTGCGAACATCAATCTCGGTCACTGCGTCTTGGGGAAGCCCTGTGCGTTCTGCGGCCCGACGCGCGCGCGTGGCGACATTGTTACCGTTGCTATCCGCCATAGTGATGACGTGGCGAACGTTGGCGATGGAGAATTGCGCCGCCAGCGCGTCTTCGGAAAGCAGCAAATTCACTGGGAATGCCACGCCTACGGAGGCAGCAGCGAAAAGCGCTATTGCGGAGTGCTGTCCCAAAGGCAGGAGGATGGCGACAGCAGCTTTGTCGTCGATACCAACGGCCTTTAGACGCGCTGCCAGCCCAGATGTTTGATGGAAAAGCGCGGCATAAGACAGCACTTCCGGCTGATCGTCAGATGGATCCCGTAACGAGATTATCGCCGGGTGGTCCGGGCGGTAATCTGCCAATTGACCAAGAATTTCGAGCGGACTGGGCGCTGCATCAATTCGTGCGAGAAGAATTTCTGCGGGCGAACTGGCGGCTGCGCCATGCCCTTTTCGGCCACCATCTGGCGGTAAATGCTCCTTCAAGCCGGCCATGTTCGGACTCAACCTCGTTTGCGCGCGGTCTGCGACTTTTTCATCTGAGCCATCAAACCGAATAGAGCGCCGAAATCAGGTGGAGTGTGATCGTGACGGTATTCCTTGTAGAGCGTATTCACATTGACAGCGATCCGTTCGGCATCAATCCAGCTCTCATAGTCGCCAAGCGCGATATCAAAGGCGGCTTCTTCTGCGCTCAAGCCAGCCGCAAATCGCGCACGCGCCTCTTTGTCGATGTAGGATAAATAGTCCCGCATGCGTGCCACACCGGCCTTGTCGGTAATAGGGCCGTGTCCCGGCACGATCACATCTACATCCAGCGCCATGATCATGTTGCATGCCTTGATCCAGTTGCCAACAGGCCCCGCCCACATGATCGGCGTACCATCGATAAACAGGATGTCACCCGTATAGATCACCTTGTCTTGCGGCACATGGACTATAACATCACCATGGGTATGCGCCGGACCGACTTCGATCAGACGTACGTCCTTGTCACCGACCTTCACCGACATTTCGCCGGTGAATGTTTTTGTAGGTGCTCTCATCTTGACACCAGCAAGATCGAAATCACCGAAGCATTCAATAAAATAGGCCCCGACATCTCCCATATTCGGTGCGATGCGCATTAAATCAGCCATGCCTTCCGGCGGCTGTTCCAGCATCTCTTGCGCGCTGGATTTCGAGGCAATAATTTCGGCGTTACATACCAGACCGTTACCGAACGTGTGATCGCCGTTGGCATGGGTGTTGACCAAGGTGGTGATATCGCCCCCGCCCACGCCGGCCGCATCATGCATCGCAGCCAGCATTTCGGCGGTCAGTCGCTCGTCAAACAAGGTGTCAACAAGGAGCGACTGGTCTCCATCTACAACGAGACCTGCATTGGAATAGCCCCAGTGGCCGTCCGGTTGAAGATAAGCATAATGGCCAGCGCCGATGTCATGGAGGCCTTTGGTGAACTTCCAGCTCATTTTGCGCTCCCGTTCGGGGCGCGCAGCACGCGGTTGCGTAAGATACCGATTCCCTCGACTTCCAACTCGACAACATCACCGTCGCCAAGGAACCGCATGTGCTCCATTCCGCAGCCCCAGCCCACTGTTCCCGACCCTATGACTTCGCCAACATGCAGGGTTTCGCCCTTGCTCACATGCGCGATCATGTCAGGAAATTGCCAGTGCATGGTGGAGGATGAACCCTCGCACCATGTTTCACCGTTCACTCTTGCGACCATTTTCAGATTATAGGGATCAGGAATTTCATCAGCCGTAACAATGACGGGGCCGAGGATATTGCTGTCGTCGAAATCCTTGCCTTTGGCAGGACCGAGCAGACCTCCCATCTCCACAGACTGGGCATCACGCGCCGTAAAATCGTTGAAAATGGTATAGCCGAAAATATGGTCGTTGGCGCTTTCACGCGCGATATCTCGCCCCGGCCTACCAATGACGCAGGCAAACTCAAGTTCGAAATCCATGATCGTCGAAAATGACGGCCAAACAATATCTGCCTCGTGGCCAGCGAATGCGAAGCGGTTTGCCTTGTAATATATCGGCTGCCGATACCAGATTTCCGGCGGAGCCGTCCGACCGCTATCGACCAACGCTTGAAAGGCCGCTTCAGGATCGGGAGCATTGCGCGTAGCCAGCCGCGCACCCGCAGTATAGGCGTTTTTCACGTGCATCTCGAATCCGAGACAATCGCGCATTTGTGCCGGCACCGGCAACGGCGAAAGCCAGGTTATTTCTTCAGGTGAAATCAGCCCTTTTGGACTGGCAATGGCTTTCTGAGCGCGCACCATCGCCTCCGAGCCGCCCTCGATAAGCGCTTGCATCGACGCAAATGCCGCGTCTCCATATGTCGTGAGATCAAGCACTCCTCCAGGTAGCAAAGCTCCCAGGCGGGGCCCTGCGTGCATTTCAAATGTAAGTAGTTTCATGATGGTCTCTCGAAGCGGGTGACAAATGTTAGTCTGTATGAATTCCAAGGAGATTGGAGAGGCCGCCCACCGCGAAAGAGACGGTAGAGTCCAGCAACGATTCCAAGTCTTGATCACAGGATGGCCGACCCGTGAACATGTAGAGAGACGGATTGAAAGGAGCATGGACCAGCGCGGCGATAACTAGACCCACCCCGGTAGCCAGAAGTTCGTCGCTGGCATGAGGCTGACACGCGCGGAGGCCTTCCAGATAACGGGTCTGACTGGGACGGATTCCATCGACGACTTCCTGCAAATCGGCGCTGGGCGTTTCTGCCAGCAGCTTGATCAGCAAGCGTCCATAGGAATG
>JAGNYO010000104.1 GCA_017984895.1 Sphingobium sp. | reverse complement strand
ATGTTTGGCCGCCTCAAGGACTGGCGTCGCGTCGCAACCCGCTACGACAGATGCCCAACAGTCTTCCTCTCCGCCATCGCTCTCGCCGCCACTGTCCTCTTCTGGCTATGAGTCCTGACCCTAAGGCAAAAAAAGGGGCCAGCCGAAGCTGACCCTTGAAAGTTTTAGGAGAGGATGCCTGAAAGGCACCTCCTATGTGCACTTGCAGCAAATATTCCGCAAGTGCGAAGATTGATCATGGCGATTGCAGATTTTGCAACGACAGAGTGATAGTTTTTCGATGGAGCAGAGTTTCTGCGGTTGTCGTGTGGCAACATTTCATGCATGTTCCGAGCGAACAATCAGAGAAATCATACGAGGATGAATGCGGCGCCTGCCCCCATTGACGGCTCTTGAAGCCTTTATACAGGTTGCGCGATTGGGGTCGGTCAAGGCGGCCGCGGAGGAACTCGCTCTGTCCACACCGGCGCTAAGCCGCAGAATTCAGGCACTTGAGCGTTATGTCGGGCGCCCCTTGTTCGAACGCAAGCATCAGGCGCTGGAAATTAATGCTGATGGCACAGCACTGCTTAACGATATCGCGCCTGCGCTCGATTCCATTGCCGTTTCAGTGGACAAGCTCATTAGCGGTGGCAACCAGCTCCGCCTGCGTCTCGCGGTTATGCCCCTTTTTGCATCGCAGCGATTGCTGCCTATGCTGGGTGAATTGCGCCAGGCTTTTCCGCTCTTGCATATCGATATAGAGACGACCCCCCACCCCGTGCCCCGGTTGGGGGAAGGCATTGATGCCGCCATCATCCTCACGCGCGATCCGGACCCCGCGCTTTATGTGCATGACCTCGGCCGCGAGTCGGCTTTTTTGGTCGGCGGGGTAGAACATATGCGCGACAATCCGATCAACAAGCCCGAGGACATTGCCCGGCACACTCTCCTCCTTCACCGCGATATGCCGACAATCTTCGATGACTGGAAGCAGGCGCTGGGCGTTCCCGAGCTGGAACCTGCCGCGATCGACAATTTCGATTCCGGCCCGCTGATGCTCGAGGCGGCGGCGCAGGGGCTGGGCATCGCGGCAATGCTAGCCAGCCATTTTAACCATTCGCATGACGATCGCCTCGAAAAAGTGCTTAATTTTGAAATAGAAAGCTCTTACCGTTATTATTTCGTATGCCGACACAAAGCGCTTCAGAACCGCGCGGTCAAAATCTTTCACGACTGGCTGGTGAGCCATAAAGTCTAGAAAACTGTGAAGATTCGCAGGAATGGGCGACGAATTAACCGAAATTTTGCCTTCTGCTGCCTAAATGGACACGCACATGCGAACCAGAACAAAGATGGGCAGTTAAAATGAATGCACAGACCGGGTTGACCACGCGTATTGCGCGGTGGGCAAAAGGGACTTCCTCAGGCGAAAACGGCACTCAGCCTGTTGAGAACGCCGGCCCGCGGGAAGCGAGCCGCAACGGCTCCAGCCGCGAGGTGGATCGCCGCCGCGATTTGTATAACGACGTTGGTTCGTTCCTGTTCGCGCATGATCTGGACGTTACCGTCGTCAATTTCGGCCTCGCACTCGATTATCTTACCGGCAACGATCATCAGATCGAAAAGGCAGTTCGCGCTATCCTCTCGGAAAAGGGGCAGCTTACCAATGACGTGGTCGAGCAGATCGTCGCCGAGCGCCATGCCGGCGAAATGACCGCCGAAGGCCTCAGCAGCATGCTCTCCACTGTGGAAGAGGATCTCACCCGCTTCACCAGCCTCGCGAGCGAATCGCAATCTTCGGCCAGCGATTATGGAGAGGCTTTGCAAGCCAAGGTGCAGGACATGGGCGGAGATGCTGCGCCTGATCAGGTCGTTTCCGCGCTTATCAGCCTCACCCGCTCAATGGTCGAGAAATCGCGCCAGATCGAGTCCGAAATGCGCGAGAGCCAGAAGAAAACCCGCGCCCTGCAACAGAATCTGGAACAGGCCCGCAAGGCCGCCGAGCAGGATCACCTCACCGGCCTGCCGAACCGCCGTGCGTTCGAGGCGCGCCTCAAGGAAGAGGTCACACTGGCGCACGAAAATGGAGAGTCGCTTTCCGTGGCCTTCTGCGACATCGATCATTTCAAGAAGATCAATGACACGCACGGCCACGATACTGGCGACCGCGTGCTGAAGTTCGTAGGCTCCCTTCTCGCCAAGATTTCTGGTGAGAAATGCCATGTCGCGCGGCACGGCGGCGAGGAGTTTGTCATGGTGTTCCGTGGCAAGACGGCTTCCGAGGCGTGCGAGATAGTCGACCAGACCCGTGCCGATCTCGCCTCACGCAATCTGGTGGACCGCAATACCGGCGAACGCATGAATCAGGTCAGCTTTTCGGGCGGCGTCGCGGATGCCTTTGCCTATCCCGACCCGCGTGACGCGCTGAAAGCGGCAGATCAGGCGCTCTATCTTGCCAAGGAACATGGCCGCAACCGCGTCTATATGGCCAAGGGAACGAACCAGATAGATTGATATGGGAGACGGAAGTTCTGCTCCGCCTTGCCACCGCTCCACCCGGCACAGGCCATGCCGCGCAGGGCAACTTTGGGCTATGCGGCGGATGACGGGGCAAACTGTTCTCCGGACACTTGCGAATCGGCACTGAGCAGCTAATCTGGCGGCGCAGGATCTCGATATTCTCGAGCGTGGCCTTCTTTCCCGTGCCGGGCAGCCGGTCTTGCGCCTATCAGGCCGCCTAGGGTCAGGACCTATTGATTTGTAAGGCGCAATCTGATTCAGGCTCTGCGAGGAGACTGAAGATGAGTGATTTGTATTGGCTGACGGATGAGCAGATGGTTCGGTTGCAGCCCTATTTCCCCA
>JAGNYO010000021.1 GCA_017984895.1 Sphingobium sp. | reverse complement strand
CCGTTATCCCGCGAGAGCGCATAACGCTCGGCGCAGATGCGGCGCCATTTGCCCTTCAATTGCACCCAGTTCGCCCGTGCCGGGTGGCCGACCATCGCCTCTGCCGCGTAACCGATGCGATACCCCATGGCGCGCGCGCGCCAGCACCATTCATTATCCTCGGATACTGCGGTGCGGAACGGCCCAACCTTGAAAAACAGCTCGCGCGGGCAAATCAGATTGGCGGTGACGGTAAAATGTAGCTGTTTCACATAGCGCTCGTTGTCGAACGCGAACACGGTTTCGAAGGCCTCCGCGCCGCTCATCGGCTGGCCGGAAGGCACCAGAACCTTCATGGCGCCGCCAATGAAATCCGCCTGAGCCAGCGCAGCCAAGCCCTGCTCCAGCCATTCCCGCTCAGGCACGCAATCACTGTCCGTAAAGGCCAATATCGCGCTGTGCGCCGCCTCAGCTCCGGCATTGCGGGCAGGACCGGCGCCTGGCGTCATGGCGGTAACAATCTGCGCACGCCCCGCCACAACCGCTTCTACCGCCGCAAGACCGCATGGGGAATTATTGTCGGCGACGATGATCTCATAAGCGTCGCGCGCCATAGTTTGTATCGTCAGTGCGGCAAGGCAACGGTCCAGCCGCGCCAGATCGTTATAGTGGGGCACCACGACACTGACGCGCGGCGCAGCATAGGATGATGGCACGGGCGTCATTGCTTCGTGCCGGCCCAGTCCGCCCGGCGCCCGCTTCCGGCCCATTGTTGCACCGACGATGCCGTGGGATGAAAAACCAGCTCCCGATTGGCGCTGACCAGGCGACGCAGCTCCGGCGGATCAAGCTCCCACCAGCGGCTTTGCTCCAGCGCGGCAATGAGATCCGGCGCAAAGCGATCCCGCAGCTTTTTCGCCGGATTACCCGCGACGATGGCATAAGCGGGAACGTTCTTTGTCACCACAGCGCCCGCACCGATGACCGCTCCGCGCCCCACATGCTTGCAACCGGGCAGGATCATCACATTATGCCCGATCCAGACATCATCCTCAATTACGAGCACATCGTCGTAGAAAATATCCTGATCGACCACGCCGAACTTGCGCTCATAGAGCGCGGGGTGGGTCGTCATCGCGTCGAACGGGTGGTTAATCGGCGCAGAGCGGACCGTATTGGCGATCGAACAATAACGACCGACACGGATCGGCCCCGGCATCCGCCAGCGATCAAAGCAGCCATAGCTGTAATGCCCCACATCAATGCGGAATCTGTCACGAAAATAGGTGCGCAGCCTGCCGTTTACATGTTGGTTCCGTAACCACAGCTTGACCCTGATTTTCTCGACAAGCGAAGCCAGCACGGCTTTTTCCCCGGCTGATGTCAGGCGCTTTGCGCAACCGCATATTTATCCAGCAGTGCATCGAGCAGCTTGGTGTTGCTCTTCTCGCCGGCAAAATGGGATTGCGCCAGCTCGATCCAGAGATAGACCGGCACGCCTTCCTCGCGAAAATGATAAGCGCCCGCGGGGTCATTGGCCAGCGGCTCGAGCAAGCCATAATCCTGCTCCATCTTCTGCATGAAGGCCAACCCCTGCCCCGGCTTGCGAATCACGTCATCGGCCTGTTGTGGCAACAAGCGGCCACCATAATGCAGCGCGAGACGCGCGAGCAGCCCCAGACTGTTGCCATGTCCGTCTGCTTTTGCCCGTCCGGTCTGGAACAGGCTGAGGCTGGACACGCGATGGCGGATCTCGTTGACGGCGTGGTTGATCGCCTCGGCCACATCCTTCTTCTCGACCATGCTTGCGTCCCGGTCTACCGCCGCGAGGCCGGCATGCTGGCTCAGCAGGCTGGCGATGTAGGGAGAGCCATAAGCCACCGCACTGATGAACGCGATCGCTTCCCGATCGAATGTCAGGCCGCACAGCTTTTCGCCATTGTGGATCAGTTCCTCGATCTCCACATTGGACATGTTGGGCACCTGATAGCCAAGAATATTGCGTCGAATCGAGGGGATATGCTCGATCAGCTCGGTAAGATTCGCCGCCACACCAGCAATCACAAGCTGAAGCCGGCTGGAGCGGTCCGACAGATTCTTGATGAGTTCCGCGATCGAACGGCGGAACGCGGGCGAGCGCGCACGGTCGAACTCATCGAGAATCACCAGCACCCGCGTGTTGGAAACCTTGGCAAACAGATCACTGATTTGCGGCACGGTCAGTGTGCCCGGCGGCAGCAGATCCGCCAATGCACGCCCGCTCTCGATCTCTGACGAGGTTGGCGCAAAATCCGCATGGTAAAGCAGTGGTATATCCTGCGCGATGGACCGCATGAGATCGGTGAATTCGGTTTCCTCCCCGCAGGAAGCATAGCGCACGATATAACGCGCATCCCGCGCGAGCTGAGATAATATGTGCAGCAACGAGGTCTTGCCGATGCCACGGTCGCCATACAGCACGACATGCAGGCGCTGATCCTCCAGCGAACGGATCAGCGTGCGCAGCACCTCGGTCCGCCCGGCAAACATGCGATGCGAGAGAACCGGCTGCGATGGGGTAAAAGCGTTGCGCAGATGGAAGCGCACCCTGTCGAGAGCAGTGCGTTTGCCAGTGCTGCGAATCTGGTCGCCCGCCGTGCCCTGAAACCGTGGCATCTTATCATCCTGCCGGTCGCGGTTGCGGCCGATGGAAAGGCGCGGGACTAGCTCTTCATGGTCGTGGTCCTGCGCATCATAGCGTTTCTTGCGCAATGAAAACCAATTCTGCCAGCCCATTCTATACCCTTTCGCAACGTCGGATGACTTGGTTCAAGGCAAATACACCGAATTACTTTACGGATAGTATCCGCCATTCCCTTCGCAGACGCAACAGAAACAGCACATAGTGCCGTTATTTATCTAGCCGGGTATCCGGGGTTTCAAAACCATGACGATATAGGCTCCCACCGCCACCAGCGTCAGTATCGCGGGGATAGCCATACCCTCATTGCCCAGATAATTGGAGAGGGCACAGCCGATGGCAGGCGGCAGATAGTGCCACACCGTATCCGGCGGCTCGTCCATCGACGAGCGTTGCAGGAACAGCACGATCAGCCCGGCGAAGGCGATAAGCGCGATCCAGTCATAAATTGTTTCCATCAACACTCAGCCTTGAATTGTAAAATATCGGTCATAGCCACGCTTCATCGTAAAAAAAACACGTCGACCGACCTAAATGCCCTTCGACGAACTTGTGCTGTTGCACAAACATACCCTAGGGTGAACATTCTATACGAAAATACCAATCCCGCAATCTGGGCGCCAAGCAAACAGGGAACAGTGACGGAAACTAGATGGCATTTCCCTCTATTAATCCGCGCGCACTGTTGAAACACCATTTCCAGTCGATCATGTCGCTGGCGATCCGCGGCGGATCTGTCGCGTCCGGATTTCTGGTTACCGTGCTGATCGGCCGCCTCTTCGGGCCGGAAGCGAATGGCCATTATGCTCTTATCACCCAGACCGCGATGTTTCTTTCGGTGGTCGCTGTCGGCGGTATAGACCTCGCTGTCACACGGAAATTTTCCGCCGCTGTAGCGCAGAACGTGCTGATTGAGCGGCGCAGCCTGTTCAAGGTAATTGCCTATTCGCTGATGTTTACCGGCATATTGGTGGTGCTGTTGCTGAACGGTGGCACTCCGGTGATGAAACTGATGTTCAGGGGCGAAGTTCCGCAGGATGCGGTGGCGGTGCTTACAGTCATCATGGTGTCCCGCACCCTTACCCGGATGCTGGGCGCGGTTTTGCGTTCGCAGAAGGTCTATATCTGGGGCCAGTGTATAGAAGTGTTGCTGATCCCGACCATCGTGCTGGCCTACATCGCTTTCGGGCTGGCGCCTGGGGTAGAACAGGTGCTGTGGATGACGGCGCTTACCGGGCTGATGGTGGGTGCCGCCGCCTTTTTTACCTGCCTGCCCTATAGCTCCCGTAAAGAAGGCGCGCTGCATGTGCCGATGCGTGAGATCTTGAAGGTGGCAGTGCCGCTATGGGGCGTGGCGATCTTCCTCAACATCGCGGACTGGTATGGCCTCGCCACCGCGTCCGCCATGCTCGGCATCTATGAGGCCGGGCTTTATCGTGTGGCCGCGCAGGTGGCGGGTATCTTGAGCATCATCACCATGGGCCTGTTTAGCATTTTCTCGCCCCAGTTCGCGGAGGCGCATGCCGCAGGCGACATGAAGCGCGTGGCGCGGCTGGCCGGCTCGGCAACCGGGCTTTCCGCGTTTTTCTGCCTCCCGGTAGCGGTGCTGATCTTTGTGTTCGCAGGGCCGGTGCTCGATCTGTTCGGTCCGGAATTCCACCAGGCGACGACCGTGCTGCGCGTCGTCGTCGTCGGCCAGGCGATCTATACCATGACCGGGCCTTCAGGCCTTATCCTAGCCATGACGGGGCATGAACGCACCAACCTCATTCAGACGATAGGCAGCACCGCGATATTGTTGATAAGCGCGCCGCTCGCGGCCCGATATGGCGGGATTCTGGGGATCGCCACCTGTCTCGCACTAGTAGTGATAGGGCGCAATATCATCAGCATCTGGTCGGTGCGGCGCCTTACCGGCATCAATGTCTTTACCGGCAAGATCCGTGAAAAGCCCGTAGACACGACCGCCTGATATTTATCGCGCCAACAGCGGGTGCCACCAGTCCTCATTGCCGAGATACCACGCCAATGTCTGCGAGAATCCTTCCGCAAAAGTGCGGCGCGGGGCATAGCCCAACTCATCCCGCGCTTTCGTCTCGTCGATTGCATAGCGACGGTCGTGCCCGGCGCGGTCGGTTACGAAGCTCTTGAGGCTGTCCGACGGCTTCCCCTGCGCGGCGGGTGCATCCGGGAAGCGGGCGGAGAGCGAAGGATCGGCAGCGAAGGCGCGGTCAACGGTGGCGCAGATTTCCTCGATCACGCGTAAATTGGGCAGCTCCTGACCCCCGCCGATATTATATGTCTCGCCAGAGCGGCCACTCAGCAGAACTTTCTCGATCCCGTGGCAATGATCCTCGACATGCAGCCAGTCGCGCACATTCATGCCATCGCCGTAGATAGGCAGGTTGCGGCCATAGAGGCAGTTCAAGAGGAACAGCGGGATCAGCTTTTCCGGGAATTGATACGGGCCATAGTTGTTCGAGCAATTGCTGGTCGTCACCTCCAGCCCATAGGTGTGGTGATAGGCGCGCACGAGGTGATCGGACCCTGCCTTGGACGCCGAATAAGGCGAGTTGGGCGCATAGGGCGTGTTCTCGCTGAAGGCCGGATCGTTCGGCCCCAGCGAGCCATAAACTTCGTCCGTGGAAACATGGTGGAAGCGATGCGGCTTGCCGGTGCCGCTGTCGAGCCACAGCTTGCGCGCGGCCTTAAGCAGAGAATGCGTGCCGATGACGTTGGTAGTGACAAACGCATCCGGCCCGGTGATCGAGCGATCGACATGGCTCTCCGCAGCGAAATGAACGATGGTCTGGATATCGCGCTCCGCAAGCAGCGTTTCGACCAGCGCGGTATCGCAAATATCGCCTTCGACCAGCTCGACCCCATCCAGCCCCGCGATATTGGCTGGATTACCCGCATAAGTAAGCGCATCAAGCACGGTGATGGTGTCGCTGGGGTGATGCTCGCGCCAATAATGCACGAAGTTCGCGCCAATAAACCCGGCGCCCCCGGTAACGAGCAGTTCAGCCATGTGTTTTGATTTCCTGTATCATTTTGCGCAGATTGGCACGCCAATGAGGGGCCGGACAGCCCAGCGCCGAGAACGTGCTACTCTTGTCCAGCACCGAATAATGCGGGCGTATGGCGGGCGTAGGATAATCGGTGGTGTTGATCGGAATGATCGGCACCGTGCGGCTGAGCAGTCCCTCCGCGAGGGCTTCTTCCTGGATCGCGACGGCGAAATCATACCAGCTTGCCGCGCCGCTATCGGTATAATGGTGAATGCCGGTGATGCCCTTGGCGGACAGCGCCCAGAGCGCTGCGGCGAGATCGGGCGCGTAAGTGGGCGTGCCGATTTGGTCCGCCACGACGCGTACCTCATCCCGCTCAGCCATCAGGCGGAGCATCGTGCGGACGAAATTGTTGCCCTTGGGAGCATAGACCCATGCAGTGCGGACAATAAGCGCCCCTACTCCCGCTGCCTGCTCGCCCGCCAGCTTGGTGCGGCCATAGGCGCTGACAGGCGCGGGCGTGTCGGTGGGCTGGTAGGGCACACCGCTCAGCCCATCGAACACGAAATCGGTCGAGACATGGACGAAGCGGGCGTTGTTGGCGCGCGCAGCGACGGCGAGGTTGCTTACGGCTTCCGCATTGATGCGCAGCGCCAGTTCCTCCTCGCTCTCGGCCTTATCGACAGCCGTATAAGCCGCGGCGTTGAGAATGAGGTCCGGCCTGTGCTGCGCGACAAACGTATCGACGGCGGTGGCATCGCAGATGTCCAGCTCCGCTATATCAGTGCAGATCAGCTCCGCACCTTCCGGCGCGGTGTGCTGAAGCGACTGCCCAAGCTGCCCGTTCGCTCCGGTGATGAGCGCCTTCATGCGAATGTCACCGCGTCAGCTAAAGGCCTGCCTCCGACATCCTTGGCTGAAAGTTGCGGTTCGATGCCGTCGAGGGGCCATTCGATGCCGACAGCCGGGTCGTTCCACAACAGGCTGTGCTCGTTTGCGGGATCGTAATAGCCGACGCACTTATACAGAAAATCCGTGCCGTTTTCCAGGCAAAGAAAGCCATGCGCCATGCCCTGCGGCACCCAGAGCATCCGCTTGTTGGAAGCGCTCAGCTCTACGCCTACCCAGCGGCCAAAGGTGGGCGAGGACGCGCGCATATCCACCACCGCATCGAACACCGCTCCCGCCGTTACCCGCACCAGCTTGCCCTGTGGCCCCGGCTGCTGATAATGCATGCCGCGCAGCACGCCCCGGCTGGAGCGGCTATGATTATCCTGCACGAACTCGAGATCCAGCCCTGCCTGCGCAAACGCCCGTGCGTTCCAGCTTTCCATGAAAAAGCCGCGCTCGTCGCCGAACACCTTCGGCTCGATGATCAGCACGCCGGGAATTGCCGTCTCGATCAGCTCCACTTGTCGCCCCTTTCGAGCAGATGCAGCAGATAGGCGCCATAGCCGGATTTGACGAGCGGCGCGGCGATGCGCTCGAGCTGCGCGTCGTCAATGAAGCCCTTGCGCCAGGCCAGCTCTTCGGGGCAGCAGATCTTCAGACCCTGCCGCTCCTCGGTGATGCGCACATAATTGGCGGCATCGATCAGAGAGCCGTGCGTGCCGGTATCGAGCCATGCATAGCCGCGCCCCATAATCTCGACATTCAGTTCGCCCGCCTCCAGATAAAGCCGATTGAGGTCGGTAATTTCCAGTTCTCCACGCGGTGATGGCTCGATGGCATGGGCGAATTCCACCGCACGGCCATCGTAGAAATACAGCCCTGTCACCGCATAATTGGATTTGGGGTGCGCGGGTTTCTCCTCGATTGTCTCGGCGCGGCCAGCAGCATCGAACGACACGACGCCATAAGCGGTCGGGTCATTCACATAATACCCAAACACAGTCGCGCCCGATTCCCGGTCCGCAGCATTGTCGAGCAGGTCGGTAAGGCCGTGGCCATAGAAGATATTATCGCCCAATATCAGTGTGGAGGGATTGGTGCCCACGAAATCCGCGCCGATATGATAGGCCTGTGCCAGCCCGGCCGGTTCGGGCTGCACCGCATAGGTCAGCGACACGCCCATGTCAGAACCATCGCCCAGTAACGCCTGAAAAGCGCTCTGATCATGCGGTGTGGTGATAATCATGATGTCGCGGATGCCGGACAATATCAGCACCGAAAGCGGATAATAGATCATCGGCTTGTCATAGACCGGCATCAACTGCTTCGAGACGGCCTTGGTCAACGGATAGAGCCGCGTTCCCGATCCGCCCGCAAGAATTATGCCTTTGCGCATGATAGTATCAGTCTCCAGTGCGGGTCAGCCCGTGATTCGTTTATGCTGCGTTTGCTAAACACTCCGTTACCGCGCGCAAGTGTCGTTAGCATTTCAGGCGCTGGCCGCAGCCGGAGCAGCAGCGGGTGCCGGGCGCCGGTCCGGCAATAAATGCCCCACCAGCTTTTCCTTCGGACCAAACGCAACAGCGCGCCCCTCCTTCATCAGCAGCACCAGATCGACCGAGGCGAGCAGCGAGGGGCGGTGCGCCACGGCAATGACTACCGCGCCGCGTGCCCGCACATCGGCAATGGCGTTGGAAAGCGCTTCCTCGCCGGCGCTGTCGAGATTGGAATTGGGTTCATCAAGGATGATCAGAAACGGCTCTCCATAAAGCGCCCGCGCCAGCCCGATACGTTGCCTCTGCCCCCCGGATAGCGCCCGGCCATCGGCGCCCACCTGGGTGTTATAGCCATCGGGCAGATGCAGAACGAGATCATGCACCCCAGCCAATTGCGCCGCCTTGATGACATCCTCCGACTGGGCATCGGGATCGAACCGCGCGATATTTTCGGCGACGGTCCCGCCGATCAACTCCACATTTTGTGGAAGATAGCCGATATGGCGGCCAATAATCTCGGGCGGCCACTGCGTCAGGTCCGCATTATCGAGCCGCACCGCACCGGAATTGAGCGGCCATATCCCCGCCAGCCCGCGCACCAGCGTCGATTTGCCACAGCCACTTGGCCCCAGAATCGCCAGCCCATCGCCCGCGCGCAGCCCGAACCGGACACCCTGCACCGTCATCCTGTCCAGCCCTGGCGGACCGAGCGTTATATCATCCGCCATCACGATCTTCTCCGGCGCGGGCAGCATATCCGCTTGCGGCACTTCCGGCATCGCGAGAATCAACGATTTGAGCCGCGCCCAACCCTGCCGCGCGCTCACGAAGCCGCGCCAGTTGGCGATCGCCGCCTCGACCGGCGCCAGCGCGCGGGACGACAGGATCGAGCTGGCAAAGATCACACCACCGCTTGCCTGCTGCTCCATCACCAGCAGCGCACCCACGGTCAGCACGCCCGATTGCAACACCATGCGCAAGATCTTCGTCAAGTTGCTGAGGCTATTGGATATGGCGTTCAGTTTCTCCTGCGCGGCGAGAAACTGGCCGCTCGCTGTGCGCCAGCGCGCCGCAATCCGGCCCTCCATCCCCAGCGCGAACAGGCTTTCAGCATGGCGACGCGTAATATCCGCCACCATCTGCCGCGCGCCCGCCAGTTGGAGCAGTTTCTGGTTCTTTTCGCTGGTCAGCCGCTCTGTAAGAAATGTGAGAAACACCAGTATCGCACCGCCAATCAACACCGTGATGCCAAGATAGGGATGCAGAAGGAACAGGATGATGATAAAAAACAGCATCCACGGCAAGTCCACCAGCGCCGATGGCCCCGGCCCCGCGAGAAACTGGCGAAGCTGATCCAGATCGCGCATCGGCTGGAGGCTGTCCATGGTCGCCTGGCTGCGCGACATCAGCCCCATCAGCTTATGCACATCACCGCTCAGGTCGACATCTACCGCAGCGGAAAAATGCAGCAGCACCCGACTGCGGATGAAATCCAGCACCCCCTGAAAGGCATAAGCGACGAGGACGAGAATGGCACAGCCAACCAGTGTCGGGATACTGCCGCTGGGCAGCACCATGTCATAGACCAGCATCATATACAGCGAGCCGGACAGCAGCAGGACATTCAACACCGCGCTCAACACGAAGGTCGCCACCATTGCCTTGCGTGCGTGCAGCATCACCGCGCTGAGGCGCTGCTTGGCGGCGTCTCCTTCGACCCAGCCCTCGATCATCGCCTTATACACCGTATAAACATCATGCCCCTGCGCCGGAAGGCCGGTGCAGAGGCAGGAAATTTCCGCAGACTGATGTGGGATTTCTGCGCCATCACGCGAGCAGCACTAGAGATTCGCGCGCGCACTTGCAAACGACTCTTGGCAAACTTGCACACCAATACTTCGCTTGCAGGCCAGGCGCGAGGTTGATGCCGCGCCTGGCCGCTTGCGCTATGCAGTCATGGCCCCGCCGGTGCGGACCACGAATGTCGCTCTGGGTTGCAGCGAGGCGCGCTCTGCCTTCAGCATTGCCGCACCAAAATTGCGCCGATACACGGCCAGCGCCTGACCGACGACCTGATCCATATTGTAATATTTGTAAGTGGCGAGACGACCGACGAACAGCACATCCTGCTGAGTTTTGGCAAGCGCCTCATAGCGTTTGAACAGTTCCTGATTCTCAGGGCGCGGTATCGGATAATAGGGATCCCCGTGCGCGCTGGGATATTCGTAGGTGAGGCTGGTGCGGGCCGCAGTCTGCCCGGTCAGGTGCTTATACTCCGTGATACGGGTATAAGGCACGTCCTCGGAAGGATAGTTGACCACCGCAACGGGCTGGAACCACTCGGTTTCCACCGTCTCATGCTTGAAATTGAGCGAGCGGTAGGGCAGCGCGCCATAGCGGAAATCGAAATATTCATCGATCGGCCCGGTGAACACCAGCCGGTCATGCGGATAGGCGTCCCGCACGTCGCGATAATCGACGCCGAGCAGCAGGTCGATATTGGGATGATCGAGCATGCGTTCGAACATGCGGGTATAGCCTTCAGCGGGCATGGCCTGAAAACTGTCATTGAAATAACGGTCATCGGTATTCGTCCGGGTCGGCACGCGGGAAGTGACGCTCTTGTCCAGTTCCGAGGGATCAAGCCCCCATTGCTTGCGCGTGTAACCACGGAAGAACTTTTCGTAGAGATCGCGGCCGACCTGCGAAATCACTACATCCTCGGATGTGCGGATTTCCTCGACGGACTCAGCCCGTGAGGCGAGAAAATCCGCCGCTTCCGCATCGGTGCGCAGATCCAGCCCATATAGCGCGTTGAGCGTGGTCCGGTTGATCGGCATAGGCACGGCCCGCCCGTCAACCTCCGCAAGCACACGGTGCTCATAGGGGCGCCATTCGGTAAAGCGGGACAGATAATCGACGATGTCCTGGCTGTTCGTATGGAAAATATGCGGCCCATATTGATGGATCAGGATGCCCGCCTCGTTATAGCGGTCATATGCGTTGCCAGCGACATGGGGCCGACGATCGACCACCAGCACCTTGAGGCCAGAGCCAGCGGCAAGCCGCTCGGCCATCACAGCGCCCGCAAACCCTGCACCGACAACCATCACATCATAATGGCGTTCCTCTGGCAACGGCCAATTGTCCGGCGAGACGATCGGCTGCGGCGCGCCACCGGCGATCACTTCGTCGATCAGTGCACGCATCTGGCCCTGTGTTTCATCCCATGACATGCTGGCGAGCACCGCATCCACGCCCGGAATCCAGTCCTGTGGCCGCTGCGCCAGATCGAGCGCCCGCTCGCACGCCTGCTCGAATTCTTGTGCGGTCTGCGCTATTTCCACGCCTGTCAGGTCGCCATAATGGCGCACGACATCGGCAATGGCGGTTGAAACGACCGGACGACCGGCGGCAAGATATTCGGGTGTCTTGGTCGGGCTGATGAAGCGCGTAGCGTCGTTCATCGCAAAGGGCATGAGCGCCGCATCCCACCCGGCAATATAGGCGGGCAAAGCGCTATATTCGCGCGCGCCGAGATAATGGATGTTGGCGCGCTGCGGCAAATCTGCGGGATCGATCTTGACCACCGGCCCCAACACCACGAGCGACCAGTCGGGCTTGGCATCCGCCAGTGCGCCAAGCAGTTCTATGTCCATCCGCTCGTCCACCACACCGAAAAAGCCAAGGCGCGGGTGCGGAATGGCGGCCTGATCCTCAGGCTCGGAAAGCGCCGTCCGCGCCTGCGCGAAATGCGCTACATCGACGCTGGACGGGAAAGCGTGAACATTGGGGTGGCGGTTGCGCTTCGCCTCATACAGGCTGTAGCCGCCGGTAAACACGACATCCGCCTCGCGCAGCAGCCGCTCTTCCAGTGCGAGAAGGCCGGGCGGCGCATTCCTGAAAGCGGACAGTTCGTCCATGCAATCATAGACGGTGCAGTCGGCCGATAGATGCGCCGAAAACGGCATCATCATCGGCGTGTAATACCGGCGCACCAAGCAATGCATGCGTTGTTCGATGACGAAGCGATCCAACAAGCCTTCGAGCATCAACTGCTCGGTCTGTGCGCCCAGGCCAGTCGGCAGCTCGGGCACGATTACGGTGACGCCCGTCGCCTTATCGACCCGCACATCGAGCCGGGCTTCGGCCCTCGCCTCGGTGTAGCGCGGTTCTTCCCAGAAAAAGACGCGGCCATTGCGCGCAAAGCGGCTCAACAGATGCTGGGGCCTCTGGAATACGAAGTCCCACCGCAAATGACTGAAACATAGTATGTCGTAGGTCTTGCCGGACTGGCTTAGTTTGCGGACGCGCGAAGGCATCGCGCAAATCGGGGATTGCTGCATGATGAGAAACCTTGCTGATGATGTGACAACAAAACTAGCAAAACACCGCAGTGTTCCGTGGGTTATCAAACAATTTCATGTCCTGTTCAGGCTTGGTGCAGCGCACCATTTATTTCTGCGGGATATTAAGGCGGAAAGGAAACTAAATCCTCACAGCATCGTTGGCGTTCAGTCTCGCATAATGAGGCGAGCAAAAATGTGGGTATGCCATGATGCCACTAGAACTATGGGGCGGGCCGGAATGCACGGTGAACCGTGTCGGGGATATCTATCACGACCAGTTGAAAGCCAGCGGCCATCACGATCGCCCTTCCGACATGGCGCTCATCACCGGGCTGGGTCTGGATGCGGTGCGCTATCCGGTGTTGTGGGAACGGATAGCGCCCGATGCGCCGGACGAGCGGGACTGGAGCTGGACAGACGAGCGCCTGCCGCTGCTGCGCGATCATGGCCTGCGGGTTATCGCCGGGCTTATCCATCATGGCAGCGGGCCGCGCTATACCGGGCTGCTGGCCAAGGACTTTGCCAGCGGTCTCGCCACTCATGCGCGGGCCGTGGCGGAGCGCTATCCTTGGATTGAGGACTGGACCCCGGTCAACGAACCCCTGACGACGGCGCGCTTTGCCGCGCTCTACGGCCTGTGGCATCCGCATCGCCGTGACGAACGCTCCTTCTGGCAGGCGCTGCTCAACCAGGTTGAGGGCGTCATAGCGTCCATGCGCGCGATCCGCGAGGTAAACCCGCGCGCGCGCCTCATTCAGACGGACGATCTGGGCAGAACCTACGCCACCGTCCGGCTGGAGGCACAGGCGGGATATGACAATGCCCGGCGCTGGATGGCATGGGATCTGTTGTGCGGCCGTGTGAAACCCGGCCATTCCATGTGGCGGCGCCTGTGTGCGCTGGGGCTGGAGCCGCGTCTGCGGGCCATCGCGGAGGTGCCCTGCCCGCCTGATATCATGGGCATCAACCACTATCTCACCAGTGACCGCTTTCTCGATCACCGCCTCCAGCGTTATCCTGAACATCTGCATGGCGGCAATCCGCTCACCCGTTTCGCAGATACCGAGGCGGTGCGTGTGCTCGAGCCTCCGCCGGATGGCCTGCACCGCGCGCTGCTGGATGCCTGGGAGCGCTATGGCATTCCGCTCGCGATCACGGAGGTGCATAATGGCTGCACCCGTGAAGAACAAATGCGCTGGTTCATCGAGGCATGGGCGCTGGCGAAAGATTTACGCGCGCAAGGGGTGGACCTGCGCGCCGTGACGTGCTGGTCCCTGTTCGGCAGCCAGGGGTGGAACAGCCTGTTGACTGGCGCAGGGCGCTATGAACCGGGCGTCTACGACATATCGGGCGGCCAGCCGCGGCCCACCGCTATGGCGGACATGCTGCGCGCCCTGCCCAGCCGCGACGCGCCACATCCTACTTCGGCGGGTGCGGGCTGGTGGCGGCGGACTATCAGGAGCGGCCATCCCGCCGTATCCAGACCAGCGCCGATGCGCGAGCATAGCCGGGTGACCGAGAGGCCGCTGCTTCCCGGCAGTGCGCCGCTGCTGATCCTCGGCGCGACCGGCACCCTCGGGCAGGCCCTCTCCCGTGCCTGCCATCATCGCGGCATCCTTCATGTGCTGAGCGGGCGGGCGCAGCTTGATCTTTCATCGCGCGAATCGATATCCGGCGCGCTGGACGGTCTGCGTCCCTGGGCGGTCATCAATGCGGCAGGCTGGGTGCGGGTGGACGAGGCGGAAGATGCGCAGGACGCCTGCATGGCCGCGAACTGCCACGGCGCATTTTCTCTGGCAGAGGAAGCGGGCCGGCGCGGCATCGCCTGCGTCAGCCTGTCGAGCGATCTGGTTTTCGATGGACGCGCAGGCCGCGCGTATGTGGAAAGTGACGCCGCCGCCCCGCTCAATGCCTATGGCCGTAGCAAGCACGCCGCCGAACTGGCTATCGCCGCCCTGCCAGGCGCGCAGTTGATGATTCGCACCGCAGCGTTCTTTTCGGCGTTCGATCCGCACAATTTCGCCGCGCATCTGCTCTATGCCGCAAGCAGGGGCGAATCATTCGCGGCGGCGGACGATCATATCGTTTCCCCGACCTATGTCCCGCTCCTCGCCGATGCGATGCTAGACCTGCTAATAGATGGCGCGGACGGATTGTGGCACCTCAGCAATGGCGAGGCGCTGAGCTGGGCTGGATTCGCGGGCCGGATACTCGACCGCCTCGCTCTTCCCGCCGACCGGCTTGAGGCAGTGCCCGGTAACAGTCTAGGATGGCGGGCTGCGCGCCCCCCTTATGCGGCACTGGCCAGCGAACGCGGGCGACTCATGGTTTCGCTCGACGATGCGCTGGATCGCTTCGCTCACGACCTTCGCGGAGCGCGCCCGGACCTGCTATCTCACCTGAAAATGACGAGCTGAATGGCGGTTAGTAACGTTAATACTAACATATGTTACTGTTTTTAGATATTATTCAGCAAAAATACAGACTTCCGGTGTATGTTGGAACGCACTAAAAGCGTGATGGTTCCCAACTTATTTTGGCCGGGGGGTCGGATGACACATATGGTTCGCGATTTTGTCGATATTGTAGATCATTCTTCGCTTGAAGCAGTGATTAATACACTCGTTGCGTTGCGGGATTCTTTGCCCGACGGTGCGGATGCCGAGTTGCGCGTAAAGGGTGATGAGGTGTTTGGCCGCAAGCTGAGCGTGTCCTTCCTGCGCCCCCATACGCCGGAGGAAGCGGACTGCTTTGCCCGCTATCAGAATCTTTCCACGGCGCCGGTGGTCGGCCTCGCCGCCTGAACAGCGCGCCAGGGCTTCACCATTCGGCAAAGCCTCCGTCCGAGGATCGCCACACCGGATTGCGCCAGCGATGGCGGGTCCGGTCAGCCTCCCGCACGGCGGCTTCGTCAATCTCGATGCCCAGCCCCGGCCCTTGAGGGATCGGCAGGTATCCCTCTACCGCGCTCAGCGCCACCGGGTTGGTCACAAAGCTGAGCAGGTCGTGCCCCACATTGTAGTGAATGCCGAGCGACATTTCCTGGAGCACCACATTGGGCGCGCAGGCGGCAAGCTGGAGGCACGCACCCAGCGCCAGCGGTCCCAGCGGGCAGTGCGGTGCCACAGCGACATCATAAGCCTCCGCCATTGCCGCGATACGCCGGCATTCGCTCAGACCCCCGGCATGGCTCAGGTCAGGCTGAATGATATCGACCGCGCCTGACACCAGAAAGGGTTTGAAATCCCAGCGGGAATAGAGCCTCTCCCCCAGTGCGATCGGGGTGCTTACCAGTTGGCTGATCTGCGTGATTCCTTCCGGGTTTTCGGACAACAGCGGCTCCTCGATGAACAGCAGGCCGAGCGGTTCCAGTAGCCGTGCGAGCTGTTTGGCCATCGGCTTGTGCAACCGGCCATGAAAATCCAGCCCTACATCCATACCTGCGCCCTGCGCCGCTTCCACCCGGCGCACAACATCATCCAGCAGGCGCGGCGTGCCAAGAAAGTCCAGCTCCGCCGTCGCGTTCATCTTGACCGCGGAAAATCCTTGCGCGCGCCGCGCAGCAGCAGCCTCGCCGATCTCGTCCGGCCGATCTCCCCCAATCCAGGCATAAGCGCGCACCTTATCGCGCACCTTGCCGCCCAGCATCTGCCATGCGGGCAAGCCCAGCGCCTTGCCCTTAAGATCCCATAAGGCCTGATCAAGCCCGGACAGCGCACTCATCAGCACCGGCCCACCCCGATAGAAACCGCCGCGATAGCCAATTTGCCATATATCCTCGATCATGAAAGCATCGTGCCCGGTAAAGCGCTCTGCCAGCGCCTCCAGGGCGCCCGCGACCGCCTCGGCATGGCCCTCAAGACTCGCCTCGCCCCAGCCGATCGCACCTTGCGCCTCGACCCGCACGAACAGCCACCGCGGCAGGACGAAGAATGTCTCGATCCGGTCGATTTTCATTGGCCCACCTCATCTGTCACGCGCTCGTCAGGCGGCCTGCGGCTCATCATGTCGCTGGCTGACGCTTCCTGATCGCGCGCCTGCTGCGCCTCAGCGCGCGAGGGCGGGACCAGCGGCACTACGAGACAGACGCTTTGCGCGGGCAGCACATCGCGCCAGTCGCGAATAAGCTGTTTATACGCTTTGCCGACGGCGCGGATATTACGATCAAGATCATAGAGGCCAAGCGGGTTTACATTGCCGTTCTGCTCGCGCAGGGCGCTGTCCCAGTCCACCTGATCGGTCAGCGAATACCAGGTGAATCCGACCGTAGGAATGCCGATATTGCGCAGGCGCAGGACATTGGCCCACTCCTTCCACAGCCAGTTCACCGCCTCGTCGCCGTTCGGCCCTTCCCGGAAATTGGTTTCGGTATGCATTACCGGCAAGCCATAGCGATCATAATATTGGCGGGTGATTTCGCTATAGCCGAATATCTCGCCCGCTGCCCAGGTGCGGCCATCTTCATGGACCCGGTGCTCATTGGTCCAGTAATAATCATTGCCCAATATGCAGTGCTGCTTCAGGCGGTTGCCCAGGAAGAAATGATATTCTTCTTTGGTCATGCCGTTATCGAGTAGATATTCGTACATCTCGCTGTTGACCCTGCGGCCATAATTGAGATCGAGCGAGAGGAAGCGACGAGAGTTCATGATTTCCGCCGGACCAATGGCGGCAGGGCTGTCCGCATGGAAATATTCCGAAGACTCGCTCTGGATGAAAATTGCGTCGGCCCGGCGCTTCAATATTTCCTGCATCGCCAGCACATTGGCCTTCACGATATGCTTGAGAGCGGTGACGAAGGCGCGGTCGCTCGTCATCTGTTCGTTCCACCAGCCATAGAGCGCCGAAAAAACCGCGCAGATGAACATCTCGTTGACCGGGGTATAGAGCTGGACCCAGTGATAGCGCTCGGCGAAATCGGCGGCATAGCGGGAGAATAGCAGTGGGAAATCGGGGTTCTGGAAATTGCCGATCCAGTCCGGCACGCCGAAATGGCACAAGTCGACTATCGGTGTGATATCACGCCGGCGCAGGTCATTGAGGGCAAGATCGGCAAATTCCCAGTCATAGCGGCCGGGTCCGAGAAAACATTTGTGCAGCGGTGGACCGAAGCGAAGATAGCGAATGCCCAGATCCTCAACCAGATCGAAATCCGTGCGCCAGTGGCGATAATGGCCGCATACTTCCATCTGATCGACACGGGTGCGCCCGTTATGAATGGTCGGGATGCTATTTTCGATCCCGGTCGCAAACATGAAATTCGCCAAGAGATGCTCCTCGCTCGCTGAACCCGCCGGGAAAGAGGACCAGTCCGACTATAGATGGACCAACGCAGATCTTTCCCCGTCAGGAAACGTATGGAGCGGCATATTGTTGCGTTCCCTCGGCGCGTGGGTCGAGGAAGGGGATTTCGCTGTCCTACATATAACCATATAGGTTAGTTGCTCCGGCCAAGGAGATTAATATGGCAGACATCACATCTTGGCTCGACCAGTTGATCGCGCGCGAGGGCGACTATAGTGATCACAGAGCGGATCGGGGCGGGCCGACCCGATGGGGGATCACCGAAGCAGTGGCCCGTGCCAATGGCTATGCGGGCGAAATGCGTTTGCTGCCGCGCGCGGCAGCGGAGCGCATTTATCGCGCTCTCTACTGGGAAGCGCCCCGCTTTGATGCCATAGCGCCGATAGCGCCTCGGATCGCCCAGGAATTGCTCGATGCGGGCGTCAACATGGGCCAGGCAGTCGCCATCCGCTTCCTCCAGCGTGCGCTGAACGCCCTCAACCGCAATGGCCGGGATTATCCAGATCTTACGCCCGATGGCATGATTGGCTCCGTGACCATAAACGCCCTCACACGCTTTCTTTCGGTGCGTGGCATGAAGGGCGAGGCGGCGCTCCTCAAAGCGATGCAGGCCCTGCGTGGGGAACGGTATATCGCGCTTGCGGAGGGGCGACCCGAGAACGAAGCGTTCGTCTACGGCTGGCTCGCCAACCGGATCGGATGACCCCGAACCCACCCCCACAGGAAAGGATATGACCGTGGCCCTTCTCGAAGCCCTCATCAGCCCCATCGCGGGGATCATCGACAAGATCATCCCCGACCCGAAGGCGCGCGATGCCGCCAAGCTCGAACTGCTGAAATTGCAGGGCGCGCAGGAGATGGAAGCCATCCGCACACAGCTTTCCGCCATCCTCGCCGAGGCCCAATCGGCCGACCCATGGACCAGCCGCGCCCGGCCAGCCTTCCTCTATGTCATGTATGTGCTGTTGCTCTGGTCGATACCGATGGGCCTTATCGCCGCCACACAGCCGGACATGGCGGACAATATCTCCGCCGGTATGAACGCCTATCTTACCGGGATACCCGAACCGCTCTATACCCTGTTCGGAACAGGCTATCTTGGCTATACCGCCGCGCGGACATGGGGAAAGCTGAAGGGCGTAGACAAATAAGCGCGTTGCAGGATCAGCCGACCCGCTTTAGCCCGTCCGCAAAGGCCTTCGCCTTGTTCACATAATGCTGTGCCGAAGTGCGCAATGCAGCAATGGCCGTATCGTCCAGTTGCCGGATAGCCTTGGCGGGCACACCGACAATGAGGCTGCCCGGTTCGAAGCTCTTGCCCTCTGTTACTAGTGCGCCGGCCCCGACAATACAGTTGGCAGGGATCGACGCGCGATTGAGGATGGTAGCTCCCATGCCGATGAGCGTATAATCGCCGATAGTGCAGCCATGCAGCATGACATGATGGCCTATGGTGACGCCCTCACCGATAGTGCAGGGGACGCCTTCATCGCTGTGGAGCACGCACTGCTCCTGAATATTACTGCTTTTACCGACACTGATGCGCGTATTGTCGGCCCTGATGACCGCGCCGAACCACACACTCGCGTCCTCGGCCAGATACACGTCCCCGATGAGATCGGCCGAGGGCGCAACCCATGCGGAACCGTCTGTTGGCAGCTTCGGCGCGTGGCCGTCAAACTCGTAGAGCGGCATGACGACCCTCCGACAATATTGGAAAAATGGTGGAGCCGAGGGGGATCGAACCCCTGACCTCGTCATTGCGAACGACGCGCTCTCCCAGCTGAGCTACGGCCCCGAGGCGCCCGCCTATAAGCGAGGCCGAAGGGCATGGCAACGGCAATTTCGCATTTTAGAGGAGCGAAACCGCTGCCTCAGCCGGTGAAGCCGAAGCTCAGGAAATCGGGCACCGGGCCGTTCCATGCGCCGTCCTCGCTGGTGCCATCGACATCCTGATAACGCGGTGCGCGGGCGCGATCGGCACGCGGCTCCTCATCCCGATAGCGGCGACGCTCTGGCTTCCGTTCCGCTTCGGGCGTGGCTGCGGCGGTTGTTGCGGCGGCGGGCGGCTGGTCCTTGACTGGCTTGGCGGTGGTTGATTTTGCCGCACGTCCGCCCCGACCGCGTGGCTTGGGCGCTTCCTCGGTTTCTTCGCCAGCGTCGTCGCTAACGGGACCACCGGCGGCGTAATCAATCGATGTTCCGATGAGCTTCTGAATATTGTCGATCGCTTCGGCATCGGCCTTCGTCACGAACGTATAGGCCGCGCCTTTCGCCCCCGCGCGGCCGGTGCGGCCGATGCGGTGGACATAATCATCCGGGTGCCAGGGCGCATCGAAGTTGAACACATGGGATACGCCCTTGATATCCAGCCCGCGCGCCGCGACATCCGACGCGACAAGGATCGTCACATCACCCGACTTGAACCGCTCCAATTCGGCAATCCGTGCGTTCTGATCGATATCGCCATGGATTTCGCCCGACGAGAATCCCTGCCGTTGCAGACTCTTGTTAAGATCCCGCACCGTCGTCTTGCGATTGCAAAATACGATCGCGTTGGTCACATCGTCCGCGCGCAGCAGATCAATGAGCCGGTCGAGCTTCTTGCGTGCATCGACCTTGACCAGCCACTGCGTAATGGTAGCTGAGGCGGTCGCCGGACGCGCTACCTCGACATATTTGGGATTGGAGAGGAACTTGTCGCTCAGCTTTTTGATCGGCGGCGGCATGGTGGCCGAAAAAAGCAGCGTCTGCCGCTGGGCGGGCAACTTGGTGCAGATCTCCTCGATATCGGGGATAAAGCCCATGTCGAGCATCCGGTCCGCCTCATCGATCACCAGCAGGCCGCAGCCGGTGAGCAGGATATTGCCCCGACCGAACAAGTCCATCAGCCGGCCCGGCGTGGCGATCAGCACGTCATCGCCTTTTTCCAGCGCGTTCACGTGATCGCCCATCGATACTCCGCCGATCAGCAGCGCCATGTTGAGCTTGTGATATTTGCCGTATTTCTCGAAATTTTCGGCCACCTGGGCGGCGAGTTCGCGCGTCGGCTCCAGGATCAGGCTGCGCGGCATGCGTGCACGGCTGCGGCCATGAGCGAGAATGTCGATCATCGGCAGCACAAAGCTAGCCGTCTTGCCGGTCCCCGTCTGGGCGATGCCGATCAGATCGCGCATCATCAGCACGGAAGGGATCGCCTGAGCCTGAATCGGCGTGGGCGTGTCGTATCCGGCCTCGGTAACGGCCTTCATCAACTCTTCGGACAGGCCGAGATCGGCAAAATTCATTCAGTTTCCGGGATTATCATTGCGCGGTGGCAAAAGGCCATCTGCTCAGGGCGGGCTGATGGCCAATCAGACTCAATTTGTCAAGGAAATCCGGCAGGAGCGGCAGAAAATGCGCGGGCGGATTTACTCGCTCTCTTCCCGCACCATGCGCACCAGCTTACGGATCGGGCAATCCGCTCCGCTGCGCGAGAGCACCCTGTCCCTTCCTGCGCACAGCGCACCGTCCTCATTGGGCTGGATATAAAGGCCGGAATAGAGATCAGCCGGGCGACACTCCCGCCCCAGCAGGGCGCGGATACGCTCTCGCCCTGACAGCATCAGGTCCACCCCGCGCGGAGAGGTCACGGCAGCGGCGCGCAGCCGTTTGAGGTCGATGCACTTCGGCCCCTTGCGCTCCTCCCATTCCTCGTTCTCCCTGGGCGGAGGCGGCGGACGGCGCATCAGCGGCACCCGGATGATGACGCGCTGCTCGATCGTCGCCTGTGCCAGACGGAAATCCCGGCCTTCGGCTTTCCCGGGCATGGTCCACTGTTCCGGGGCCAAACGCGCGGCGGGGCCCTCGGAAACTGAGCCAACCCCAATCGCCAGACCTGATAAAAGTAACATCGAGAAGGGTGTCACGCCTGTTCCAAGGGTTTTTCCACAAGTGCCTGCCGTGTTGGCATAGTCGGGTGCTGTTGAACAATAGGTGAATTGGCGCAATAGAAGCATCATGACACAGACCTTAGCCTCTTCCCTTCCGCTCGATGCCTTTGCCCGGATAGTCGGGGCAAAGGGGATCATTACCGATGCCGACGATATCGCCCCCTGGCTGACCGACTGGCGCGGGCGCTATCATGGCCACAGTGCGGCGATCATCGCACCCGCTACGACCGAGGAAGTCGCCGCCTGCGTCCGCATTGCGGCGGAGCATACTGTGCCGCTGGTGCCGCAAGGGGGCAATACATCGATGGTGGGCGGCGCGACCCCGCCCGAGGATGGCAGCGCCCTCATCCTCTCCCTGCGCCGCATGAACAGCATCCGCTCGATCAGCCCCGCCGCCAATCAGGCCGTGTGCGAAGCGGGCGTGATCCTTTCCACCCTGCATGAAGCCGCGGAGCAGGCAGGCAGGCGCTTTCCCTTGAGTCTCGGGGCGAAAGGCTCCGCTACCATCGGCGGCCTAATTTCCACCAACGCCGGTGGCACCCAGGTGCTGCGCCATGGCACCATGCGCGGGTTGGTCGACGGTATCGAGGCGGTCCTGCCCGATGGCAGCATCCATGCCGGGCTGGTCGCGCTGAAGAAGGACAATCGCGGCTACGACCTCAAGCAGTTGCTGATCGGGGCGGAGGGCACGCTTGGCATCGTCACCGCCGCGACGCTGAGGCTGGTGCCCCTGGTATCAGCCAGCGCGACCGCCTGGTTCGGTATGGACCGCCCGCATGACGCCCTCAAACTGCTGCGTGTGCTGGAGCGGCGCTTAGGCCCGATCATCGAGGGATTCGAGGTCATGGCGGCGGATGCTGTCGGCAATGTCATCGCCCATATCCCCGACACACGCCCTCCTCTCTCCACGCTGGCGCCCTGGAACGCCCTCATCGAATTCGATCTCAGCGGGATGGGGGATGATGGGCGCGGGCGCATGGAGGCCGTGCTGGCGGATATTATGGCGGATGAGACGCTCGGTGTGCGTGATGCCGCAATAGCGCAGAACGAGGCGCAATCGAGGGCCTTCTGGCACATCCGCGAAACCATCCCCGAGGCCGAACGCGCGGCAGGCTTCCCGATCCCCTTCGACGTGAGCGTACCGATCGACGACATGCCGGACTTCATGCTGGATGCCGCTGCGGCCTGCGTTGCCCGTTTTCCCGGGACGACTGCCACGTCCTATGGACATCTGGGCGATGGCAACGTGCATTTCCATGTGCGCGCACCCGCTGGAACACCGGATTTCACGGCATGGTTCAACGACACTGGCCTCGATATACGCCGGTATGTGCATGATCTGGTGGTTGCGGCTGGCGGTTCCATCTCTGCCGAGCATGGCATCGGTCAGTCCAAGCGGGCCGAACTCGCACGGCTGGGGCCGCCCGCGCGCGTTCACGCCCTGCGCGCGATCAAGCAGGCGCTCGATCCGCAAGGGCTGATGAACCCCGGCAAGCTCATCCCGCTTGCCAGCGAAGGGTGAGCGCAGTATCCGCCGACACAATATAGTCAAAATTCCGCGGCACAGGCTTCGGAACATCATCTAGGAGATTTTTTTCATGGCCGCCGCTCCTCAGGCAAGCAACCTGCCGATTTTCTATAACCAGCTCGTTCCGCTCAACAGTAACGAGCACGCCAAGCTGCGGATGAAGCCCGCCGATGCCGCGCCCTTTCTCAAGGATCAGCATGCCGTGCCGCTGACGGTGGACGAATTCGTCGCCGCGCAGCGCTTCGTGCCGATTATCTTCTCGTCTGGCGACGAGCCGGTGCCCCTGGCACTGATGGGCCTCAACGAAGGCGTGAATACCTTCCTCGATGACGACGGCAAGCTGCGGGGCAACACTTATGTGCCAGCCTATGTCCGGCGCTATCCCTGGATGCTGGCCAAGCTGCGGCCGGATAGCGACGAGTTGTCCCTCTGCTTTGATCCCAGTTCCGAAACGCTGGGAGAGTTTGAGGACGGCGATGCGCTGCTCGATGACGGCAAGCCAACCGAACTGACGCAAAACATCCTCAAATTCTGCGAGGACTTCGAAACAGCCGCGCACCGCACCGGCCTGTTCATGAAGGATCTGAAGGAAATGGACCTGCTGATGGATGGCGAGGTCGCCATTCAGGTTCCCGGCAACGAACAGCCCTTCGTCTATCGCGGTTTCCAGATGGTCAACGAAGAGAAATTGAGGGATCTGCGTGGCGATCAGCTCCGCAAGATCAACCAGAACGGCATGCTGCCGCTGATCCATGCCCACCTCTTCTCGCTCCAGCTTATGCGCGAAATTTTCCAGCAGCAGGTAGACCAGGGTAAGATGCCTCAGGTGAAAGCGCCGGAAGCGGTAAACTGAACGAGACATTGACGGAATCTTTTACGCGGTTCCGTCAATTGAGCGGGTTGAAAAATGCAGGGCTTTGTTCTATCTAGTTGAAGTGCAGGCGCCTGTTCCCCTTTCGGGCACTGCATGGATGCCTTCACCTTGTGAAGGCGTCTCCTCCCTGAACCTGGCCACCCTATGCAGTGCATAGGGTGGTTTTTTATGGGAAGCGGATCGGGCAAGGAGCCACCCAGCTCCACCGGCGGCTATTCCGCCGCGATCGGCAGGGCGGCTGGCGGCGCGGCGCGGTTTATTTCTTCTCTCAGGCTTTCCGCCAGATCCAATAGCATCGCACGCAGGGCATTCAGCCCGGCGCCCGGCTCACGCAGCGCCGCATCAAGATAAAGATCGCGCGATATTTCGATCTGCACCACATGGCGCCCCGCAGCCGGCTTGCCATGGCGCTCCGCGATATAGGTGCCGGGATAGGGGTGATTCACCGCCGCCTTCAGCCCATGACGCAGGACAACCTCCCGCGCCACTTCCGCGAATCGAGACGCCGCACTCGCGCCGAACCTGTCTCCGATCACGACATCAGGCCGCAGCGCGCCGGCGAACCTGTCAGGCTCCAGCGGCGGCATGGAATGCACATCGAGCAACAAGGCCTGCCCATGGACCGCGCGAATCATACGCAGCCGTCGTTCCAGCTCGGCGTGATAGGGTGCATGGATGGCTTCTATGCGTGCATGGGCCTCGGCCCACGGCATCGGCGCACGCCACAGACCCCCGATGCGCGGCAAGGACCGGGGGAAAAGGCCCAGACCCCCGCGCGATTTCGCCGTTTCGATCAGCGCCTGCCCATGCGGAAGCGCCGCAATCATGCGCCGGTCTATATCGCGCGGGTCGCGGTTGAGATCGATGGCCGCGCGCGCCACCCGCGCGCATACTATGCCATAACCCTGTTCCTCCAGCCCCATCACCAGCGCGTCGGCATGGCGATCCTCCAGCCGGGCGAGCGTGGCGAGCGGCACCGCGCTGCGCGCCAGCACGGAATCGGGATAGTGGCGGCCCGCATGCGGCACAGAGATCAGCACCGGCCACTGCGGATCGGCGGGGCCGAAATAGCCGAATGCCGGGCTTTCCCCGCCCGCCTCCGCGTCTATTCTCTCGCCCGTCTCATGCGCCATGCGCAATTTTTTCTCCGTTCACGGCTGAAATTAAGCCCTTATCCATAAAAGATAAGCATAAGTGGCCGGCATTGACAGCCTGTTGTGCCATCGGCACCATTCAGGCCCAACAGAAGAGGGAATGAAACGGGCGATGATCCGCATCTTGCTGGCCGAAGATGACGACGCGATGCGGCAATATCTCGCGCGGGCGCTGGAGCGTTCCGGCTATGCCGTGCAGTCGGTCGACCGGGGGACCGAGGCGCTGCCTCTGCTCGAAACAGAGACGTTCGACCTGCTGCTGACCGACATCGTGATGCCGGAGATGGACGGCATAGAACTGGCCCAGCACGCCGCCAAGGTCGCGCCCGATATGCGCGTGATGTTCATCACCGGCTTTGCGGCGGTGACCCTGAAGGCAGGCAAGGCCATGCCCCAGGCCAAGGTGCTCTCCAAGCCGTTCCATCTGCGCGATCTCGTGCTGGAGGTAGACCGCATGTTCGGCCTCAGCAGCGCAAGCGGACTATAAAGCCGCCCTCTATTCCGCCACGAACACCTGCCGCACGCCATCGTTTATCAGCCTGAACCGCACGGCAAAAGCGGCTTCGAGAAGATCGGGCGTCAGCACCTCGGCTGTCGGGCCATCGGCCAGAATCGTGCCATCCTTCATCACAAGCACATGATCGGCGATTCGCGCGGCGTGATTGATGTCATGCAGCACGACGACCACCCCTGCCCCACCCTCCGCCACTTGGGTGAACTGCCCAAGCATGGCAAGCTGATGGGCAGGATCGAGGCTCTCCAGCGGTTCGTCGGCGAGCAGCCATTCGGGTTGACCCGCCAACACCCGCGCGAGCAGCACCCGCGCCAATTCCCCGCCAGAGAGGGTCAGCACAGCACGCTCTGCGAGATGCGCCACATCGCTTGCGTGAAGCGCCCCAGTCACGGCCGCCTCATCCATGGCTGACACGCTGCCGCGCCCGATGTGGCTCATCCGGCCAAGACTCGCCAGCATCCGCACGTTGAGATTCCAGTGAACCTCGCCCTTTTGCGGCAGAAAACCGATGCGCCGCGCCCGCTCCTGCACGCCTAGTGCCGCCAGAGGCACGTCATTGAGCATGACCCTGCCGCTAAGGGGCTGATCGATCCCCGCAAGGCATTGCAGCAGGCTGCTCTTGCCCGCGCCATTGGGGCCGAGGATCGCTGTGACCGCACCCCGCTTGAGCTGCCCGCTAACCCCGCGCAGAATGGAACGGCCGCCCTTGGCGAGGCGCAGGTCGGAAAAGCGCATATCATCGCCGCTCATCACGCTATCTCCCGCCGCAGCTTCATCAGCAGCATGAGGAAGAAAGGCCCGCCAAGCACCGACATCATGACGCCGAGGCGGATCTCGCTCACTACCGGTGCCACGCGCACCGCCGTATCCGCCACCACCACCAGCAGCGCGCCCGCCAAGGCCGAGGGCGCAAGCAGTGCCGAGGGGCGATGGCCCACCAGCGGGCGCATCAGGTGCGGCACCATCAGCCCGACGAAGCCGATGACGCCCGCCACCGCCACCGTTCCACCCACGCACAGGGCCAGCCCCACGACCAGCAGTCGTTGCAGGCACGCCATATTCACCCCCATGGACCGCGCAACGACATCACCCAAGCTCAGCATATCCAGCGATGCGGCCGCGCGCATCAGCAACGCCATGCCTGGTATCAGCAAGATCAGCGCTATGCCAACGTCCGCCCAGCCGCGATCCGTCAGCGCGCCCATCAGCCAGGTGATGATCTCGGCACTGGCAAAGGGCGTGGGCGCGAGGTTTATCACCAGCGCCGTCAGTGCCCCCGCAAGGCTGGAGAGCATCACGCCCGCCAGCGTGAACAGGATCAGGCTGCCCGATCGTCCGGCGAGCAGCATCAGCACCCCCGCACCGACGCCCGCCCCGATCAGTGCGCACGACGGCAGCGCCATCGGCACCCGCGCCAATCCGAAGAAAATGCTCGTCACCGCACCCAGCGCAGCGCAGGCCGAGATGCCGAAAAGGCCGGGGTCCGCCAGCGGATTGCGCAGATAGCCCTGCATCGCCGCGCCAGACATGCCAAGCCCCGCCCCCACCAACACCCCCAGGCAGATGCGCGGCAGGCGCAGCTCCGTGATGATGAGGGAGCGCAGGTCGCCTGCCAGCCATTCGCCCGGCGCAATCCAGTGCCTCCCCGCCAGCAACGAGAGCAGCATGACGGTGACCAGCGCTGCCGCCAGAAAGAGGTTGAGCCGCTTCATGCGCCCTGCCTGCGCTGCCATTGCGCGCGGATGTCGGCAAGGCGGGCACTCGCCTCGATGATCGTTGGCCCGCCGCAATGCAGGAGGCGGGACGGAAACACTGCCGTCATGATGCGCGCGCGGGCCTTGTGCAGCACCCGGTTGGCCAGCATGGCGTTGCTGCCGCCTGTGCCTGTCGCCATGCCGGCAGCGCCCGTCATGACGATATCAGGCGGACTGAGCAAAATCTGCTCGGTGGAAACCATATTCCATTGCGTCAGCCCCATCTGCGCGCTGGCGCTGCGAAAACCGGCCTCGCGCAGCAGATCATCCACCAGTGTGCCGGGGCCAGGCACAAGCCCGCTGTCCTGCCAGATCAGCGCATACGGGCCGGAACCTGCATATGCGGATGGTGCGCCCCGCGCCTGTGCGAGCGCGTGCGTTATGCGGTGCGTCAGTGCCCTGCCCTTGTCGAGTTGGCCGATGCGCGCAGCAATTTCCGCGATCTGCGCCGCGCTCTCCGCAACGGTTGCTGGCACACGGGTGCTGAGCACGGGCACACCCATCCGTTGCAGCGCACTCAGTGTATCGGGCGCGATATGCGGCCCGGCGATCACCAGATCGGGCCGGGCGGAAAGCACATCCTCGGCGGTATCCCCCACCGCCGCATAGCGTTGCGCCCAATCGGCAGGCACCGAACTGGCGCGCGGATCATGCGAATAATGGCTGATCGCCGCAATCTGGGCTGGGTCCGCCACTTCGCGCAGGATCGCATCCACACAGGGGTTCATGGAAACGATGCGCCGGGGTATAACGCTGTGGCTGGGCGCGTCCCGCTGCTCTCTCGTGGGTGTAGCTGAAGGCTTGGAACATCCGGGCAACAGCACGAGGGCGGTCAGCGCGGCCACAGCCATCGCCCGCCCTGCCTTTGCTGTTGCCCGCCGTGTCATCAGAGTTTCAGCCTGATGCCCGCTGTGGCGGTCCGGCCTGGTTGGCCGTATGAATAGACCGTCTCATAGTGCGTATCGAACAGGTTCTCGATCCGGCCATAAAGCTCGGCATGGGCGCCCAGAGGGTAACTGAGGCGAAGGTCAGCGAGGGCATAGCCGTCATTTTGCACTCTTGCCCCAAAATCGTCGACATCCGCGCTTTCCCCCTGAAGGCTGACGCTGGCGCCTGTGTTCAATCCGCAGGGCCATGTATAATCCATCCCCGCATAGGCCCGTGTCCGCGGGCGGCGCAGCAGGTCTTGCCCGGTTGCGCGATCCTGCGCCTGCACATGGCTGTAGCTGAAGTCGAACGCCAGCGCGTCAACCGGGCGCAACTTTACCTCCGCCTCGATGCCCTTGGCGAAGGTAACGCCGACATTGTCATAATAGAACCCGGTGCAGAGCGGCGCGCTATTGCCGAAGCACGACACTAAATTGATGAGATTGCGTGTTGTGCGCCGAAACCCGGTGACGCCGATCTGCATACGCCCATCCAGCAACTTTTGCGCCAGCCCGACTTCCCAGCTCTTGGCGCTTTCGGGCTTCAGAGCCAGATTTCCATAGGTGCTGTGGAGTTGATAGAGCGAGGGTGCCTTGAAGCCCTCGCCATAGCTGGCGCGCAGCACCGTCTGGCCCCCATTGGGCGTATAGGCTGCGTTGGCGGCAAAGCTGGTATGGCCGCCAAAATCTGTATGACGATCATGGCGCGCCCCCGCATTCACGGTGAGGCCCACAAGCGGCGTAGCGGTCAACTGGCCGTAGAGGCTGGTGAGGGTGGCGCGGCCCTTGTCTGTGCTGGCGCCAAAGCCATAGTCGCTGGCCTGGCGGAAGCGGGACCATTCCCGCTCCGCCCCGCCGACGATGCTCCACCCAGCGGCAATCGCAAAACTCGATTGCGCCTCGATCCGTTGGTTGCGGCCCAGCGAATCACCCTGATGGCGGGGGGTTGCTGCGGGGTCATACTCATCGCGCAACACCTCTGTAATCGCATAGCCGATGCGGTTGTGCCAGCGCCCCCCCAGCCCGCTCCAGTTCAACCCGGCATAGCCGATCGCCTCACGGGTGCGATTATAATTTGCGGTATCGCCGAAACTATAGGCCGGCGGTGCATAGCCATCTATCTCTGTCCGGCTCTGCGCATACCAACCACGCAGATCGAGCGAAAGCGCATCTGTAAACGCGACGCCCAGGTTGAGGTTGGCGCCATATTGTCGGCTGCCGTCCTTCTCGCCGCCGCCGCGCGCCGCGCTGAACGCCGAGATGCCGTCAGAGCGCAGAAAGCTCGCCCCGCCGCTCAGGGATAATGGCCCGGCCTTCACCGACGCATGGGCGTTCAGATCTATCGCATCATGGGAGCCATATTCGCCCTGCAACCGGGCCGATGGCTTGCCGTCCTTCGCGCTGCGGGTAAGGATGTTGACGACGCCGCCGATGGCCTGGCTGCCCCACAGTACGGATTGCGGCCCGCGCACGACCTCGATCCGCTCGATCGCGCCGGTCATGAGCCTCCCGAAGTCAAACCCGCCGGCCGTTGACGACGGATCGTTGATCTTCACGCCGTCGATCAGCGCGACAGTGTGATCGGATGACGCCCCGCGCACGAATACGCTGGACAGCGTGCCGATGCCGCCGCTGCGCGTTGTGCTGAGGCCCGGCACGCTGCGCAACAGTTCGGTCAGGCCCGGTGCCTGAAGCCGGGCGATGTCGTCCGCGGTGAGGACGCTGACCGAGAGGCCGACCTTGCTCACCGGCGTTTCCACACGGGTCGCGGTGACGACGATCTGCTCGCCGCCCTCCTCGGCCAGCGCGGGCGCAACGGGTGCGATTGCAATCAAGAGACTGGCATATTTTTGAATTGTCACAGGATTCTCCCTGGCATGACGGTTGACACACACGCCGTCACGCGAGGAAAATCCCCCGTTCATCCGATACACCCCGCCCGGTTGAAGAACGACCGCGTCAGGCAGGTCTCCTGGCTTCCGGGTCATCACCATCCGCCTCGCCTTCCCAGGCTTGTGGCCCAGTGGCATATTGAGGCGGCGGCTCGCCGGTCACAGTTGCGGGGGCAGCGCCAGCTTACGGAATACTCCGCTTCTGACTTCCCATTTCATCCCGTCTCCGGGAACCTGTCGCAAGCGGTTTAATAACCGGCAATGCGCCAAAGGCAAGCCCACAAAAAAGAGGCCGGAGGATCGCTCCCCCGGCCAGATATGCGTCAGTATATATCAGATCAGAAGGAAACCGTTCCCTCTATGCCCCAGGTGCGGGGCGCATTGAAGTTGGCATAATCGCCAATCACGGTGCGGTAATCAACGCCATCCTGCGGGGTGCTGTTGGCGTTGGAGCGGCGATAGATGTGCTCCTCGTCTAACAGGTTGCGCGCCCAAACCGAAACAGTCAGCTTCTGACCATTACCGCCCATCTTGATATCCGCGAGCGAGAGGCGGGCATTGACGATGAAGCTCTTCTCGGCCTTCACCGCTTCGTTGTCGAACGTATAGGCCGCGCTGGCATAATTCCCGTCGATGTGCAGCTTGACCGCCGTGTCGCCACCGCCAACTGGCATGGCATAATCAATTCCGCCAGATGCCGCGTGCTTCGGAGTATAGACAACGAACAGAGGCTGGATCGGGTTGCCTGGCAGCAGGGGGTTGGGCGCGGAGGGCGCTTTCACATGCGTATAGGCATAGCTCAGATTCGCCGTAAGCCCCTCGATCGGCCGCACTGTCAGGTCGGTTTCGAGGCCGCGGATTTTCGTGGTGCCGGCATTGATCGTTTCGAGATTGTGGCGGAAGGTCGAACCCGAGGGAACGTAAAAGTCGAAGTCGAACTGCGTGTCCTTGCGGTCCATGATATAGGCAGCGACGTTCAGGCGCACCTTGCGATCCAGGAATTCGGTCTTGGCGCCGATTTCATAGGAATACGCTTTTTCCGGGCCGAACGAGCGGAAGGTCAGCGAACGGGAGCTGGCGCCGCCCGCACGATAGCCTGTCGCGTATTTGGCATACAGGTTCACGCCTTGCGCGGCATCCCACGCCGCGATGATCAGCGGATCGACCCGGTCGCCCTTGAACACAAACGGGAAGTTCGTGGCCACGTTGTTGACCTTGTAGAGATTGCCGCTTTTTTCGTCGCGTGTGAAGCGGCCGCCCGCCGTGATGCGGATCGCATCGGTTATACCATAAGTGAGCTGGCCGAAGGCGGCGTAGCTCTTGGAGTCGGCGCGCGTGGCGCGGGCGATGCTCAGGTTGGCGGGCTGCCATGTCAGGGCATCCAATATGGTGTAGGCCGTGCCGGTCGCGTTCCACTTGTTAGTGGACGGCGTAGCGGCAATTTCACCGGCGCTTTCATTGTAGTAATACAGGCCCGCCACATAATCGAGGCGCCCTATCCTGCCGACGATTTGCAGCTCCTGGCTGAACTGGTCCTGGTCCAGAAACGACAGGCTGTAGCGGCTGAAGGGCGCGTTTGGCAGGAACGGATTGCGGTGCGCACCGCCCGAGTTATCCCATTGCTCCGCATCGACGGTGCGCCACGCGGTAATGGAGCGCAGTTCGACATTGTCCGAGGGCTGCCATTTGAGCACCGCCGAGAAACCCATCGCCTTGTCCACGCTGGCCTGCTGCGGCACGGCGATATCCGCCACAGTCATCCGTTTGCCCGAGACGACCACCGCAGGAGCGAGGGGCGCGACCTTCTGGAATGAGTTGAAAGTGGTGGAACTGATGATGCCGCCGCTGGCATTCACGAGGCTGGCCAATTCCGACTGCGTGAATACGCCATAGCCATTGGGATTGAAGTTGATGAGCTGGCTATAGAATGGCGTGTTTTCGTCCTGGCTTTTGTCGAACGAGATATCAGCCGTGAAATTGCTCGTTGGCTCCCAGCGCGCCGAAACGCGGCCACCGATCCGGTGGTGATAATTCCAGCCCAACTGGCCCTCAAGCGGGTTGTTCGTGGTGGCGTCCTGGTGGTCGATCACGCCATCGAGCTTAACCGAGATATTGGCAAATGCCGGCAGGTCGAGGTGCAACGCGCCATTATACGAACCATAGTTGCCCGCGCCCGCAGTCGCCCGGCCCTCGAACTCGCCGCTCGGCGCCTTCGAGACGATGTTGAGCGCGCCGCCCTCGGTGTTGCGTCCGAACAATGTGCCCTGCGGGCCTTTCAGCACCTCGATGCGCTCAATGTCGAACAGCGCGGCGTTGAGGCCATGCTGGCGGCCAAGGTATACGCCATCGAGATAGACACCGACGCCCTGCTCGCGCGCGGGCTGGTTGGCATCGCCCGGCACAATGCCGCGAATACCGATGGTGAGGGCGGACTGGCGCGACTCGTAAGTGGCAACACGCAGCGATGGCACACCGCCGTCAGCCAGATCGAGCAGGCTCTGCACGTGGCGCTTCTTGATGTCCTCCTCACCCATCACCGCAATGGCGATCGGGGTTTTCTGCAAGCTCGTCTCGCGCTTGGTGGCGGTGACGACGATGTCGACGAGGCCGGTCGTATCCCGGTCTGGCGCATCGGCCGCAGCATCCGCAGCGGCAGCGTCTGAGGCGGCATCGGCGGGAGCGGCAAATGCGGCACCAGCCTGAAGAATTGCGATCGCCGCCAGTGGCAGCGCGAAAATGGAGCCTGAGCGCTTCATGGGTGATATCCCTTTATATCGAACCTGATTGCATCGGATCGGCAGTCGCGAATCGACTGGAAGCCGAAGGAAGAGCCTGTTCTCCTGCCCCTCGGCGATGCCCCTAGAAGGGGTTCATGACAGCGAGGTTTCGCTTTTGTTGCAGATTTGTGAATTGCGGTGCAGTGCACAAAAAGCGCTCATGCGTGTGGCGCGACGGCCACGGCCTTGAACTACGGCCAGGCAGTGCGGGCAGCGATATATCAGGATACGTGGAAAGTGCCGGAGGTTCTGTTGCCCGGCCCTCCGCCCGAACCGGAGGAGGTGGGTGGGTGGCTTCTGTTGCCCGGTGCCACGCGCTTTTGAGAGATAAGTGCCGGAGGTTCTGTTGCCCGGCCCTCCGGCGGCCGCTGGAATCCATTCTGTTGCCCGGCTGGCCCAGCCGCGTTCTGTTAGGGTAATGTCAGGCCGTGAGGCCCTCAATTACGCTGCAAGAGCAAGTGCTTCGTTATCGTTGGCACTTATCGGTTTTGAGCCTTGATCGGGTTACTCAGCCCGAGCGAAAACACCGCCTTTGAATACACGTCGATCCTGGTTCGGCCCCGTCAGATGCCCTGAGCGATCAGGGAATATGGTGGAGCCGCCGGGTACTGCCCCCGGGTCCGCTGCATCTATTACACGGCACAATTTATCGCCATAGTCGGCCGAAACCGACAGCATCTATATAGGGGTGGATTATGGCGAGGAAAAGGCCAGATCCTGCTCCAGCCTCTATTTCTTAAGCGAATCGCGGATTTCCCGCAACAACTGTGTCTCTTCACTCGGGCCAGTGGGAGCCTCTACCTTGGGCGCCATCATCCGGTTCACCGCGCGGATCATCAGGAAGATGATGAAGGCGAGTATGACGAAATTGATGATGACCGTGAGAAACTGGCCCCAGCCCAGCATGGCAACACCGGCGGCCTTGAGGTCCGCATAGCTGGCGGGATTGCCCTTGAAGCCAGCAGGAAGCGCGCCCAGCCGGATGAAATGCTGTGAAAAATCGAACCCGCCGAACAGCCAGCCCAGCACCGGCATGATAACGTCCTCGGTCAAAGAAGTCGTAATTTTGCCGAACGCCGCACCGATGATGACGCCGACCGCCAGATCCATGACATTGCCGCGCGCGATAAAATCCTTGAACTCAGAAATTATCGACATTCCGTTCACTCCCCCCATTGCATTTCAGTAAACAAGAGACTTGCATGGAACCAGTTTGCTGTCCAGTTGTTGCATAGCGCCGGTGGCGACACTAAATTCATGGCAGTAAACCCACGGGGGACGGACTCATGCCTACATCACGCGCATTTCCCATACGCGCAGCGATCATCACGCTGCTCGCGCTGGCGCTTTCCGCCTGCGGTATCAACAGCATTCCTACGGCAGAGGAAGCAGCCAAGGCCCGCTGGGCGGATGTTCAGGCGCAATATCAGCGCCGCGCGGACCTTATTCCCAATCTTGTCGCTACGGTGAAGGGTGCGGCTCGGGCGGAACAGGATACGCTTACTGCCGTGGTAGAGGCGCGTGCGAAAGCGACCTCCATTCAGGTGAGCACCGAGGATCTGGGCGATACCGCCAAGATGGCGCAGTTTGCCAGCGCGCAGGGTGCGCTGAGTCAGTCGCTCGGACGCCTGCTCGCCACGGTGGAGGCCTATCCGGACATCAAGTTCAACCAGAATTTCCAGGATCTTCAGGTGCAGCTCGAGGGCACGGAAAACCGTATCTCGACCGCGATCATCAAATATAATGAGGCGGTGCAGGAGTATAATACGCGGGTGCGCACCTTCCCGGATATGATTGGCGCGGCGATACGCGGGGCCAAGCCGATGGCGCCCTATCACGCAACCAGCCCAAATGCCGATGTTGCGCCCAAGGTCGATTTCGGTAGCTGACCGCCCTTTCATGCGCGCTTTGCACCTGCTGACGCGCCTTTATGCGCTGTTGCTCATGGTGGGCCTGTTTCTGCCGGGCGCGGCGGAGGCGCAGCAGTTTCCCGCACTGAGCGGGCGTGTGGTCGATGCTGCCAATCTCCTCAGCCCCGCGCAGGAAATCTCTCTCGAGGCCAAGCTGACGCGGCTGGAGCAGCAGAGCCAGCGGCAACTGGTCGTGGTTACGATAGCGGACCTGGGCGGTTATGACATCGCGGATTACGGCTTTCGGCTGGGCGATCACTGGGGCATCGGCGACAAGGGTCGGGATGATGGCGCGCTGCTCATCATCGCGCCTCAGGAACGCAAGGTGCGGATCGAGGTCGGTTACGGCCTTGAGGGTGTGCTGACCGATGCGCTGTCTGGCCGGATCATCCGCAACAGCATCGTGCCGCACTTCAAGCAGGGCGATTATCCCGGCGGGATTATGGCGGGGACGGACGAGCTGGTGCGCATCCTCATGCTGCCGCCCGAAGAGGCGAAAAAGCTCGCCGCTCAGGCCGCGCAGGAGCAGCAGGGCGGCGAGGACAAGGGACAGGTGCTAGTCGCGATCTTCCTTATCTTCATGTTCATCATCCTGCCGATGCTGCTGCGTGGCCGTGCGGGCCGCGCCTATCGCAATGGGGCGCTGCCGGTGATCCTCTGGGGTCCGGGCATCGGCGGAGGCGGAAGCAGCGGTGGCGGATGGTCGTCAGGCGGAGGCGGTTTTTCCGGCGGCGGTGGCGGCTTCGGCGGCGGCGGGGCATCAGGAGGCTGGTGATGGCGCGATTTTCCTTGAGCGAAGCCGATCATGACCGGATCAGCGCCGCCGTGCGCGCGGCGGAAGATGCGACCGATGGCGAGATCGTCACCGTCATCGCCCCTCGGTCAGACGCCTATCATGATGTCGGCCTGCATTATGCCGTGGCCGGGATGCTGAGTCTGCTCGCGCTGGTGGCGGCCTTTCCGGGCTGGTTCACCGACACCGCGATCAGGCTGTTGGGCGGGTGGCAGCATGACCTGCCCACATGGACGCTGCTCTGCCTGTTGCTCGGGGCGCAAATCCTCGTGTTCCTGTTTCTCCGCTACTCCCTCACGTGGATGCCGCTCCGCCTCGCGCTCACCCCGGATTCCACCAAAGCGCGCAGGGTGCGGCGGCAAGCGGTGACGATTTTCCGCGCCAGCGCCGAGGGGCGCACCCGCGCCAGCACCGCGATATTGCTCTACCTCTCGCTCGCCGAGCACCGGGCCGAGATCGTGGCCGACAGCGCGATCAGCAGCGCCGTCGCGCCCGAACGCTGGGGCGACGCGATGGCGGCGCTGATCCGTGCCGTGCGAGAGGGCCGCACGGCGGACGGCATGATCGAGGCGATCGCCATGCTGGGCGCCATTTTGGCCGAGCAGCGGCCCAAGACCGGCACCAACCCCAACGAACTGCCGGACCGGCTGATCGAACTCTAACCACAGGACACCTCATGCCCGGACACAGCACGCCCGAAATCATGTGGGCGGGGAAATATATAACCGCGAAACGCGAAGGCCCGTGGGAATATGTGTCGCGCAGCCGGGGCATACGCGCCGCGGTGATCCTCGCGGTCGACGAGAGCGGCGACGACGGGCCGCACCTCATCCTCGTCGAGCAGTTCCGCGTGCCGCTGGGCCGCGCCTGCCTCGAGCTGCCCGCCGGGCTGGTAGGCGACGAGGCAGGATCGGAGGACGAAGATGCCGCCGCCGCCGCGATCCGCGAGCTGGAGGAGGAAACCGGCTATCGCGCCGCCCATATGCGCGACCTGGGCGAGTATTACAGCTCGCCGGGGCTGGTGTCCGAGAGTTTCACCCTGTTTCGGGCGGAAGGCCTGACGCGCACCGGCGCTGGCGGCGGGCATGAGGGCGAGAACATCACCGTCCACCGCGCGCCGCTGGCCGACATCCACGGCTTCCTCGCCGCGCGCCGGGCGGATGGACTGGCGATCGACGTCAAGCTGCTGGTGGCGCTGGGAGCGGATTTTCTGCGTTAGACACTGATGAGATCTGGTTAAATCCCATCCGGCTCCAGAAATCTCTGGTATCGTGCGATCTACCGCGAAAAACCGGTTCTCCCTTTTTCGCATCACACTCTGAAGCTGTAAGCACTGGCGCAAGCGATCCCTTGACAGGAGATTTTTTCAATGTAGTTTCCTAGTAAACTAATTGGAGATATCATGCCCATCGTTTCCGATCTCGCCCAGCATAGCGGATATCTGCTCCGCATGGTGTCCAACGCGGTGTCTCACCAGTTCGCGCGCAAATTGATGCGCGAGGGTGTGACTGTTGCGGAATGGGTGATGCTGCGCTCGCTTTACGGCAATGAGGGTATTGCCCCGTCGGCTCTGGCCGCGAAGATGGGAATGACCAAAGGCGCGATCAGCAAGCTAACCGACCGGTTGCTGGAAAAGGGGCTGATAGCCCGCACCGACAACCCCACGGACAAGCGCGGTTTTAGCGTGTCGCTTTCCCCGGCGGGTGCGGAGAAGGTTCCCGTTCTCGCCCAGCTCGCCGACAGTAACGATGCGGCATTCTTTGGCGTGATGAGGTGCGAGGAGCAGGCGCTGCTGAGAAGCCTGTTACAGACCCTGATCGAAAAGCACGCTCTGTCAACCGCACCTGTCGATTAGCCCGATGCACCCTCACCATCGTTTGTAAGGAGAATTATCCATGGACGCGACCCTGACTGCTATTGCCCAAAACTGCCTCAATGCCGCTTATGAAGGCAGCCTTGGGTTCCCGGAAATCATCGGCACGCTCGCCGAGGCGGGCTTCGAAGGCTATGCGGTAGATTATCGCAGCCGCCGCCAGACCTACTATCTGCCGGACGGAGACACCATCGCTTTCGACATACCGCATTCCCGCCACCCGGTCGCATCCGCGTTCGACAGTGCAGGCATAGCGTCACTGGTGCGCTGGGCGCAGGGCAACGGGGCCGCCTACAGCTATGCCGCCTTCTGCGATTCCGTGATGGCTGCTGGCTGTGCAGGCTATCTCGTCTCGTTGCCGGGACGGCGCGTCGTCTATTATGGGCGCACCGCCGAAACCCATGAAGAGCTGTTTCCGCAGTGAAATGCGCATTCCTGTTTCGCTTGAGAAATGGACCACAAAGAATGCAAGGACGCGCACGTGAACCTGTTGGATCGGCAGGCGCAGGCCCGCATACTCCGGCAATGAGAGAGGAAAAACGGTCGGCGTGTCCTGCCACGGGCATTGGGCATCGAGGACACTTATGGTCTGGCGCATTCGATGGATGCGCCTGTGCTTGTGTGGCGGGCCAGCGGTCCTGCTCTTCCCGTATTAAGCGGTGGTGCGCTTGCCGCAGAGGCAAGTACGGGGCTCAATGGCAATTATGGTTGGCCGGATCGCGCACGGGATGAGGAGCACCCGAGCGAGCGGAGCATGAGCGCCACTCCCCGGACCCGGTCATCCCCTTTGCGGCCCGACGCCCCTAC
>JAGNYO010000020.1 GCA_017984895.1 Sphingobium sp. | reverse complement strand
GCGCAGGCATTTGCCACAAGGTCATCCGGTCGGCTCCGTCACAAAGGGGTGAGTTGCGATTAATAGGCGTTGCGGCGTTCTATGCGCAAGCCGCCCTGTCACCCTCATTCACGAGCGAGCGGGATCGAATATTCCGGCAAGGATTTGAAAGCCTGCTTGAGCGCCGCGCCCCAACCGCGCGAGATTTCGTTATAATAGGGATCATCGGCCGATATCCGCGTCTCGAACCCGATGCGGCAGGCGCCGGTAGGCACCACTTGCAGATCGAACGGCAGGCCGACCGACAGATTGGCCTTCAGGGTCGAGTCGAAGCTCACCATCAGCAGTTTGGCGGCCTCCGCGAATGACATGGACGGATCATAGGCGCGCACGAGGATAGGTCGGCCGTATTTCGTCTCGCCGCTCTGGAAAAAGGGAGTGTCAGCCGAAGCCTCGATGAAATTACCCTCGGGATAAATCAGGAACAGACGCGGCGGACTGCCCAGGATCTGGCCACCGAGAATGATGGTGGCATCGAATTTGCTCTCGGCCTCGGCACCGCCCATCGCGCCACTGCTGATCGTGTCTCGCAATGTTTCGCCCACAATATTCGCGAGCTGGAACATGCTCGGCGCTTCGAGAATCGATGGACGACGATCCGCAGGGCGCTTGCTGCGCTCCTCAAGCTGGCTGATAACCGACTGGGTGGTGGCGAGGTTGCCCGCCGTCAACAGCGTGATAACCCGCTCACCCGGCACTTCCCAGCTCACCATCTTGCGAAAGACGGAGATATTATCGACCCCGGCGTTGGTCCGGGTGTCAGACATGAAGATAAGGCCTGCGTCCAGTTGCATGCCCACGCAATATGTCATGAATTCACCCCTGATCGCTTCCCGTCGTTATGGCTTACTGATCCACACGGAGGGACACAAGCATGCTTGCATCGCCCCCGCCAAAGGACATGGCGTGGATCGGCGCGGCATCGGCATAATCCCGCCCCGTCGCCACCCGGATATAATGCTGATCCGGGCTGATGCGGTTGGAAATATCGAACCCGACCCAGCCCAGCCCCTCGGCATGTGCCTCTGCCCATGCATGACCCGCCTCCTGCTCTACCCGGTCCTCCATGAACAGATAACCGCTCACATAGCGCGCGGGAATACCCAGCAACCGGGCGGCAGAGATGAAGATATGGGCATGATCCTGACACACGCCCTGCCCCTTTTGCGCGGATTCCTCGGCGGTCGTGCGAGCGTCAGTCATCCCCGTCTGATAGGCAACCGAGTCGGCAATAGCATTACTCAGGGCATGCAGCATCGTGACATCGCTGGCGTGATTTTCCGCGCGAACTTTATGGGCGAGCGCCGTCACCGCCGCGCCGGCCTTGGTCAGCGCCGTAGGCTGGCGGAACAGCCAAAGCGGCGTATAGCCCATATGCGCGCCGACCACGCCATGATGATCGGCCATCGTCTCCACTTCACCCGCGCAGACAATTTCGACCGAGGTGGTCCCTTCCTTCACGCGGATCAGCGAGACATGGTTGCGATGCGCATCCTCATAGCTCGCCTCGCACACCCCGCCCTTCAGCTCCATCGACCAGCCGAGCACCTTCTGGTGCGTGCTGTCCTTGGGCTTCATCCGCAGCCGTTGCAGGCCATAAGGCACCGGCTTATCGAAATGATAGGCGGTGGTATGATGAAAGCGGATTTTCATGACAGCGCGTGCAGCTCCTGTTCCCGAGGCTATTGGGCGAAACGATAATCATTCTCGATCTGCCGGGCGATGACGGCATTATCCGCCGTAACGCCTTGCAAAAACTCGTGCAGTCCGCTCTCGAAGATGCGCTCGACCGACGCCCCCTCCATCCGCCTCAGCATATCCAGCGCGAGGGACTGGCTGGGATGATCTATCCCGTAATCCCGCGCCAGCCAGACAAGATTTTCTTCGATCTTGCGGGTGCAAAACAGAATAGAGCGCGGAAATCGGCCGTCGAGGATCAGAAAGCGGGCGATATCGATCGCTTTCGTCTCATTGGGGTTGAGCCAGCGATAGCTGCGCTGGGCCGAAAGCGACCGCAACAGCATGTCCCACTGGTTGGTGTCGAGTGTGGAGCCGACATGGCTTAAAGAAGGCAGCAGCAGATAATATTTGACATCGATAATCCGTGCCGTGTTGTCCGCCCGCTCCAGAAAAGTGCCGAGGCGCGCGAAATTATAGATGTCATTGCGGAGCATCGTGCCGTGCAACGCGCCGCGCACCAGCGCACTGTGCTGGCGGATCATCCCGAGCACGTGCGGCAAGTCGGCATCGCGCAATGGCCGTGCCATCGCATCGCGGATATGGATATAACATTCGTTAGTGGCTTCCCACACCTCGCGGGTGATCGCGGTGCGGGCGATGCGGGCATTGTCGCGGGCGCGCTCGATCATCGCATAGACCGAGCCGCCATGGTTCCGTCCGCGCAGCAGGAAGTTCACCACCAGCGATGGCTCAAAGCCCTGCTGCGTTTCCTTATAGGCCTGCGCCAGCCCGACAGTAGTCAGCACCGAACCCCATTCCTGGGTCGCGCTGTCGCTACGGGTCAGGGCCATGCGCAGCCCTGCTTCGATCAGCCGCGCCAAATTCTCGCTCCGTTCCAGATAGCGGAACATCCAGAACAAGGCGCCGGCGGTTTTGCCCAGAGTAGTCATAATGTCGCCATACTGCCGCCTACTCCTCCAGCACCCAGCTGTCCTTGGTGCCACCGCCCTGGCTCGAATTGACGACCAGCGACCCTTTCCTGAGCGCTACCCGCGTCAAGCCGCCGGGTGTTATGTCGATCCGGTCCGGCGACATCAGCACGAACGGGCGCAAATCGACATGCCGCGGAGCCAACCCCCGCTTGGTGAGGATCGGAACGGTCGAGAGCGCCAGCGTCGGCTGGGCGATATATTTGGCGGGGGACCGCTTGAGCTTGGCGGCGAAATCCGCCAGCTCCCGCTTGCTCGCCGCCGGGCCGACCAGCATGCCATAACCGCCCGAGCCATGCACCTCTTTCACCACCAGTTCGGCAAGATGCTCCAGCACATATTTCAACGAATCCGGCTCGGAACAGCGCCAGGTCGGCACATTTTGCAGTAGCGGCTCCTCGCCGGTGTAGAAGCGCACGATGTCCGGCACATAACTGTAGACCGCCTTGTCATCGACGATCCCGGTTCCCGGCGCGTTGGCGATGGTAATGCCGCCCGCCATGTAAATATCCATGATCCCCGGAACGCCCAGCATCGATTCGGGGCGAAAGGAAAGCGGATCGAGATACTCGTCATCCAGCCGACGATACAGCACGTCGATCGCCTGATAGCCCCGCGTCGTCCGCATCGCAACGCGGCCATCGACAATGCGGAGGTCATGCCCCTCGACCAGTTCCGCGCCCATCTGATCCGCCAGAAAGGCATGCTCGAAATAAGCGCTGTTGTAGATGCCCGGCGTCAGCACCGCGACGACCGGGTCGCCCTTGCACGCGGGCGGCGCGCACCGCGAAAGCGACCTGCGCAGCTTCTTGGGATAATCCGACACTTCCCGCACCCGCGCCTGGGTGAAAAGTTCGGGAAACATGCGCATCATCGTCTCGCGGTTTTCGAGCATATAGGACACACCCGATGGGGTGCGCGCATTATCCTCCAGCGCGTAGAATTCGTTCGGCCCGGTGCGGACGAGATCGACGCCGACGATATGGCTATACACTCCGCCCGGCGGTGTGAAGCCGATCATCCGGTCGAGAAAGGCGCTGTTGCCGCTGACCATATGCTCCGGCAGCCGCCCGGCACGAATGATCTCCTGCCGGTGATAAATGTCATGCAGGAAGGCGTTCATTGCCCGGACACGCTGCTCTATACCGCGGGTGAGCCGCGCCCATTCGGCGCCAGCGATAATGCGCGGCACGATATCAAACGGGATCAGCCGCTCCTCCGCCTCCTCCTGTCCATAGACGGCGAAGGTGATGCCGGTTTTGCGAAAAAGTTCTTCGGCTTCCTGCGTTTTCTTGAGGAGCTTTGCCGGCTCCTGGCTGCCGAGCCATTCGCAATAAGCCCGATAGGGAGCGCGCGGCTCGCCTGCGTCGTCATATATTTCGTCGAAGAAATTCTTGTCCGTCCCCATATGCGCATGATGTCGCGCGATTCGCGGCTTGGCAATAGCTATGTTGCAGGTGCGAAATGAACAATCGGACCCATTTCTAGCACAGATCGATCATTTCAACCGGCGGGTGCCTGACAGGCACGCCCAGAAATTGCTCGTTCCAGTGGGCGAAGGGCCGCACGGCGCCCGCGTCGCGCCAGTTGTCGACTCGCGAAGGGTTTACTTCGGCAAAGGTCCAGCCGCTGTCTCTTTCCCCGCCGATGGCAAGCACCCCATCATCCGGACACTCCATGACCGAAGGCCCATATAGCCCCGCCATGCCATAATTCTCGTCGACGGCGGGGGACCATGGCGCCATGCCGACGGTTGGCGCATGGGCAACATAGATCTGATTTTCCAGCGCCCGCGCCTGTGCGCCTATCCGCACCCGCCAATAGCCCTGCATGCTATCCGTGCATGAGGGGGTGAGGATGAGCCGCGCGCCTGCTTCGGCTTGCGCCCTCGCGATCATGGGAAACTCCACATCATAGCAGATCGAGATACCAATTAGGCCCAGCGCCGTGCGAAAGACACGGATATGGTCCCCGCCACTGATACCCCATCGCTCGCGCTCGAACCGGGTCATCATGAGCTTATCCTGATAGCCGTTGCGGCCATTGGGCGCGAACAGGCGCGCGCGATTGACGATACGGCCATCGGGCAAGGCATAGGGTCGGCTTGAGCCGAGAATAATTACGCCATGCCATTCCGCGAGGGATTCATGATAGGCATCCATCGTATCGCCAGCCGCGATCACCGTGCGCAGGCTGCCGTCAAGATCGCTCATGGTCGCCGGGTCGCTCGCCGCGATCTCCATCGCCGCATATTCGGGAAAGACCAGTAGCTGCGCGCCGGCTTGTGCCGCCTCCTTAACCCATCGGCCGACTTTATCCTGCCACGCATCGAGGCTGGCCATGGGCTCGATCGCATATTGCGCGCAGGCGATGCGGAAGCCGCTCATAACCCGTGCATCCAGAATTGCATCGAATGCGCGGTTTCTTCTGTCTGATCCAGATCCTTCCAATCGAAGCTGCACGTCAGGCCTTCAACCGGCGTATAACCCCTTGCGCGCCAGAAGGGATGCAGATCCCGCGCATCATCCGGGCGCAACGGATGATCCTGCGGGCGGATGACGGCGCAAAAAGTCGCCGCGCTCGCCCCTGCCGCCCGCGCCGCCCCCTCTCGTGCATCGAAGAAGCCATGGCCGATGCCCAAGCCGTGAAAACGGGGTTTCAGCACGGATTCGCCAAAGTAGAACAGGGCGTCAGTATCCAGCCCGCACTGCTCGAATGGCGCACGAAATTCCGCTTTCTGTCCCGCCATCGGAGAGGCGGTGGCGGCGCCGACAATCGCGCCCTCGACTTCAGCGACGACCAGCACCGACCCCGCCGCTGCCATGAATTCGGCGAGATAGTGCGCCTCGTAGGCCTCGCTGCCGTCATACAGATATGGCCATGCGCGAAAAACCTCTATCCGCAGCGCCGCAAGCGCGGGCAACGCCCCCTCCCGCTCCCGGCAGTCGGACAGCGTGCGGATCACCGCCTTCATGAAACCTGAGCGATCCAGTCTGCCAGATTGTAAGCGACCGAAACGCGGCAAATGCAGCCATCGTTCACCGCGAAGAATGCTCCGGCGGGCAGCACATAGCCTTGCCCATGTGCGGGAGGCAGACCCTCGTCAGCTTGCTTGTAGATGCCGTGCACCACGAACTCCGCCGCCGCCCGCGATCCGTCCGCGCTGGTCATCAGCACAATGTCCTCCAGCCGCTCGGCATAGGCCGTATCCATCCGCGCAAGGAAAGCGCGAAAGGCGTCCTTGCCGCTCTGGCGTTCGCCCTGATTGATGTCGTGCGCCACGTCGTCCGCCATGCAAGAGAGCATAGCCTCATGATCCCCCGCGTTGAACGCCGCATAATAGCGGGCGAGAAGGGCTTCGGTCTGTTCGCGGCTGCCTGGCATGGTTTCTCACTACAGGAAAATGGTGGGCCCGGCAGGACTCGAACCCGCGACCTAGCCGTTATGAGCGGCCAGCTCTAACCAACTGAGCTACAGGCCCCACCTGCTTTGGCGGATAGCCGCCGCTCCCTTGGTTGGCAAGCCTATCTTGGCGCGCATGCGGCGAGTACATCTTCCAGCCCAGCCGCCTTCACGCCACGCCGCGCCAGATGATCCAGCACCGTGTCCCACCATGCATAAAAGCGGGCAAGATCCGGCGCGGTGCGCACATACGGCGTGTTTCCCGGCGCCAGCGTTGGCGAGTGGAAACTGAACAGGAAAAGACGCACGTTTTCTGCCAACAGCGCATCTATGCCACGTATGGCCTCTTCCGCATTTATGCCTTCGGGGGTGAGCGGAATGCGCTGAAGCAGCTGGGATCGGGAAAGCCCGCCCGCCGCCAGCCCGCCGCGCTCGATCAGCGGCTGAAAAGTGTCTCCCCATCGACCCAACGGCCCGGCAAACGCGGTGGATAGGGGCAGCTCGATCAAGACACCGCCCGGCCCCGCGCGCCATGGCGTCACCGGCAGCCCGGAAAAATCCGGCCCTGCCTGCGCGCTGTAGTCAAAACGGCTGCGCACCGAAGTGTCGAGCCGAAAGCCCAGATTAGCGAGGATGCGCGCGGTGTTCGGCCCCGCGCCATAGCGGCCGGCGCGAAAGGCGATCGGTGCGCGCCCCGTTACCTCCTTGATGCGGTCGCGCAGGTGCATGATCTTCGCGCGCTCCAGAGCTTCGGGGAGGTTGCCCGCGAAACTGTTGGCAACGCTGACTTCCTCCTCATGCGGCGGGTTGACCCACGGGTGGCAATGCGCGCCAATATCCGCCTCGCCTGCTGCCTGCCATTGGCTGAGCATTGGCCCGGCCTCAGCATCATTGATCACCGGATAGTCTGTCACGTAAAGCGGGCGCACACCCGCCTTGCGAAAATACGCCTGCCCGCGTCGCATCGGCCCACAGATGGTGACGCTGCGGCTTTCGCGGTCAAACGGGGCGGCCCAGTCAAACTCTTCCTCCGTATCGACCACCAGCATGAAGCGCGTGCCGAAACTGGCAGGCAGCACGATGTAATTCTCCCGCGCAGGCGGTGCGCGCAGATCATCAGGCGAGAGGACGTGTGCGGTCATAACCCCCCGCCTATAGCATAAAGATTGGAATTGGCACGTCCGTCAGACGGCGCGCACTTACGCGCTTTCGTCGTCGGCCAGCGCCTCGCCCTGTGCCACCGGCAGCTCCAACAGGATGCGCTCAGGCTCTATGCGCAGCACGCACTCCTGCGCCAACGCGAGGCTGCGCACCAGCCGCATCGAAAAACCGAGGCCGAGCAGTGGGGCATCCGGCCAATCCCCGTCCGATCCGTAACCGGGATCGAGCAGTTCGTGCTCATCCAGTCCCTTGAGGCGCGCCGGCCGGTCGAAGCCAAGGATCAGCTTGCCGCCGGCGCCATCCGGCTGAAACCACAGCGCGCCCTGCACCCTCTCCCCGCCGTTGGTGAGCGACATCAGCGTGCGGACGAGATGCTGGATCATGCGCTCGCATTGCAGCGGTTCAACATAAGCCCGCGGCAGATCGGCAGAGGTGGCAATGCGCAAACCTGGCGCGCCATCTCCCCCGAACAACGCGGCGGCGCTGTCGAGCAGGGCGCTAACATCGACGGCACTGCGCGCAGAGGGCTGGCCTGCATTGCCATCCTGCGCGGCGGCGACGCGGGCGGCAATATCGATATCGTCAAACGCGGCGAGCAGGCGGCGCGCGTCAGACAGGATATTGCCCGCCATCTCGCGGTAATGCACGCCCGCCGGGCCGAAAAGCTGCTGCTCGATAATCTCCGCGAACCCGAGAATAGCGTTCAGCGGCGTGCGCAATTCATGAATCAGCTGGCGCACCGAATCGAGTGATGGTTGCCCCTCTGGAGCAGGGTGTCGCGTCTCGGTTTGATGCGGAATCTCATGTACCAGCGGCCGCCGCGCCTGCCCGCGATAACCCTGAAACCGCCCCGATGACGGATCGAAAAACGGCACGGCAGAGAGACGCCATTCACCTTCATATAGCCCTTCGCCGATGAAGAAGCGCCCATGCTGAAAGCTGCTGCGCCGGGCAAACGCGCCTGCGACATGCCCATCGGGGCCGGTTTCGCGCGGCAGCGCAATCTGGGCAATCGAAAGCCCGACCAGTGCAGGGCGAGATGCTTCGCCCACCCAGATCAGCGTTCCTTCCGCATCGGTTTCGAATGGGAAGCTGCGCAACGCCGCCTGATCGGCATGCGGCGCCTGCTGCGGCGCGGGTATGCTGCGGATCATGCCACTGCTGGTGAAGCGTTCGATCCTTTCGACCAATTGGCGAATCTGGCTGCGCTCGCCCTCTGACACCCCCTGCTGCGGGCTGTCGAGCAGCAGTTCTTCCTTCAGTTCGGTAATCTCGGCAGAACCGACATCGTTGGAAACGACTGCCGCGCCTTCATCGCCCAGCACCATGTCGGTCGGTCCAAATGCGTCCAGCGCGCGCTTTGTTTCCGGTCCCATATCCTTGCGGGCGCGCAAAACACCGCGCGCGGTCGGCCCGAGCCGAGACACCAGCACCGGCCACAGGCTGTCCGGCAGACGCGCGCGCGACAGGGCCGCCACGCATACCGCCGGGCGATCGGTAGCAAAAAACTCCACCAGCGCGGGTGAGCGCAGGCGGCTGCCCAGCTCGACAACGCTGGCGATGCGCTGTGCTTCGGTCAGCTCGCCGCGCAGATCAGTGAGGCGCGCCACCAGCGCCGCCCTGTCCTCCTGCCTCAGCAGCATCCGACCAGCTTGATCGTGCTGGGCCAGCATATCGACGCACTGACGCCACAGGCTCGCGGCGGCGCTGCCCGTCCTTTCCTCCACCGCAAGGATGGTCTGCGTCAGATCATTAAACCGCACTGCCATGCTTCCCGTCGTAGCCAAGGTGAATCCCCCGCTAAGCGCATTTCGGCTTAGGAAATTCGGCGCCAAAGGGAAAGGGCGGTATAGGGTTAAAATCAATACGTAGCATAGTGGGACGGTTGCAAATAAGGCATATATTATTATTCTGCATGTAATCCACGTGAAAGGAAATTGCTTTGGCGGCCGCCATTAAGCTCGATGATACCGATCTGGCCATTCTCGCCTTGCTCCAGCAGGACGGCAGGATGACCAATGTCGAGCTTGCCGCCAGCGTTGGCCTCACTGCCCCCCCCTGTCTGCGGCGCGTCAAGGCATTGGAGCAGAGCGGCGTCATCCAGTCCTATCATGCCGCGCTCGACGGAGCGGCATTAGGCTATGCGATTACCGTGTTCGTCATGGTCAGCCTGAAGAGTCAGGCGGAAACGGACCTGATTGCTTTCGAGCGCCATGTCGCCGCCCTTCCCGAAGTGCGGGAATGTCATATGCTGAACGGCGAGATCGACTTCATGCTGAAGGTGGTGGCGCATGATTTGCAAAGTTTCCAGAACTTCCTGACCACGCGTCTCACCTCTGCGCCCAATGTCGCCAGCGTCAAGACCTCGCTCACAATCCGCACATCCAAAAACCTGCCCGGCGTGCCGCTCGAACGCTGAGGGAAATAAAAAGGCGGCAGGATGTAAGATCCCGCCGCCCTCAATCACTACGCTATCCGCCTTTTATGCGGTCGGCTGGCGGCTAACCCACTTGAGCCAATATTGGGCGATATTACCGCGCGCACCGCCATTGACCTGAGAGAAGGCGGCCTTGGCGGCTTCGAGATTGCCTGCGCGTGCCTGCGCGATACCGAGGCGCGTATTCACTTCCGCGGCATCGACGCCGCCCTTCTGCAATGCCATCTGATAGAGGGCAATGGCTTTGGCATTGTCGCCATAGCCGAGATAGGCGTCGGCCGTGGCGGATGCGATCTTGCCGGTAGCCGCCTTAGCCGCATCTGATGATGCCGCACCGAGTGATGCCTTGTCTCCCGCGATTTTCGAGTTGGCAAGGTTATAGGTATCGGCGGCATCCATTGAAGTAAGCACCAGATTGTTGCGGCGGTCCCGAGCCGCGCGGCCTGCGTCCATCACGCTCTTCACCTCGCCGAAAATGCCGCCCTTGAGCGCCATTTCGGCATATTCGAGATAGTCGCCCTTGACAGCCAGACCCCCGGAAAACTGCATGAGGCGCAAAAGATCCAGCATTTCGCGGTTGGTCATCTGCGGGTTGTCGCGCTGAAATACGCGGAGGACGGTGCGCAGATTTTCGCCGCTGGGCACGGCTTCATAAGCCATTGAGGCCCACTCGCCCAATTGCGGAAGATTGGCTTCCGAAGCCCGCTGCACAGCTACCTGGTACCATTGGGGATCAACTGCTTGACCCGCCGCCTTCTTAGCCGCGATACCTTTCCTGAAAAAATCCAGCCCGCGCGCGACTTCCGCCGGGTTTTTTCCGGCCTTGCCCCATATCGCCTGCGCCATGATGACATTGACTTCTTCCGGCCTGTAACCCACCGCCGCAGCCTTATCGGCATAGGCGAGCGCAGAGTCATAGTCTCCGGCTGCGGAGGCGTTGCTGGCGACGATGGCATTAAACTGGCCCTGCTGTTCAGGCGGCACAAAGCCCGATGCCAGCATGCCTTTCAGTGCCTCGTTCTGCATGGCCGCATCCTGGGTGAGGATGCTGAGATTGAGCAGCATGCTGTTATAGAAATATTTGTCGTCCTCGGTCGTTATCGCGGCCTGTGCGACAGGAAGCGCAGCCTTGGCGCCTTCGATATCCTTTTTAGTAATCGCATCCTGGAGCTTGACAACCGGACTCTGAAAGCCAGGGCTGGGCTTGGCCTGCGGCGCTTTGGCAGGCTTCTCCTTAGCGCTGGCGACCGGCGCGGCAACGCCCAGCGATACACCGCCGAGCGCAAGCATCATTCCCAAAGCAACCGGCGAAACAAGACGCATCATTCCATCTCCTTTTGGGCCGGCGGAAAACCGGCGGAATACTCTGCTTTCACGCTGACGAATAGGAACAGGCGCGTGAACGGATGTTGAATGGGCGCTTCCATAGCGAGCCATGCGCCGCTTGTCATGTGGGAAGAAGGCGCTTACCGCCGCTGTGCGTCATTCTATCGCCTGCCCTTCCTCAATTTCCTCGCGCGCGTGAGCGCGCCCGCGTGCGCGAGGGGTGACAGGCTGCTTTGAACCGGCTAGGAGTGTGCGCCAATCTGTAACAGCCTCAAACCGAAAAGAGAGTCGCCTTGACCGACGAGACACTGCTCGCCGAACCTTCTGACATCAGCCCGATCGATATCGTCGACGAGATGAAGTCCAGCTATCTCGATTACGCAATGTCCGTTATCGTTTCGCGCGCGCTGCCTGATGTGCGCGATGGCCTGAAGCCCGTGCACCGCCGCATCCTGTTTGGCGCGCACGAGCAGGGTTTCGTTGCGGGCAAGCCCTATCGCAAGTCGGCGCGTATCGTCGGCGATGTCATGGGTAAATATCACCCGCATGGCGACAGCTCGATCTACGATGCGCTCGCCCGCATGACGCAGGACTGGTCGATGCGCGTGCCGCTGATGGATGGCCAGGGCAATTTCGGTTCGATGGACCCCGATGCTCCGGCGGCAATGCGCTACACCGAGGCGCGGCTCGCCAAGGTTGCGAATGCGCTGCTCGACGATCTCGACAAGGATACAGTCGATTTCACGCCGAACTATGATGGCTCGGAGCATGAGCCGCAGGTGCTGCCTGCGCGCTTCCCCAACCTGCTGGTCAACGGCGCGGGCGGCATCGCCGTCGGCATGGCGACCAATGTGCCGCCCCATAATCTGGGTGAGGTGCTGCGCGCCTGCCTTGCGACCATGGACAATCCGCTGATCTCTCTGGAAGAGCTGATGCAGATCGTCCCTGCGCCCGATTTCCCGACCGGCGCGCTTATCCTAGGTGCGTCAGGAGCGCGCTCGGCCTACGCCACCGGGCGGGGCTCGGTCATTATGCGCTCGCGTCATGTGATTGAGGAAGGACGCGGGGAGCGCCAATCCGTCGTGCTGACGGAAATTCCCTATCAGGTTGGCAAGGCCGGGCTGGTCGAAAAGATCGCGGAGGCGGCGAAGGATAAGCGGATCGAGGGGATTGCCGACATCCGCGACGAATCGAACCGCGAAGGCGTGCGGATCGTCATTGATCTCAAGCGCGATGCAACGCCTGATGTGGTGCTGAACCAGCTTTGGCGGCATACTCCTGCGCAATCCTCCTTCCCCGCCAACATGCTGGCCATTCGCGGCGGTCGGCCAGAGCTGCTCAATCTCAAGGAGATCATCGAGGCTTTCATCAAGTTCCGTGAGGAGGTCATCACCCGCCGCACCAAGTTCGAGCTGAACAAAGCGCGGGAACGGGCGCATATCTTGCTCGGCCTTGTGCTAGCCGTCACCAACCTGGACGAAGTGGTACGCATCATCCGCGGCAGCTCCAGCCCGGCTGAAGCGCGGGAGAAACTGCTGGCGCGCGAGTGGCCGGTGGCCGAAATCGCGTCCTATATCCGCCTTGTCGAAGCAATCGATCATGAGGTGGAAGGCGATAGCTATCGCATGTCCGAGATACAGGTGCGTGCTATCCTCGATCTGCGCCTCCACCGCCTGACCGCCCTCGGACGGGACGAAATCGGCAACGAGTTGCAGGGGCTGGCCGCCAATATCGCGGAATATCTTGCTATCCTGGCGGACAGGGTAAAGCTCTACGCGGTAATGCGGGAGGAATTTCAGGCGATCGAGGCGGAATTTGCCACGCCGCGAAAATCCACCATCGCGCCTGCTGCGGACGGCATCGAGGATGAGGATCTGATCGAGCGGGAGGAGATGGTCGTCACCGTCACCATGCAGGGCTATATCAAGCGCACTCCGCTTGACAGCTTCCGCGCTCAAGGCCGGGGCGGGAAGGGCCGCGCGGGTATGACAACCAAGGAGGAGGACGCCATCACCGAGATGTTCGTCACCAGCACGCACACCCCGGTGCTGTTCTTCTCCACGGCGGGCAAGGTTTATCGTCTCAAGGTATGGCGCCTGCCCGAAGGTAGCCCGGCGACGCGCGGGCGGCCGATGGTCAACCTCCTGCCGCTGGCCCAGGGCGAAACGATCCAGACCGTGCTGCCGTTGCCGGAGGATGAGGAAAGCTGGAAAGATCTGCATGTGATGTTCGCAACCGCCTGCGGGTCCGTGCGGCGTAACAGCATGGATGCCTTTTCCAATATTCCTTCCAACGGCAAGATCGCGATGAAGTTTGAGGGCGAGGATGCGGGCGATCGGCTGATTGGCGTTGCGCTGTTGAGTGAAAATGACGATGTGCTTCTTGTCAGCCGTCAGGGCAAGGCCATCCGCTTCATGGGGTCCGATATCCGCGAGTTCCAGAGCCGCTCGTCCACCGGCGTGCGCGGCATGACCCTGCGCAAGGGGGACGAAGTGATCTCGTTGTCGATCCTGCATCGCTCGGGTGCTAGCGCCGAGGACCGCGAGGCTTATTTGCGTTTTGCACCATGGAAAGGCGAACGCGAAGGCGAGCCTACGCTGGATCAGGCGACGATGGATATAATGGCGGAGAAGGAGCAGTTCATCCTCACCGTCTGCGCCAATGGCTATGGCAAGCTCAGCTCCGCCTATGAATATCGGCGCACGGGGCGTGGCGGACAGGGCATCACCAATATCGACAATATCCCGAGGAACGGCCTCGTCGTCGCCAGCTTTCCCGCCAACAAGGATGACCATCTGATGCTGGTAACCGATCAGGCGAAGCTCATCCGCATGGGCCTCAACTCCATGCGCGTGATCGGCCGTGGCTCCGCTGGCGTGCGCCTGTTCAATGTGGCCGACGACGAACACGTCGTTTCCGCCGCGAAGATCGAAGAGAATGGCGACGAAGAGGGCGAAGCGGGCGGAGCAGACTCAGCCATCATCCAGTGACCGAACCACTGTTCGCCTTCAAGGTGCTGACGCGCGCGCAATGGAGCGTCTTTCGCGAGACGGGCGTGTTTGCCGGTGCGCCGGTGGATATCGCCGATGGCTATATCCACCTCTCCGCCCGCGATCAGGTGGCGGAAACGGTCGCAAAGTACTTCGCAGGTCAGGATGATCTTATTCTCGCTATGATAGATTTGCCCGCGCTGGGTGATATGGTGAAATGGGAGCCATCGCGCGGCGGCGCCCTCTTTCCGCATATCTATGGACCGATCCAGATGAGCGCCGTTACCACCAAAGCGACCCTGCGCCTCGACCCGGACGGGCGGCATGTATTTCCAGCGGGCTTTTAGCGGACGCTATCCTGAGGAACTGTTGCTGGTCGCTGGCGAAAGTAGGTCTGTCGCGCAGAGGGGAACCATAAAGCCAGGTTGAGGATTTTCCCTTCATACCAATTTCCAACAAGGACCGAGGTCATGAAGCAAATTCTTATGCCGGCCGTAATTCTCGCCAGCGCCTTTAGCCTTAACGCCTGTTCAACCGTAACGGGAGCCGCAGTGGGCGGTGCCGCAGGAGCCGTAGTGGCGGCGGCAACCGGAGAAAATGTCAAGAAGGGCGCGGTCATCGGTGGCGCGACTGGTGCTGTCGTCGGCACCGTTGCCGACTAACGTCCGCCTTCAAAGACAAGCGCCTCTATCCAAAGCGATCCAGTGCCGTTATGCGGCCTTCGCATGACATATCAGGTGCACATCATTGGCGGCGGCATGGCCGGCTCCGAGGCGGCGTGGCAGCTTGCACAAGCTGGGGTGAGGGTGCGCCTCTCGGAAATGCGCGGCGCAGGGCATTCCACTCCCGCACACCAGACGGATGATCTTGCCGAACTGGTCTGTTCCAACAGCTTTCGCTCGGATGATGCAGAGAATAATGCCGTAGGCCTGCTCCATCAGGAGATGCGCGATCTCAACTCTGTGATAATGGCACAGGCAGAAGAAGCGAAGGTTCCAGCCGGTTCGGCTTTGGCGGTGGATCGGGACATTTTCTCAGACGGCGTGACGCGCGCACTATCCCTGCACCCCAATATCACAATCATCCGTGAGCGGATTGACGTGCTGCCGTCGGGTGGCCTTACCATCGTTGCGACTGGCCCGCTCACCGCCGAACCGTTAAGCCACAGTATCTGTGCTATTACCGGAGCAGAAAGCCTCGCTTTTTTCGATGCCATCGCACCCATCGTCTATCGGGACAGTATCGATATGGACATCTGCTGGATGGCAAACCGCTGGGACAAGATTGGCCCCGGTGGCGGCACAGGGCAAGATTACATCAACTGCCCGATGGATCGGGAGCAGTATCAGGCATTCGTGCAGGGACTGCTCGATGGCCCTAAAACCGAGTTTCGCGAGTGGGAGAAGGATACCCCCTATTTCGAAGGGTGTATGCCAATTGAGGTGATGGCCTCGCGCGGGATTGAGACGTTGCGCCATGGCCCGATGAAACCGATGGGGCTGGATAATCCGCGCACCGGGCGCTGGCCCTATGCGGTGGTGCAACTGAGGCAGGACAACGCGCTTGGCACGCTGTGGAACATGGTCGGCTTTCAAACCAAACTCAAGCATGCCGCGCAGGTGGAGCTGTTCCGCACCATTCCGGGACTGGAGAAGGCCGAATTCGCACGTCTGGGCGGGCTGCACCGCAACACCTTTATCCAAAGCCCGAAGTTGCTCGATCCGACGCTGCGTCTGAAATCTGCGCCGCATATCCGCTTTGCCGGGCAGATGACCGGATGCGAGGGTTATGTAGAAAGTGCGGCGATTGGCCTTATTGCTGCGCGCTTCGCGATGACGGAGCTGGCCGGGCGTGCACTCAGCCCTCCGCCGGTGACGACCGCGCTCGGCGCTCTTCTCGCCCATGTCACTGGCGGGGCGGATGCAGCCACATTCCAGCCAATGAACGTCAATTTTGGCCTGATGCCCCCGCCCGATGAAGCCACGAAAAAGAAGGAGCGCAAACGCGCTTACACCAGCCGTGCGCGGGCGGATTTCATGGCATGGATGGAGGCGCACCTGCTCTCCGAGCCAGCCTGAACCCCTGCTGCATCAGCACGCGCATCGGGGCTTGGGGCCAGGTTTCGGCGCGGTGGTCGCGAATTCGCTGCGTGTAAGTTTGCTATCCCGGTTTGCGTCTGCCCCGGCAAAACGGTCCGATGTCTTTACCGCCCATTCCTCGAAGCTGAGCAGGTTATTGCCATCCTTGTCCAGCTTCTTGAAATCGTCGGTTCGACTGGCCATCATTTCGATACGGGTAACGATGCCATCGCGATTATGGTCATAGCGACCGAATCGCTTAGCCTCGCGGTCCTCCTCCCGCGCTTCGGGTGGCATGGGCGGCGCGGCACCCAAGGCGTTATCCTCTCCCTCTGGCAGGCTTTCGACCGGCGTTGCCATCGCTACGGGGCGGGGCGCGACTACCTGCTGACGCTCGGCCCTTCCCTGCCACCAAAACAGCCCCGCCGCCACCAGCAGCAACCCCGCCACACCTCCGGCTACAAAACGGTTCATATTGCCCCCCTGCGCGTCTTATCGACCGAATAGCTGGATACGCACCAAACGTCCATAAAGCCGCGGCGTCAACAGCCGGGGCGCGCCCCTTCCCCGCCGCACATCTTCGCGCGCCACGCCAGCCATCATGGCGAGCATGCGCGGCAAGCGAGGATTAGCCTGCTGTTGCTCCACCAGAACGCGCGCAAAGTCTATGGCCATACCCGCCAATTCTGGGTCATGAACATGGCCGGCAAGATCCCACAGCGCCCATATCTGCCCCGCAAGGGCGCTGTATTCCGCGTGCCCCGGCGCGAGCGCGGCGAACAGTCCGCCCCCCCGCCCCTGCGCGTAGGCAGAAAGGATCTCCTGCCCTGCCCCGGCATCATCACGAACGATAAGCGCTTCCCACCCATCGACCAGCGCGATCATCCCCGCGCGTGCACTGCTAAAGTCCGGCACCGCGCGCAGCGCAGCAATATCGGGCGCCTGATGCATCGGCCCGAGCGCATCGGCGGTCAGCCCGTCACGCCACCAGGCGAGGCGGATCTGGGCCATGAGTGGTTCTGTGACTGTGCGGGCGATGTGCGCGCAGGCGTTATCGAGCGCAAACACATGCACTGCGCGCCCTAGCGATGCGCATGCCGCTGCACATACAAGCCTTTGAAAGGGCAGAATTTCGGGTGTTTCATCCATGTGTTAAGTTTTTCTTCATTCCACCGGATCACCAATTCTTAAGAGGTCGGCTCTATTCCCTCCGGATAGCTCGAGATGCGCCTTTATAGCGCGACGACCGCCGCTGCGGGCCATTCGGGTTGTGGGACAAAGGCTGGGTGAACAATCGCATGGCATGGAAACCGGACGGGCAAAAGGGCTTTTTGCAACGCCTGCTGAGCAATCAGGCGGGCAATGTGCTGTTCATGACGGCGGCATTCCTGATCCCGCTGCTCGGACTTGTCGGCGGCGGTGTGGACATGAGCCGCCTCTACCTCGCCAAGACCCGCCTGCAACAAGCATGCGATGCCGGTGCCCTCGCGGGCCGCAAGGCAATGGATACAGGGAGCTGGACTACCGGCACCGGCAGCACCGAAGCGCGCGCCATCAACATGTTTGAAGGCAATTTCAAGGATGGGGACTACGGGACCGGCACGGTTACGAAAAACTTCTCCGAGTCCGCAGGCGTGGTGAGTGGCACGGCCTCTGTCACTATGCCTATGATGGTCATCAGGGTGCTTGGCATCACCTCCAAGGCATTAAACGTCTCCTGCACCGCGAAGATGGAAATTCCGAACACCGACGTGATGTTCGTGATCGACAATACCGGCTCGATGAACTGCCAGGTCGCCCACAGCGGGTATAGCTGTCCCGGTGGTAGCAATGGAAACGTTGAAGATTCTGTGGCCAAGATGAAGGGGCTGCGCTCCGCCGTCAAATGCTTCTACGAAGCGCTGGCAAAGATAGACACGACCGAGAATTGCGGCTCCACCCCATCGGGCACGGTAACGGCGCAGATACGCTTTGGCTTCATGCCTTACTCGGTTAACGTCAACGTCGGCAAATTGCTGCCCAACAGCTTTTTTGCGGATACCTGGACCTATCAGAGCAGAGAAGCCAACACGACGCCGGTCGTCTATGGCTGGACTGTCGGCACGGAAAGCGCGATCAGTTGGGGGAGCTGGTCTGCCGCTCCGTCTAACCTGACGACCGATACCGCTTACTCTGGCTGGGGCAACCTTACCGGCGGTGGCTCCGTGACGATCAACAGCACCTCATGGCCGAAAACCTATACAGGCAAAAACAGCACGACCTGCCCCCTGCTCAACACCATGGGCACGGGCATGCTGGATTATACGGATAGTGGAAGCCTTCAATCCGCTTCACTGACAGGCAGCAGCACGCCCGTATACGGCACAGACATCACACAGACCCTCAACTACAGCCAGAACAACGACCATACCGCCAAAGGCTACCGCTATAAGTGGAGCACCAGCGGCGCTGGTTCCTGCCGCCTGCAAAGTTCCAACAACCGCAGCTATACCGTGAGCCGCACGGGCAGTTCGACCAAGCCGGTCACATGGACCGCCTACAACAACGTCGTGACCGGTTGGACATACAAGCAGATGTCGCACAACATATCCGGCCTCAAGATAAGCGGATCGAGCTGGAACAACTCGGTGGCGCTGCCCATCACCACCAGCAACGGGCCGAGCGTCTACCTGTCCGGCTCCAGCACGGCCACCACGCTCAAATATGTTGCCAACCAGTCCGTTGATTGGGACGGCTGCATCGAGGAGCGTCAATCCTTTCAGAACACCAATGCCAGCACTATCGGCACATCGGACTGGAGCCCGATCCCTTCCACAGCCTATGACACGGATTTCGTCACTGTGCCCACATCCGGCAACAGCGCGACCTTGTGGGGACCGATCCTCAATGACGCCACGTGGATGCGCTATGACAGCTCTGGCAACAAATCATTGAGCAACACGACCAACGCCTCGCAAGTTTCGCAGCTCTCCTCGATCTCCTGCCCGACGGAGGCCAGAAAACTTCAGGTCTGGTCCACAGCCACCGCGCTCGAAACATATTTGAGCAGTCTGGTCGCGACTGGCAGCACCTATCATGATATCGGCATGGTGTGGGGCGCGCGCTTCATCTCACCCACCGGTATCTTCGCCAGCGAGAACGCAGCCACGCCGTCCGGCCAGCCGATCCAGCGCCACATCGTGTTCATGACCGATGGCGACACCAACACCTCGACCACCAACTATTCAGCCTATGGCATTACATGGTGGAACCGCAAGCAAACGAGCTATGCGCCGAGCGGCACCAATACCGACGATATCGTCAATGCGCGCCTCACCGCGCTGTGCACTGCGATCAAGAACCAGAACATCACACTCTGGGTGGTGTCTTATGGCGGCGGCACCGTCGCGTCGACAGAAACGCGGCTGCAAAACTGCGCCACGACCCCCAATGCACCCGGCGTCGCCAACACCCATTATTTCAACGCCACCGATACCACGACCCTCATTGCCAAATTCCAGCAAATCGCATCGGAGATCGCGGATCTGAGGTTGATAAGCTGATGGGCGCGCACACGAACCCTCGTTCTCTGCTCGCCAGCGAGCGTGGCACGGCCCTGACCGAGTTCGGGCTGATCGCGCCGACGTTTGCCATGCTGCTGATGGGGACACTGGACATCGCCCATTCCCTTTATATGCAGGCGGTGTTGCAGGGCACGGTTCAGAAAGCCGCGCGCGACGGTTCGCTTGAAACCGGTTCTGCCAACAGCGCACAGACTACGATCGACACGCGCATCCGCACGGCGGTGAAAAAACTCAATACCTCGATGACGGATTCGAACATCATAGTCGCTCGCCGTTATTACAAGACATTCTCGTCCGCCTATGGCGCGCAGGCCGAAACATATACCGACACCAATACCAACAACACCTGTGATAATGGCGAGCCTTATACGGATGCCAATAACAACAGCACATGGGACAGGGACGGCGGCAATTCCGGCCAGGGCGGTGCGCGCGATATCACCGTCTACACCGTCACCGTCAGCTATCCCCACATGTTTCCGTTGTGGAAGATGTTGGGGACCTCCGCCAACAATACAGTAAGAGCGACGACGGTGCTTGCGAACCAGCCTTATGGCGCACAGTCGCAATATGGCACCGCAACGGCCAGGAATTGCCCGTGATCGGCCTCAAATCCCTGCGTTGGCTATCCTGCCATCTCCACCGGATCATGCGCGACCGCAGCGCTATCGCCGCGGTGGAGTTCGCTGCCGCGCTGCCCTTCCTGCTGGTCACCTTCGTCAGCGCAACCGAGATCACCAACTTTACCATCGTCAAGATGCGCGTTGGACAGATCGCGTTACAGGTCGCGGACAACGGCTCCCGTATGGGTAGGGTAGCACTGACAGGTAATCCGCAAGTGACGGAGACGGACATCAACGATCTGTTGACTGGCGCCAATATGCAGGTGAGCAATCTCAATCTCTACACCCATGGCCGGGTTATCATTTCCAGCCTGGAGCCTGTAGCAAACCCCAATACCACCACCAAATTCAAGATTCGCTGGCAGCGATGCCGTGGCTTGAAAGGCTCCGTTTCGACGTGGGGCGTGCAGGGCGCCACCAACCTCAACGGCATGGGACCAAGCGGGCAGGTCGTCACCACGCCGGATGACACCGGCGTGATGTATGTCGAGGTGTTCTACGATTATCAGCCGCTGTTCACATCAGGGTTGGTGCCGCACCCGACGATCCACGAATTTGCCTCGATGATCGTGCGCGACAGCCGGGACTATGTCGGCCCGATCAGCGGTGCGGGCGCGAACGGCGGCATCTATAATGTGGAAGCCGCCACCGTTCACGCCTGCGATCAGTATACTACAACCTGACCGTTCACTTATAGCAAACGCGCTTCGCAGCGGCCACCACGCGCCCAACGTCGATCAGCGCCGCCTTTTCGAGATTAGCCGCATAGGGGAGCGGGACATCCTCATTGGTCACGCGCTGCACCGGCGCGTCCAGATCATCGAACCCCTGCTCCATGCATACGGCCATGATCTCGCTGGCAATCGAACAAACGGGCCAGCCTTCCTCTACCACGACAAGCCGGTTGGTCTTTTTGAGGCTGGCCAGCACGCTATGCGTATCAAGCGGACGCAGGGTACGCAGGTCTATCACTTCGGCGCTGATTCCTTCTGCCGCCAGCGCTTCTGCCGCCTCGAGGGCCATGCCAACGCCGATGGAATAGCTGACCAGCGTCACATCCGCCCCTTCGCGCACGATCCGCGCCTTGCCGATAGGGAGAACATAGTCGTCCAGCACCGGCACATCGAAGCTGCGTCCATAGACCAGCTCGTTCTCCAGGAAAACCACCGGGTCAGGGCAACGGATCGCCGCTTTCAGTAGCCCCTTGGCATCCGCTGCGTCATAGGGCGCGATCACGATCAGCCCCGGCACAGCCGCATACCACGGGCCGTAATTCTGGCTGTGCTGCGCGCCAACGCGGCTTGCTGCGCCATTAGGGCCGCGAAATACCACCGGGCAGCGCATCTGGCCGCCAGACATATAGTTGGTCTTGGCGGCGGAGTTGATGATCTGGTCGATCGCCTGCATAGCGAAGTTGAAGGTCATGAACTCAATGACGGGCCGCAAGCCGCCCATTGCCGCGCCGACGCCCACACCGGCAAAACCATGCTCGGTAATCGGCGTATCGATCACACGCTTGTCGCCAAACTCCTGCAACAGACCCTGCGTGACCTTGTAAGCGCCTTGATATTCCGCGACTTCCTCACCCATCACAAACACGCGCTCGTCGGCGCGCATTTCCTCGGCCATCGCATCACGCAACGCCTCTCGCACCGTGACCTTGGCATAGGTCGTGCCGGTGGGAATGGCGGGGACGGTTAGCGCCGCCTTGGCGTCTGCCGCCAGTTGTGTCGTGCCGCTTTCGGCCGCAGCCGGCACGAATGCCGACTCAGGGGCCGCGGGAGGCGCGCTTTCCGCCATGGCTGGTGCCGGGGCAGGTGCGATAGCTGATGCTGGCGCGGAGACGGCACTCCCCTCGCCCTCGCCAGCCATCACGGCAATCACCGCACCGACTTTTACGTTCTCGGTCCCTGCGGGGATGACAATCTTGCCAATAGTTCCCTCATCGACAGCCTCGAATTCCATCGTTGCCTTGTCCGTTTCGATCTCGGCGAGCAGATCGCCGGATTTTACGCTGTCCCCTTCCTGGACCAGCCATTTGGCAAGGGTGCCTTCCTCCATTGTCGGGGAGAGAGCCGGCATTTTAATCTCGATACCCATCAGTATGTCTCCACCAGAACGTCCGTATAGAGCTGGGACATGTCCGGCTCCGGCGCTGTTTCCGCGAAATCTGCGCTGTCATTGACGATCTTGCGAATGCTCTGGTCGATGGTCTTGATCTCATCCGCAGTGATACCCAGCCCCTCCAGATGCTTTTTCAAACCTTCGATGGGGTCGGACTTTTCACGCATTTCCTGCACTTCCTCACGCGAACGGTATTTGGCGGGGTCGGACATGGAATGGCCACGATAGCGGTAGGTTTTCATTTCCAGCAGAATCGGGCCGTTGCCGCCCTGCACCCACTTCAGCGCTTCCTCGGTCGCGCCGCGCACAGCCAGCACATCCATGCCATTCACCTGAAGGCCGGGAATACGGAAAGATTCGCCACGGCGGAAAAGCTGGTCCTCGGCGGAGGAGCGGTTGACCGAGGTGCCCATAGCATATTGGTTGTTCTCGATCACGAAGATGATCGGCAGCTTCCATAGCTCTGCCATGTTGAAGCTCTCATAGACCTGACCCTGATTAGAGGCACCATCACCAAAATAGGCGACGCATACGCCACCATCGCCGCTATATTTGTGAGCAAATCCCAAACCCGTGCCAAGAGACACCTGTGCGCCGACGATGCCATGACCGCCGAAAAACCTGTGCTCCACGCTAAACATGTGCATCGAGCCGCCCTTGCCCTTAGATATGCCTGCGGCGCGACCGGTCAGCTCGGCCATGATAATGTTGGGATCTATGCCATAAGCGAGCATATGCCCATGGTCGCGATATCCGGTAATCACGCTGTCCTTGCCGGGTGTCAGGGCGGATTGTATGCCTACTGCCACCGCTTCCTGCCCGATATAGAGGTGGCAGAACCCGCCGATCAGGCCAAGACCATAGAGCTGGCCCGCTTTTTCCTCAAAACGGCGAATCAGCACCATCTGGCGATAAAATTCGAGCAGTTCTTCTTTGCTTGCCTGATAATCCTGCGGAACTGCGGGCCGTGTCGCGTTATGATCAGCCTTGGGGGGTTGCGCAGGCGCACCTGCCGTTGCGGGCGCCGGTTTGCCGGCCGCGCGCGCCGATGGGGTTTTAGCCAAAGGGAGACATCCTTCCTGTCCTTCACTGGGGAGTAGGCAGGATTATAGTCTATCGCTGTACATAATCCATTAAAATACGCCCCGCGAACCTATACGGTTAATAATGGGAGAAATTAATCTCCCCAAATATTAATAAGCCAGATAGGCACCGTTTAGTGCAACGGAACGACTACTTCATCCGGGTGACCGACGTTGAGTTCGCGCCGAATCATTTCGTCCGCCAGGTCAGGGTCAACGTGGCGTGGATCAAGGAGCTTTACTTTGTTCGCGATCCGCGCGCGCTCGGCCAGAACCACATTCAGTTCTGCCTGGCTGTCATGAAGCTGACGGCTGTATCCGCCCCATGCGAGCAAGCCGTTACCGCCGAAAATAGCATAACCAAGCAGAAGCGTTACCAGAAGTATGGCCATCGCCGGCCCCAATGCCGACGAAAACAACGATCTGAGCTTCAACAAATGTGCCATAGCCTGTTGAATCACACTCGATTCATGCGCGCAACCAAAAAATGGTTAATGCGACAACTATCTTGCCAGACTCTCAGATATGTTAATAAATCAGCGGAAAATCGCACGCCCCGCATAATGTGCAACCCCGCCCAATTCCTCCTCGATACGGATCAGCTGATTATACTTCGCCAGCCGATCCGACCGTGCGAGCGAGCCGGTTTTGATCTGGCCGCAGTTGGTGGCGACGGCGAGATCGGCGATGGTCGCATCCTCCGTTTCGCCAGAGCGGTGCGACATTACTGCGGTATAACGCGCCCGGTGCGCCATATCGACCGCCGCCAGTGTTTCGGTCAGCGAACCAATCTGATTAACCTTGACCAGCAGCGAGTTCGCCAGCCCTTTCTCGATACCCATTGCCAGACGTTTCGGGTTGGTAACGAAGAGATCGTCCCCTACGAGCTGTACCATGCCACCAATTTTGTCGGTCAGCAATTTCCACCCCTCGAAATCATCCTCAGCGCACCCATCCTCGATCGACTTGATGGGATAGTGAGCGCACAAATCCGCCAAATAATCGGCCATTTCCGCGGGGGTCAGGCTTTTGCCCTCGCCGACCATCTCATACTTACCGTTCTTGAAAAATTCGGTTGAAGCGCAATCCAGCGCCAGCACCACGTCGTCACCCGGCCTGTATCCCGCCTTCTCAATCGAGGCGAGGATGAAATCGAGCGCATCGGTGGTGGAGGAAAGATTGGGCGCGAACCCGCCCTCATCACCCACCGAGGTAGCCAACCCCTTGTCGTGCAATCCTTTTTTGAGCGTATGGAAGATTTCCGCGCCAATGCGCACTGCATCGGCGAGGCTTTCCGCGCCAACCGGCATGACCATGAATTCCTGAAAGTCGATGGGATTGTCGGCATGTTCGCCGCCGTTGATGATGTTCATCATCGGAACGGGAAGAACATGCGCCTGCACCCCGCCGACATAACGATAAAGCGGCAGGCCACGCGCATCCGCCGCCGCCTTCGCTACAGCGAGGCTCACACCGAGGATCGCGTTAGCACCCAGGCGGCCTTTATTGTCCATACCATCAAGCGCGATCATTGCGCCGTCCACCTCGGCCTGATCCTCAGCATCCATGCCGACAACCGCCTCGGCAATCTCACCGTTCACCGCATCAACCGCGGCGAGAACACCTTTGCCAAAATATTTGCTGGTGTCGCCGTCGCGTTTTTCAACCGCTTCATAGGCGCCTGTCGATGCGCCGGAAGGCACTGCGGCACGGCCAAAGCTGCCATCTTCCAGCAGCACGTCGACCTCAACCGTCGGATTGCCGCGGCTATCAAGGATCTGACGGGCGTGAACGTCTAGAATGGCGGTCATCTGGGGTTCCTTCGCTTGGAGACGGTGCGCCTGGGTTGGCTCGCGCGCCCGATTAACCAGCGCAGTCCCTCAAGGCAAGGCGATCCTGTGCTTAACACAGGATTTTTTGACTTGAATGGGGTGAAATCGTGCAAGGGAACTGTTATCTACACCGCATGTTATCAACACCGAATTGACGGACCGCAAGATTGGAAGGAACTTCACATGGCCGATGCCACTGACACGACACAGATACCCAAGCGCCGCGGACGCAAGCCGGGCAGCACTAAGGCATCTGCTACTTCTACATCTGGTGCGGCTGTAGCTTCAGATGGCACACCGACATTCGGCGAATCCCTCACCCTCGCTAATGCAGCGGTTGATGTTGCCAAAAAGGCCGCTCGCGTTAAGGTCGCCAACGCTACCACAGTTGCAAAAGACAAGGTGCAAACCGCCAGAAACAAAGTTCAAACTGCTAAGGACAAGATTCATACTGCTAAGGACAATGTTTCGGCTTTTGACTGGAAGCAACAGGGAGAGCAGATCAAAGCTCAAGCGACCACCCTGGCCCGCGACACTGCGACCACCGCAAAAACCAAAACCAGTTCCGCGATGGATGGGCTGGCAAAGCTGATTACCGATACTGCTCAGACTGTAGACAGCAAGTTGGGTCCGCAATATGGCGATTATGCGCGTCAGGCCGCCAATGCGGTTGCCGGTGCGGCCAAGACACTTGATGGTAAGGATGTCGAACAGCTACTCGGTGAGGCGCGTGATTTTGTCCGTAAAAGCCCGGCAGTCGCCATCGGCGCAGCGGCAATTGCTGGCTATGTTCTGATGCGTCTCGCCAAGGGTTCCGGATCGTCTGAAGAAACTGAGTGAGCGTGCGATAGGGGGCGTTACAGTGAAGCACCGCGAGCGCTCCGGCTGGATGCCTGATGAGGCCCCCCATTCGAAAGCCGACGATCAGGCAACAGTGGTAGTTGATATGCAAGCAGAGGAACCGGGTTTTACGGCTTTGTTGCAACGTGTCATTGACGATGGACGCGTCTATGCAGATACGGAAATGGCGCGCCAAAAACTGCGTGCCAGCATGCTCGGCGCTGCGGGGCGTGATGCCGCCTTGATGATCCTGGCAGCGCTGTTTCTGTTGTTTGGTGCCCTTACCGCCCTGCTGGTCGCCTGCGTATGGATGCTGGCTCCCGTGGTTGGGGTTCTGGGTGCGCTGGCAATTACCATTCTGAGCGCGCTGCTAATGGTAATGCTGTTATTGCTGGTTGCGCGTGGACGGGTGCGCCGGGCAGTGAGGATCGCTTTTGGCTCCGCACCAACGCAAGAGGATAGCTTATGAGCGACTCTTCCCTGCTCGAAGAACGGATGCGGCATCTTAATGATCTCGCCACGCTACAACGGGCGAAGCTCAAAGACAGCCTTCATCTTGCGCGTGTTCGCCTCAGCCCTGACCACATAAAGAAGAGTGCGGGCAACAGGGTGATGGACAGAATGTTGGATGCTCTGACACGCGCGAGACATGCCGTGAAGGACCATCCACTGCCAGCCTTGGGGATCGCCGCTGTATTCGGTGCGGTGCTGGCGCGCGGGCCTTTGTGGAAACTGGCACGGAAAGGCTTCGCAAACGCTAAGGATAAGCTAACCGAAATTTGGCAAGACTATCGCAATGCCAGATGGGATGATGAGGACGGAAATGAATAACGAGATACAGGACAATATTGACCGCGCTCGTGCGGCTACCGCGCGCAAGGTCAAAAGCGCCGCCAAGGGCATCCGCAAAAGCGTCAGAAAAGTTAACGCGCGCGCCAAGGCCGCGAGCGAAGGCGCTGGCGAAACCATCGGGGCGGCCAAGCTGAAGGCGGACAAGGCTGCAATGGAAGCGACCCGCGTCATCACTGAACATCCTTTGGCGGCAGTTGCGGCTGCCGCTGCGGTAGGCGCGCTGGTCGCCAGCTTTCTGCCCCGCCTCTTCGGACGCAGCGATAATAAGGCCGACTAGTTGCTTTCGGCGCAAACGCTGCGTAAACATGGCGCATGAGCAAGATGCACCTCGTCATGGGCGGTCGTGTTAAAGACCCCCGAACCCTCGATTTCAAGGATCTGAATGCTATAGAGTTAGTGGGCGTTTATCCCGATTTCGCATCGGCCGAAAAGGCCTGGCGTGGTGCGGCACAGCGCACAGTGGACGACGCCGAGATGAAATATGTCATCGTGCATCTTCACCGCTTGCTCGACCCTAGCCTTGAAGAGGGTGACGACCACGCGCATTGAGCGGGCCGCTATTCAGGCGGGTCGGTTGCGACAGGGGAAACGGATAAGAAGCAGCGGACGCGTCATCAACAGGCCGGCTATAAACCCACCGACATGGGCACCCACAGCTACGCTCGCGTCCTCCGTGCCCATTCCCATATTGCCTGTGCTTGACGCCACACCGATCAGAAATTGCAGCATTGTCCACCCAGCGCCCAGCCACAGCATGCGCACCACACTCGCCGGGAATGGACCCCACGCCTTGACTTCCCGGTTACCGAACAGCAGCGCATAAGCACCAACTACTGCCGATATAGCGCCGCTAGCCCCGATCATCGGGACCGCTATATCAGGCCCTAGCGCCCACTGCCCGAGCGCAGCCGCATATGCACCCACGATATAGAGCAGTAGTATGAGTAATCCTCCAACTACCCCTTCCACCTGCCGCCCACAGAACAGCAGCATCAGCATGTTGAACCCCAGATGGAGCCAGCCGCCATGCAGGAAAGCCGAGCTGAGCGGGGTGAGCCATGTCGGCACTATGGGTATAGTCAGACCGGCATGGTCCAGCAAATTCGGGTGGGCGATGCGGGCCGGAATGAACCCTCCGGCATAATCGAGCATAATCTCAGCGCCACTTATCCGCGCCAGCGCGAACAGCACCACTGTCGCAACCATAAGCGATGTGACCATGCCGGAAATAGAGGATACAGGTCGCATAGGTGAGTTCAACGCACCAATGAGAGAGGCAGAAATCTTGAGATCAGATAAACTCGATCTTTTTAACGCCGTAATATTTCTCGCCAGACGGCACAATGACCTCGATATCATCGCCCACACGCTTGCCAATAAGCGCACGACCGAGGGGACTGTTATAGGAGATCATGCCGAGCTTGGCATCCGCCTCTGCCTGGCCAACGATCTGGTAGCGTACCGGCTTTTCGTCCTCATCAATCAGCGTAACGGTAGTGCCGAACACGATTTTATCGCCAGAGAGAGTTGTGGGGTCGATCACCTGAGCGCGCGAAAGCTTGTCCTCCAGATCGGCGATGGAAGCCTCGACGTGACCCTGTCGCTCCTTGGCGGCATGATATTCCGCATTTTCCGAGAGGTCGCCATGGGCGCGGGCCTCTTCGATCGCATCCACAATCAGGGGGCGCTCAGCCTTCAAGGCGCGAAGCTGATCGTTCAGCTTCTCATAGCCTATGGCCAGCATCGGCATTTTTTCAACGGTTGCCATCAGATAATCCCCAAAAAAAGCCCCTGCCGATCGCCGGGGCGCATCGACGCACTATCGTTATCATGATCGGAATTCACAAACCAAGGTTAATGATAATAGGATTGCAATGCCCTCACTTCAAGAGGACGCGCTTTCAAAGCCTCGATCGCGTCCGTCGCCGCGACACTTGCCGCAGCAGTTGTGAAGCTCGGTATCTTCATCCGAAGCGCGCTGGCACGGATGGAGTGACTGTCTTTCAGGGACTGCCAGCCTTCAGTCGTATTGAAGATCATGGCTATGCCGCCATCGGTGATACGATCCACGATATGCGGCCGTCCTTGAGCCACTTTATTGACCGTCTCGACCATAATGCCCTGCTCCAGCAAATAGCGGGCGGTGCCGCCCGTGGCGACTATATGAAAGCCCATCGCCGCCGCCTTCTTCACGGCGGGCAGGATCACCGGCTTATCACTGTCCTTCACAGAAATGAAGATAGCGCCTTCTTTCGGTAGTGTAGTCCCGGCGCCGAGCTGGGACTTGGCGAAGGCAGTGGCGAAATCAGCGTCTATGCCCATGACCTCACCGGTCGATTTCATTTCCGGGCTGAGCACGGGATCGACACCGGGGAAGCGGTTGAACGGGAATACCGCTTCCTTGACCGCGACGTGAGAAATAGCATTGCGCTCGATTTTCGGCAGATTCGCGAGCTTTTCGCCCGCCATTACCCGCGCCGCGATCTTGGCGATCGGCGCGCCGATGGCCTTGGCGACGAACGGCACGGTGCGGCTGGCGCGCGGGTTGACCTCGATCAGATAAACTGCGCCCTCTTTCACCGCGAACTGGATATTCATGAGGCCCTGCACCTTGAGCGCCCGCGCTAATATGTCGGTTTGCCGCTCGATTTCCACAATGATTTCCACGGAGAGACTATAGGGCGGGAGGGAGCAGGCGCTGTCGCCCGAATGCACCCCTGCCTCCTCGATATGCTGTAGGACACCCGCGACGACGACATCGATTCCATCACAGATCGCGTCGACATCCACTTCTATCGCGTCGCGTAAATATTGGTCGATAAGTACCGGAGAATCCCCGGAAACTTGCACGGCGGTGGTGATATATTCCTCGAGCTGCGCCTGCCCGTCGACGATCTCCATCGCCCGCCCGCCCAGCACATAGGACGGCCGCATCAGCACCGGATAACCGATGCGGTTGGCGACCGCGATCGCTTCCTCCCGTGAGCGCGCGATGCCGTTGGCGGGCTGCTTCAGCCCCAGCTTCGTCACCAGCGCCGCAAACCGCTCCCGGTCTTCCGCGAGGTCGATCGCGTCCGGCGAGGTGCCGAGAATCGGGATGCCCTCATCCTCCAAAGCCTGCGCCAGTTTAAGCGGCGTTTGCCCGCCAAACTGCACAATAACGCCCACTAACGTGCCATTTTGCATCTCTTTTTGCAAAATTTCGAGCACATCCTCGACCGTCAACGGCTCGAAATAGAGCCGGTCGGATGTATCATAATCGGTGCTCACCGTTTCCGGGTTGCAGTTGATCATGATCGTCTCGTAGCCCGCTTCCTCCAGCGCGAAGCAGGCATGGCAGCAGCAATAATCGAACTCGATCCCCTGCCCGATCCGGTTCGGCCCGCCGCCCAATATCACCACTTTCTTCCGGTCGGTCGGCGCGCTCTCGCACTCCGGCTCGCCAAAACTGGCCGCTTCGTAGGTCGAATACATATAGGGCGTTTTCGCCTCGAACTCCGCCGCGCAGGTGTCGATCCGCTTGAACACCGGGCGCACCCCGAGCTTGTGCCTGAGCGCGCGCACCTCATATTCAGTGGTCGCGCCGGTCATGGCCTTTACCGCATCGTGCAGCAGGCCGTGGCCCTTGGCCGCCTGGGGCGCGAGCAGGTGCGCCGATTGCAGCGCGAGGTAGGAAAGCCGCGCATCGGAAAAGCCCATGGATTTGAGCTTGCGCATACCGTCCGCATCGCGCGGCAGGCCGTTTTCCAGCACTTCGGCTTCGGCGTCGATGATCTCCTTGATCCGGTCCAGAAACCACGGGTCAAACTTCGAGACGGCGTGGATCTCCGCGACGGACAGCCCCTCACGCAGCGCCTGCGCCGCAATCAGCAGCCGGTCCGGCGTCGGCTGGCCCAGTGCGGCGATAATGTCATCCCGCGATGCGCCCACCAGCCGGTCGACAATGTTGAAGCCGCAAAGCCCCGTCTCCAGCCCGCGCAATGCCTTCTGCATGCTCTCGTGAATGTTGCGGCCAATCGCCATCACCTCACCGACAGACTTCATCGCCGTGCCGAGCAAGGCTTCCGCACCCTTGAATTTCTCGAATGCGAAGCGCGGGATTTTCGTCACGACATAATCGATCGTCGGCTCGAAGCTCGCTGGCGTCGCGCCGGTGATGTCGTTCATGATCTCATCGAGCGTGTAGCCCACGGCGAGCTTCGCCGCGACCTTGGCAATCGGGAAGCCGGTCGCCTTGGACGCCAGCGCAGACGAGCGCGAGACGCGCGGGTTCATCTCGATCACGATCAGGCGGCCATCCTTGGGATTAACTGCGAATTGGACGTTCGAACCACCTGTTTCCACGCCGATTTCCCGCAATACCGCGAGAGAGGCGTTGCGCATGATCTGATATTCCTTGTCGGTGAGCGTTAAAGCAGGCGCGACCGTGATGCTGTCGCCGGTGTGCACGCCCATCGGGTCGACATTTTCGATGGAGCAGATGATGATGGCGTTGTCGTTCTTGTCGCGCACCACCTCCATCTCATATTCTTTCCACCCCAGCAGCGATTCCTCGATCAGCACCTCATTGGTGGGCGAGGCATCGAGGCCGGTGCCGACGATGTGGCGGAATTCGTCCTTGTTATACGCGACGCCGCCGCCAGTGCCGCCCATGGTGAAGCTGGGCCGGATTATTGCGGGCAGGCCGGTGAACTCCAGCGCCGCCATCGCTTCTTCCATGCTGTGGGCGATACGCGAACGGGCGGATTCAAGGCCGATCTTGTCCATCGCATCACGGAACTTGAGGCGGTCCTCCGCCTTGTCGATGGCCTCGGCGTCCGCGCCGATCATCTGGCAGCCATATTTCGCCAGCGTGCCATCGTTGAACAACGCCAGCGCCGTGTTGAGCGCGGTCTGGCCGCCCATCGTGGGCAGCACGGCGTCAGGCCGCTCCTTCTCGATAATCTTGGCGACGATTTCCGGCGTGATCGGCTCGATATAGGTCGCGTCCGCGAGATCGGGATCGGTCATGATCGTCGCGGGGTTGGAGTTGACGAGGACGATGCGATAGCCCTCCTCCTTCAACGCCTTCACCGCCTGCGTGCCCGAATAATCGAACTCGCACGCTTGTCCTATGATAATGGGACCTGCGCCAATGATGAGGATGGAGGAGATGTCAGTTCTTTTGGGCATTGAATTTTTCGCTATCATTGATTACATTGATTGCATTGCAATCATAAGGTGTATGACCGTGGGTGCTATCACGATCCGTAAAATTGACGACGCCTTGAAACAGGCAATGCGAGAGGAAGCCGCCGCCAATGGCCGATCCATTGAGGCCGAGGTGCGCGCCTTGCTCGAGCGCACTTACGGAGCGCGTGGCGGCGATGGCCGCAGGCCGGGTGAAGGCCGCATGGAATATCTGCTGCGCATCGCGCCCGATATGACCGGGTTCGAATTGCCTGAAAGACAGTCTATCCGTGAGCCACGCTTTCCGTGATTCTGGTCGATTCCAATATCTGGCGTCAGACGGGGAATCCCGGTGGTGACCCCACGGTCCAGCAATGGCTGTCCGACAACGACGCAAACCTCGCGCTATCGGCAGTCGTTCTTGGTGAAATGCACTTTGGCATGAAACTGATGCCCGAAGGTAAGCGGAGGACTGACATTGCCCACTGGCTTGAGCAACTCTCCCGTTCTTTCGAAGGCTCCATCGTATCATTCGATCAAGATTGCGCTGTAGCCTTTGGCGAACTCGCCGCCCATGAGAAGCGGGCAGGCCGCAATCCGTCGACGATTGACCTACAAATCGCAGCGCAAGCGATAACGCATCGGATGTCGATAGCGACCCGCAATGTGAAGGATTTCGCGCATAGCGGCGTGACACTGATAAACCCCTGGGAAGCATGACACCACGCTCCGCCATCGGCCCCGCGCCAATGATGAGGATGGAGGAGATGTCAGTTCTTTTGGGCATTTAATTCTTATCCAACCATACTGCGACCAATATACCGACAACCGTTATCGGAATGATGATCCAAGCCGCTATCGCGCCCCATTTGGTCCAATTAATCTCTCGTCGCCAAAACTTCCAAGTTGTTGCCAACGGTGGGGTCGGAAACACATACGTCCCTCTGTCAGAAAGGATTCTACTTTCTTCAGCTATTCCATTTGCGCTAATCTTAAATTCAAGCCCGGACTGGTTTGAGGGGGTAAATTTCCCCCATTTTCGATCCTGAATAACAGTACGCGCTAAGCCCAGTTCCTTATTGTTCACAGACGGGGCGACGTGGCGACACAGTTCCTCAAAATTGAGACGCATGACCCTGTCTCCTGTCTGTCGATGAATGGCTTCTAACATCACGCTATCGACAAAATAGTTTAGGTCCGTCGACAGGCTCACCTCAATCCCCCCACAAACTTCTCGAACAGGTAGAAGCTGTCCTGCGGGCCGGGGCTGGCCTCCGGGTGATATTGCACGCCAAAGGCATTGCGGTCGGTGAAGGCGATGCCGCAGTTGGAGCCATCGAACAGGCTCACATGCGTTTCCTTCACATTGTTGGGCAGGGTCTTGGCATCCACCGCGAAGCCGTGGTTCATGGATGTGATCTCGACCACGCCTTTTGCCAGATGCTTGACCGGGTGGTTCGCGCCGCGATGGCCCTGATGCATCTTGATTGTCTTCGCGCCGCCCGCGAGCGCCAGCATCTGATGCCCAAGGCATATCCCGAAGATCGGCATGTCAGCGTCGAGCAGTTGGCGGATCACCGGCACGGCATATTCGCCCGTCGCCGCCGGATCGCCGGGGCCGTTGGAGAGGAACACGCCAGCGGGCTTGAGCGCCATGATGTCCTCATAGCTCGCTTGGGCGGGCAGCACAGTGACGCGCGCGCCAGCGGCCACCAGCGAGCGGAAGATATTGTCCTTCGCGCCATAATCCAGCGCGACGACGTGGGGCCTCTTAGGCCCCTCCCCTTCAGGTGAGGGGTTGGGGTGGGGTTTAGCATCAGGCGCAGAGCTGTCTGGAGAAACCCCACCCCCGGCCCCTCCCCTGAAGGGGAGGGGTGAATCTTGGTCATATCCAGAACCAAGCCGCCACGTCCCAGCATCCCATGCGCGATGTGCGCCCGTCACGCTCAGCGCGAGGTCCATGCCCACCAGCCCCGGCCAGCTTTGCGCCTTGTCGTGCAGTGCGGCGAGGTCAAACATGCCCGCCGGATCATGCGCGATCACCGCGTTGGGCGCGCCTTGCATCCTGATCCGCCGTGTCAGCGCGCGCGTATCCACGCCCGAAATGCCAATGCGCCCGGTCTGCGCCATCCAGTCATCAAAGCCCAGCACATTGCGAAAGCTCGATGGCGCGGTAACGTCCTCGCGCACGATGCAGCCCAGCGCATGCGGCGTCTCGCGCTCCACATCCTCCGGGTTGGTGCCGACATTGCCGATGTGGGGAAAAGTGAAGGTGATGATCTGCCCGGCATAGCTCGGGTCGGTCATGATCTCCTGATAGCCGGTGATCGCGGTGTTGAAGCACACCTCGCCCACCGCATCCCCGACCGCGCCGAATCCCCGGCCAAAGACGCAAGTGCCATCCGCCAATAGCAATACCCCGGTCGCTCCTTTAGGCACATTGGGGTAATTGGCGGGTGCCATGGTCGTTCGTTCCTTTGATTTTTCTTTGTGGCCGCGCCGCGCTTCTGTCTCAAGAAACGCAGGCTAAACGGCCGGTTCCCTATGCCCTTAGGCCGAAGCGGTCAATGACTGTTAAAAAATGATTTCGCCGTTATATGTGGTCCTTTATTTCCGACATCAAAGAGGGATTCGCACCGTCATGATCCGTGACGCATTGAAGGCCGCGCAAATCGAGGCGATGAAAGCCGGCAACAAGGACCGCCTCGGCGCTGTCCGCCTGATCCTCGCCAAGTTGAAGGACCGGGACATCGAGCTGCGCACCGCCAGCCAAGTGCCTGAGGATGACGCGATCGTCGTCGATGTGTTGCAGAAAATGGGCAAGCAGCGGCGCGAATCGATCACGATGTATGAGCAGGGCAACCGCCCTGAGCTGGCCGCCAAGGAGCAGGCCGAACTGGACGTGATCGAGGGTTTTCTGCCCCAGCAGATGAGCGAGGCGGAAACCACCGCCGCGATTCTCGCGATCAAGGCCGAGATCGGTGCCGCATCGGTCAAGGATATGGGCCGGGTGATGGCGCTGCTGAAAGAGCGGCATGGCACCCAGCTCGACATGAGCAAGGCCAGTGCGCTGGTGAAAGCGGCTTTGGGATAAGTTATCCCCCGTAATCTGCCACGAACCCGGCATGAATATGATTGCAACTCGCACGACTCGCGCTAGTGTGAGTATAATAGAGCATGTCCTTATCGCCCCAGTTCCTTGACGAGTTGCGCGCGCGAACGACGCTCTCTACCCTCATCGGCAAGAGCGTGAAGGTGAGCAAGGCTGGCCGCGAGTATAAGGCGTGCTGCCCGTTCCATAACGAAAAGACGCCCAGTTTCACGATCAACGACGAAAAGGGCTTTTATCACTGTTTTGGCTGCGGTGCGCATGGCGACGCGATCCGGTGGATGACCGACCAGCGCGGCCTGCCCTTTATGGATGCGGTGAAGGAGCTGGCCGACGCGGCGGGGATGGAGGTTCCCGCGCCCGACCCGCGCGCCGCGCGCCAGGCGGAGGCGGCGCGAGGGCTGCATGAGGCTTGCCAGGCGGCGCAGGACTGGTTCGAGAGCCAGCTGGGCGGCATCGATGGGGCGGAAGCGCGGGTCTATCTGGACAAGCGCGGCCTATCGGATGATGCGCGGCGCGCCTTCGGCTTCGGTTTCGCGCCCGACTCACGGGGAAAACTGAAAGCCGCGCTGAAGGACTTTCCCGAGCCGCTGCTGATCGAGGCGGGGCTGCTGATCCAGCCGGAGGACAAGAGCCGCGAGCCGTATGACCGCTTTCGTGGCCGCCTGATGATCCCGATCCGCGATGCGCGCGGGCGGGTGATCGCCTTTGGGGGAAGGATCATCGGATCGGGCGAACCGAAATACTTGAACTCCCCCGACACGCCTTTGTTCGACAAGGGGCGGACGCTGTATAATATCGACAAGGCCCTGCCCGCTGCGCGTGCCGCCGGGCGGATCGTCGTCGTCGAGGGTTATATGGACGTGATCGCGCTGGCGCAGGCAGGCATCCACGAGTGCGTCGCGCCGCTCGGCACCGCGTTGACCGAGCACCAGATCGAACGGCTGTGGAAGATGGCGGATGTGCCGATGCTGTGCTTCGATGGCGACAGCGCCGGGCAGAAGGCGGCGGATCGGGCGGCCCTGCGCGCCCTTCCCCTGCTCCAGCCCGGACGATCCCTGAGCTTCGTGACATTGCCGCAGGGCATGGACCCCGATGATCTGGTAAAGGCGAAGGGTGCGGTGGGGTTCGAGAGTTGCCTAGCTTCCCCTACCCCGCTGGTCGAGCGGTTGTGGCTACATGAGCATAACGCCGCCCCCGCCGCCACGCCCGAAGCGCGCGCGGGCCTGCAACAGCGGCTCAACGAACACGCCGCCAGCATTGCGCATGATCTTGTCCGCCGCGAATATGAGCGGGCGCTGAAAGACCGCTTCTGGGCGGAATTCGGCTGGAAGCGCCAGGAGCGCTCCGCCGCGCGGGGCTTCATCAATCGCTCTCGCGTCGAGATCGGCGGCGGCGACCTCGGCAATATGGCGGGCCGCATAGACTGCATGGTCAAGCGCGCCGTGCTGCTGGGCCTGTCCCGCTATCCGGTGATATTATACAGTCATCGTGAACAGATCGGCGCGCTCAGCATGCCGACGGACACGCTGAAGGCATGGACGGAAATGCTGATCCGCGCTTCATTCGAACGTCCGGCCCTTGAAACCAGCCTGATCGACTCCATATTGCAAGACGCCTCTCTGCCCGAAACGGAACGGCGCGATATAGCGCACGATCTGGGATTCTCCTTTTTCAGGGCTGATGCGGACAGGCAACTGGCCGAAAACGACCTAGGCGAGGTCATCAATATCCTGCTGTTTGAGCAGGAATTCGTTCCGAAGCTTGAACGATTGCAAGTGGGCCTCTATGCGCGGGGCGACGGAGACGACATTGACGAGGCCAGTTGGCAGGAACATCTCTCGCTTATCACTCTTAAGCGTCAGAATGATGAACGCTTACGGGAACTGAAAGCGAATATCGAGGAACAGCTCATGGCCGCCTGAGCACCATCAGACGGACAAGTTGAATTATTAGGGCGAACGAATGGCGAGCAAGGCGAACAAGGGTCAAGGCGAAGAACTGGAAAGCGGCGATGCGCCGCTGCTGGATCTTAACGAGGCTTCGGTCAAGAAGCTGATCGCGCGGGCAACCAAGCGCGGCTATATCACCTATGACGAGCTGAACGCCGCCCTGCCGCAGGACCAGATGAGTTCCGAGCAGATCGAGGATGTGATGTCCGCGTTGAACGACATGGGCGTCAACATCGTCGAAAACGAGGAAGCCGGCGAAGAAGGCGATGAACCGCGCGAGGAAGAGGTCGAGGCGATCGACTCGAGCGAGGAGGATGGCTCCGAAGAAGGCGAGCGCATCACCACCGAGAAGAAGAAGGAAATCATCGATCGCACCGACGACCCGGTGCGGATGTATCTGCGCGAGATGGGCGCGGTCGAGCTGCTCTCCCGCGAGGGCGAGATCGCGATCGCCAAGCGCATCGAGGCCGGGCGCGACACCATGATCCTCGGCTTGTGCGAAAGCCCGACCACCTTCCATGCGATCATCGAATGGTCGACCGCATTGAACAATGGCGAGATGCAGCTGCGCGAGATTCTCGATCTTGAGGCCATGCTCTCCAAAGACCCCGCGCCCGAAAGCCTGTCAGACGATGACGATGGCGATGACGACGGTGAAATCTCCGAGAAAACCGCCGGCCCCAGCTTCAAGGACGAGGACGAGGTCGCCGAGGAACCCGAAGCGGGCGGCGGGGACGAGGACGAGGATTCGCTCGTGGAGCGCCGCGCTCCCAGGGTCGAGGAAGAGGATGAGGACGACAACACCCTCTCCCTCGCCCAGATGGAAGAAACGCTGAAGCCGATGGCGCTGGAGAAGTTCACCGTCATCACCGCGATCTTCCACCAGTTTGCCGCCGCGCAGGTCGCCCGGCTTGAGGCGATGGCAAATGGGGAAACCGTCAGCCAGCAGGACGAGGATTTTTACCAGCAGCTGCGCGAGGATCTGACCGCAGAGGTCGAGAGCGTGCAGTTCCACCAGCAGAAGATCGAGTATCTGGTTGACCAGCTTTACAGCTACAACCGCCGCCTCACCACGCTGGGTGGGCAGATGCTGCGCCTCGCTGAGCGCCACAAAGTGCCGCGCAAGGATTTTCTCGATAACTATATCAACCGCGAGCTTGACGAAGGCTGGATGGAGAAGATCGCCGGCATCGACAAGAAATGGGCCGCGTTTGCCGTCAACGAGGCGCGCGCGGTGGAGC
>JAGNYO010000103.1 GCA_017984895.1 Sphingobium sp. | reverse complement strand
ACCCTAGGCCATGCGTCGCGAAATCGCGCGTGCGTCCAAGTTCCCAAAACCAGTCGAGATTGATGACAGCTGCGATCTCGCCGTCAGGACACGGAGTGTGTGCAAGGAAATGCCAGGCGCCAAGAAAGCCGCGTTCCTCGCCCGTCGTAGCAACGAAAACAATCGTCCGCTTCGGGGGAGGAGCAATCGCCAGTTGGCGCGCGATTTCGATCAGCTGCGCGACACCGCCGGCGTCATCGACCGCACCGTTCCAGATGTTGTCTCCGGCCATCGAACGATCGATGCCATAGCCGTCCCAATGCGCGGTCATAACCACACATCCTTTGCCCCGACCAGGAATGCGCCCGACGACATTATGGCTATTGAACGTATGCTTGGTCGCTTTGAAATTGCCCGTAACACTGAGCTGAAGACGTTTGGGTCGAAATGCGGGCGATCGGGCCGCCAGCTGCAGGTCTGCGGCGCTGGTTTCGGCTGCCTCTGCAATGCGATCGAAAGCGGAACGCGAAAGCATTATCGACAGCGGAGGCGCCCAAGAGGGGCTATCTGCCGGTATCATGTAATTCTGCTGAAAATACTGACGCTTGTTTAAGAGTCGGCGATCGTCGACAACAATGACGATCCCTTTTGCACCTTTCACGAGCGCATTGTGCTGCTTCACCCAATCCCAGCGTTGATAGGTCCGCTTGGCTTTTCCGAGTGCCTCAGCTGCGTCTGCTCCGATCCTGACGCGCGCAGGGTCGAACATTTCATCCGGTTCGCCCGCTAGAACGACGACGACTTTGTTGTGGACGTCCAAGTTGGCATAATCGTCGCGTCCAAATTCCGGCGCGACAATTCCATAGCCTGCGAAAACAATCGGTGCCTTTTCGATCTTGAGGCCGTCGCTCAATATCTGGACGTTGAAGTCAGAATCCGGCGAGAGGGTCAGCTTTTTGCTCCTGCCGCCAATCGTAAGCGCACCGCTTGCAGATCGCTGCTCGACTGGCACACCCTGAAAGTATGTACCGGAAACTTGCGGTGCTAACGACGCTTTGCGGAACTCTTGCTCGATATAGCCGATCGCAAGGTCCTCGCCGGGTGTACCGGGCTCGCGACCCAAGTAATCATTTGAGGCGAGAATGCGAACGTGCCGAAGCAGCTCGTCCTGTGGAATGCTCACGGGGTGGGCTGGCGCGGCGGACGAAGCAGTGCGCGGATTAATGCCTTGACAAGAACCGAGAGCGAAGCAGCACAGAGTCACTAGCCACGAATACCGCATCAATCAGTTTCATTCCGATTATGTCGCCCTTATGATTATGATGCAAAGGTTCGATAAGAGCAATCTTAATGACACGTTTCCAGTCCAAATGTGCGGTCAGCGAGCAACCCCAAACCGGCCGTGCATGTCAATGATCTAGCAGACGGCTGACAGCGAGTCTGTTGCAATGTGGGATCACACGGATAAGGTCGACGAATGACACGCGCCTGCGCACGTGAAGCCGCCAATGTGGACATGCCGCTGTTCGACGCAGGCAAATCGCGCGATCCGTCGCTGGCGTGAGTTTCGGGACTGGCCTTGGTTTCGCGATAAGCGCGATTGGTGGAAAAGCAGGCAGTTTGCATGCTGTTCCGTCGCCCCTGCGCAGGCTGGGGCCCGTTTGAGGCTTTCGTGCTGACTCCTTGGGAGGCCCCTGCCTGCGCAGGGGCGACAGCATTTTTGAATACACCCAAACGCCGCGCCCCTTGCATCGCGCGGGTATTGCCGACATCTTCGCAAACGGAGCCGCCACGCACGGCTCCGGGGTGGAGCAAGCGATGGATGCCCCCATCTTCAGCTAGATCGAACTGACCGGGACCCTGACCACCCGATACCTCCGGCCAATCATCCTCCTCGATGATGGCACGGACTGGAGAGCGGTTGGCCTCCCGTGGAGCGCCCGGCGGTTTATCGGCCAAAGAGTCCATGCGGAGGGCATTCGCGTCGGATACCGCAGCATCGACGTCGTGAAGCTCAGAGGCATGATCGGCAATCGGGACTAGAGAGAATTGGGATGTCTGCTTGCGACCCCTGTGTGGACATTAGATTTTACGTGAGCAGCTGGCGGTACTTCGGTCGCCAACACTAGATTGGGGCCCCCGGACGAGCGCCGACAACCCAGCCGTGCCAAGCAATCCCGACGCTAGTGATTCCAGTTAGGATGAGCAGGAATGGCAGATTCATGTCGGAGACGCTGGCAAACATTGGCGCCCAGGCTGGTATGCGCCCCAGCGTCTCGAACAAGACTTCCTGGGCTGCAATGATACCGGCAACCAGCAGGAAGGGCCGGCCGTGCTTCGGTGCCTGCGCGTAAAGATATAGGGCGATTCCTATCGCGGTGAGATTGCCGAGCGCGAAGGGGTAAGAGAATGGCATGTCGCGGATCATGGGCACATATCCGCGCAGCAAGCGCCACACGATCGGCGCGATCACGAACATGACTGTGCCCAACATGTAGCGGGCATGCAGATGAACTTTGTCGCGATATTTAAGACCGCCCCAGAACAGCAAGGCGTAACCGAGGTTGGCGAGCGGATCGAAGAAGCCGAACTGCGCGAGCTCGACATTTTCTGAAACGCTGAGCCCCGCAGCAGAATTCAGGCCTGTCGCAAGGGAGGTCGCCTCGACATGAATCACCCACGGGCCGGAACCAGGAACAGGGGGAACAGCAGGAAAATCGCCATCCCTGTCTTGCGGTGCAGCGAGATGCGGTCGTGATGGATGGTCCAGCTCTGGACGATGGCGAGGACGGTCCACAGTACCGCGCTGGCGGCGTGAAAATGATGGGCCATCTTCGCCACCGGGAGCTTGCTCAGATAGCTCGGCCAAAAGGCGACGAAGGTTAGAACGAGCAGCGTCAGCACGTAAAGCCAAGCTTTGCGAAATGGCATTGCCCCCCCTTTCACCGGACACTTCGCACCATGCAATG
>JAGNYO010000102.1 GCA_017984895.1 Sphingobium sp. | reverse complement strand
GTTCGTCCGTGACCCGCTGCTCCCGGCCGATGGCCTCGCGGCTGCGGCGACTTCGCGTCCCCTGCAGGGCTCGTCTCTGCGCTCGAAGAACGCTCCGACTTGCGACCAAACAGGCGCTTTTGCAGATGTCGCGGCCAACCTGAAACTGGTCGCCATCCGCTGGCGTGAAACTGGGTGTTCTTCGAGCCTTTGATGTAAAGCTGGTCTTTCTTCGCTGTTTGGGTCTTCTTTGGTTTTCTTTCCAGATCGTGTAGTAGCCCGTCCTGTGATGAGGCAGGAGGCGACGCGAGATGGGCAGAGAGAGACAGGATCCATGCCTGAATTGCGGTCAGGCGTTTATGGCGGACAGGCGAAACGCGCGGCACCAGCGTTATTGCGGGGCCGCGGCGTGCAAGGCGGCGAGCAAGCGGGCGAGCCAAACCAGATGGCTCGCCAAGAACCCCGACTATCACCGGGGAGCGGAAGCGGTGGCGCGGGTCCAGGCCTGGCGACAGGAGCACCCTGGATACAGCCGCGGCAAGCGTGCGCCGCTTGACGAGCCTGCGATACAAGAAACCTTGATGTTTGAGCCCGACGCCTCGGCGCCCCTGCCAGCAGAGGCCGTGCGCCCAGCGAAGAAATCTTGTAACGCTCCTACGATCGAACCGTCGGCACCGTTACAAGATTTCTTGAATGCCCAACCCGCTGTTCTTATTGGCTTAATCGCTCACATCTGGGGCAGTACGTTACAAGATGACATCGCCTCGGCCGTGACCCGGCTGCTACAACTGGGACAGGACATCCGAGGAGGCTCGTATGAACAGTCCGACGAAGCGGCTATTGAATCCGGAACGTCAGCGGCAGGTGCCCGCGCATTTCAGCTGGCTCGATCATCGGCTGGTGCGGGAACACTACATCGAGAAGGCTGACGCCTGCGCCTGGGCGCTGTACCTGTTTCTGGTCACCGTCGCCGACGCCTGCGGTCTTTCCTACTACAGCGAGGCCAGCCTCTGTCGACGCTTGCAGATCGATGCCGGTCGCCTGGCCCGCGCCCGCCGGGATTTGATCGCCCTCGACCTGATCGCCTACGACGCACCGTTGTACCAGGTACTGAGCGTGCCCGAGTGCGTGCCGGTCGACACACGTCTGGCGCGGCTGCGCGCTGTTCTGGAGGGCCACTCATGATCGACTATGCGACGTGGTGCGCCATTCGCGACGGGGTGGCCAGTCATCTGACGGCCCCACAACTTGCCACGAGCCTGAACCTGGACGTCAAGACCGTCCGCCACTGGATCGACCGCCCGTATGCGCCGCGGGCGCACGTGCCGCGAAGCAGCAAGCTCGATCCCTACAAGGGGCGCATCGTCGGCTGGCTCGATGCGCACCCGCTCACCGCCCAGCAGGTGTTTCAACGCCTGCGGGATGCCGGCTACGAGGGCGGCATCAGCATCGTCAAGGACTATGTCCACAAGATCCGCCCGCCCCGGCGCGAGGCCTTCCTGACCCTGGCCTTCGCCCCGGGAGAAGCCGCCCAGGTCGACTGGGGAGAATACGGCACGATCGCCGTGGGCAATACCCGCCGCCGCCTTTCCTTCTTCGTCATGGTGCTGGCCTGGAGCCGGAAGCTGTACGTCGAGTTTGCGCTCTCGCAAACGATGGAGCACTTTCTGGCGGCACACATCAACGCCTTTGCTGCCCTGGGGGTGCCGCGCAAGGTCATGGTCGATAATCTGCGCAGTGCGGTCTTGCGCCATGTGCGTGGCGAGCCGGTGCAGTTCAATCCCCGCTATCTCGACTTCGCCCGCCATTACGGCTTCGAAATCGTCGCCTGTGCGCCGAGAAAAGGCAATGAGAAGGGACGCGCGGAAAGGGGCGTCGCTTATGTCAAAAGCAATTTCCTGGCCGGCCTGGAACTGCCAAACTTCAGCGCGCTCAATGCGGCCGTCAAGCTGTGGCTGGAGACTGTTGCCAACGTCCGCCAGCATCGCGAAACACAACGCCAGCCGGAAGATCTCTGGGTCGAGGAGCGCGCTCATCTGCAGCCGGTCAATCCCCGGCTGTTCGATGTCGGCCGCGTCCTGACCGTTCGTGCCAACCGACAGTTCCGGGTCACGCTCGAGAGCAATCGCTATTCCGTCCCCGCCCGCCTGGCGGGACGACCGGTGACGATGAAGGTCTATCCGGATCGCGTCTGTGTCTATCACGACGGCGAACTGGTCGCCCGCCATGCTCGTTCCTTCGAGCGTCATCAGGACATCGAGGACCCCGATCACCCGAAGGCCTTGATCGCTCAACGCCGGCATGCCCGCGATGCGCTGCTACTCAAGCGCTTTCTGGGTCTGACGCCATTGGCTGAGAAGTATCACGCGGGCTTGCTCGATCGCCGCGGCAATGCGATCGCGCATGTGCGCAAGATCGTGGCTCTGGCCGAGATCCACGGCGACGAGGCGGTCGTGCGGGCGATGACCGATGCCCTGGCCTTCGAGGCGTTCAGCAGCGAATACATCGCCCATCTGATTGACGCGCGTCGCCGCCAGTTGCCCGAGCCGAGCCCGCTGCTGCTCATCCGCCGGCAGGATCTGCTGGAGATTGAACTGCCACCGGCGGACTTGTCCGCTTATCCGGACATCCCCACAGCAACCCATCCGCAAGACGATCAAGGAGGCGATCATGGCCATGACTGAGGCGGTTCTGGCGAAGCATCTGGAGCGTTTGCAGCTGCCGTATTTCGTCCAGCACGCGCCGGACTTAATGACTCAGGCGGCCCGTGAGTCGTGGTCTCACGGGCGCTTTCTGGAAGACCTGGTGGCCGGCGAGGTGGCTCGCCGTGATGAGGCGCTGATTGCCCGCCGCATAAAGGCGGCGCGCTTGCCCGGCATCAAGACGCTGGACGGCTTCGACTGGTCGTGGCCGAAGAAGATCAATCGGGCGCAAATCCAGCATCTGTTCCGCCTCGACTTCGTGCCGCCGCATGGCAACGTGATCCTCCTCGGCGCGGTCGGCGTCGGCAAGACCC
>JAGNYO010000101.1 GCA_017984895.1 Sphingobium sp. | reverse complement strand
CCCCGCAGCGCCCCGAAAACTCTGAGGATATAACGCCCGGAGACAGCCTGAGCCCCGCAGCACCCTTCCGCGTCGTCAATATCGGCAATTCGGACAAGGTACGGCTGATGGATTTTGTCGACGCCATCGAGGCGGAGATCGGCAAGAAAGCGATCCGCAATTATATGCCGATGCAGCAGGGCGATGTGCCTGCGACTTGGGCAGATGCGTCGCTCCTACAGTCGCTCACAGGCTATTGCCCGGAAACGCCGTTCCGCGAGGGCGTGGCGCGCTTCGTGCGCTGGTATCGTGACTATTACGCGTGCTGACCATTCTCTGATTTGCTGCAGTTTCAACCACCGACCGCATCGCCATTGTCGGCGATGAATGCCGCTGCTTGACCGCTTTTCAAAATAGAACATAATATGAACATATGCGAGTCGGTGATTCTTCCCTGCTTGCCCTTCGGGGTGAAAGCTGTGCCTTGCGGCCTGTGCTGCAGCGTTGGACGAGCGGCGTGGCTTCGCTCGATACCGCGCTGGCTGGCGGGCTGGCTTATGGGCGCGTGCATGAATTATATGCCGCACAGGGAGAGGATGCAGCGGCGGCGGCTGGTTTTGCGCTTGCCCTGCTGACGGCCATGACCGGACCCGAATCGGGCGATGGCCGCCCCGCGCTCTGGTTGCGCTCGCGCCGGGCGGTGCGGCAGGGGGGTGTGGTGCAGGCCAATGGCTGGACGGAGCTCGGCGGACGCCCCGGAGACTGCCTGTTTGCCATAATTGCCGATGCGAAAGAGCTGCTCAAGGCGGCGGTCGATGGTTTGCGCAGCGGTGCGCTGGGCGCGGTTGTCGTCGAAACGCAGGGGAGCCTGCCTGAGCTGGACCTGACCGCGAGCCGCCGCCTTGCGCTTGCTGCCGAGAAATCGGGGACGACGCTTTTCCTGCTGCGCAGCGGGGCGGAGCCGGTGCCGAGTGCGGCTGAGACGCGCTGGCGGGTGGCCGCGGCGCCTTCGCGCGCACTCCCCGCCAACGCCCCCGGCGCGCCTGTTTTCGATATTGAATTGTTGCGCCAGCGTTCGGGCCCGTCGGGCCTCAGCTGGCAATTGGAGTGGAACCGTGACCGACGCATCTTCACCGAAGCGGCGGCAGCTGGCGCTCTGGTTTCCCTACCTGTCCGCGGATCGCCTGCGGCAGCAGGAGCCGGACCGGTGCGTCTCGGCCAGCGCGCCGCCTGACGCAGCACTGGTGTTTGTCGCGAAGCAGAAAAATGCGCTGCGGCTGGCGGCGGTGGATGCGGCTGCGCAAGCATTGGGGCTGGCCCCGGGAATGGCGCTGGCCGATGCGCGGGTGCGCGTCCCCGGCCTGATCGCGGTCGAGGCCGATACGGCGGCGGACCGGCACTGGCTCGATCTGCTGGCGCATTCGTGCACCCGCTTCTCCCCGCATGTCGTGCCGCACCCACCCGATGCCATCGCCATCGACATTGCGGGCTGCGAGCATCTCTTTGGAGGCGAGGCAGGTCTGGTTGAGGCGCTCGCCGAGCATGTCGAACAACGTGGCATGACGGCGCGCATCGCCTGTGCCGCGACGGCGGAGGCTGCGCTCGCGCTCGCCCGCCATGCCCGGCTTCCGGTAGCGGACGAGGGCAAGGCCATTCGAGCGCTGCCCGTGATGGCGCTGGGCCTCGACGAAGAGGCGACGCTGGGGCTGGTGCGCGCGGGGTTGAAAAGCATTGGCGCGGTGGCGGCGCGGCCAAGGGCGGCGCTCGCGGCACGCTTCGGGATAGAGGCGGTGCGTGCGCTCGAACGGTTATTGGGCGAAGAGCATCGCCCCGGCACCCCGCTGCGTCATCAGGCCCCTTTGCGTTTCGAACGCCGCTTTGCCGAGCCGGTCGCGCATGAGCGCGCGGTGGCGGCGGCCTTTGCCGAATTGCTGGCGGAGAGCGCGCGGGTGCTGGAGAAACGCGGACTGGGCGGGCGGCGTTTCCGCCTGACGCTCGATCGCAGCGATGGCGCGAAGCGGCGGCTCGCAATCGAGACCGGCGCACCCACGCGCGACGCCGCACTGGTGCTGCGGCTGTTCGATGAACGGATCGCCAGCCTTGCCGACCCGCTCGATCCCGGCTTCGGCTATGACCGGCTGCTGCTCCATATCCCGCTCGCCGAACCGCTGGCCGCGGCCCAGCCTGCGCTTGACGGGGCGGAGAAGGCCGATGGCCGTCTGGCTGAACTGGTCGACCGGCTGAGCACGCGGCTCGGCCCCGGCAGCATCCGGCGGCTGGTGCCCAATGACAGTCATATCCCCGAACAGGCGCAGCTCGCGCTGCCCGCCATCCATGCCCTCGCACCTATGCGCTGGCCCGCCCCGCGCACAGGCGAACCGCCGCTGCGTCCGCTCTTCCTCTTCGATCCACCGCAGCCGGTCGAGGTGATCGCCGAGGTGCCCGACGGCCCGCCGCACCGCTTCCGCTGGAAACGCAATTTACACGAGGTGCGGCTCTATGAAGGGCCCGAGCGGATCGCGAGCGAATGGTGGAAGACAAAGGGCGGCGAGCAGAGCGGGCGAAGTGGCCTCACCCGCGACTATTACCGCATCGAGGATGCGCGCGGCCGCCGCTACTGGATTTTCCGCCACGGCCTTTATGAGGAAAAGGCGCAGCCCAAATGGTATCTGCACGGCCTGTTCGCATGACTGCGCCGTTCGCCGAACTGGTCGCTGCGACCAATTACAGCTTTCTGCGCGGGGCATCGCACCCCGCCGACATGGTGTGGCGCGCGGCTTTGCTAGGGATGAACGGCATCGGCATTGCGGACCGGAATACGGTCGCCGGCGTCGTCCGCGCGCATATCGCCTGGCGCGAGGTGCGGGCGCAGATGCCCGATTTCCGGCTGGTGGTCGGCGCGCGGCTGGTCTTTGCCGACGCTACGCCGGATATTGTCGCCTATCCGATGACCCGCTTTGGCTGGGGGCGGCTGACCCGGCTGCTGACGCTTGGCAACCGGCGCGCGGTGAAGGGCGATTG
>JAGNYO010000072.1 GCA_017984895.1 Sphingobium sp. | reverse complement strand
TGCAGCATGGGACGCCGCAGTAAAAACGCTGAATAACGATGAGTTGTCAGGGTTTTATCATCAGGTTAGCGAATTACAAGCAGAAATTGAGTCCGAAGATACAGCAGGTGTAGAGGTTTAATCATCACCACTCACCAGTCGGGCAGTGTCAAGGCGAGAGATCGCAACACGGCTGGTGAGACTTAATTGAAAATTAGTAATTAAAAAAAGGAATGGACTATGGAAACTATTACAGTGAACGGTGTCGAGTATGTTCGGAAGGTTTCTCAAAGCTCACGCAGTATCGTGCGCTGTCGGAATGCAGGAGTACACGTAGGCACAGTGGTTAGCCGTGACGCTAACATTTTAGTTCTGGAAAACGCCAATCGCATTTGGCGCTGGCGTGGTGCTAATACGCTGAGCGAAGTTGCGATGCGGGGTGTGAATCTTGGCGAGTACACTCGCATCAGCTGTGCTGTTCCTCGAGTTGAACTAACCTCTACTGATGTGTGCGAGGTCATTCCGGTTGCAGAAGGCGTTGAACTGCATGAGGTGTGGAATGACTGATGGCACTGGCAATAGCAATAGCTATGGCTATGGCGATGGCTATGGCTATGGCTATGGCGATGGCTATGGCTATGGCTATGGCTATGGCGATGGCTATGGCGATGGCTATGGCGATGGCGATGGCGATGGCGGCTTCAAATGAGCACCGCGCATTTACCATCGGATCGAGGGGGCTACACCCCCTCGATCACACCAGCGCCCAGCCTCACGGGCGCACCCAAACCACAGCGGCACCAACGCAGCCGCAAGCGTGGATACCGCACCCCCCCCGGCGTCATCTATGTCGGGCGGCCGACAGTGTATGGCAACCCGTTCGACGCCCGCCGCTTCGGCCACGCCCGCTCGGTGCTGCTCTATCGCCGCTGGATTGCCTGCGAACTCGGAGCGCTCCAGCTGGAGGCGCTGGGCTTTTGCCCGTCAGAGATTGATGGCCTCACCCGCTGGCGCGCGCGCCTTGAAACCCGCCTGCCACAGCTCGCCGGGCGGGATCTGCAATGCTGGTGCCCGGCTACATCGCGCTGGTGCCATGCCGATGCTTTGCTCAGCGTGGCTAACGGAGGCCGCGCATGAACCTCCCCCGCATCCTCCATGCCGAGATCAGCCGCCGGGCCGAGGGCTGGCGCGATCATATCGTGCAGGCCACCGGCGCGGAGGCGCAGCGCCGCGCCGAACGCGCCGCCGCAGACATCGCGCTCTGGCTCCGCCTCGCCAACCAGCTGGGGTGGAGCACCATCCCCCCGCTGCCGCCGATCGAGATTGCCGGGGCGCTCGCCCGCACTCTCGCCACCATCGATCCCGCCGAGCCGCTGCGCGATGCGGCAGACTGGCAGTCCGCGCAGGCCAGCGTGGCGCAAAGCCTCTCCCGCGCCCGCGTGGCCGCATGGGCAGACGAAACAGAGACCAGCTTCGCCCGCTTCACCGGCCTGCGCACCATCGCGCGCGCGCTCGCCCACGCAGCAGCCGCGCACGCCGCGCGCACCGCACCCGAACCGCAACAGGAGGCCGCATGAGTTACTATTCGGTCAGAAACATCAAGGCCACCCGCAAGGTCCACACCTGCGATGGATGCAACAAGCATATCGAGGTCGGGTCGCCCGCTTTCTATTGGGCTGGGGATTGTGACGGCGATTTTTATACGGCGCATTATCACTTCGAATGCCGCGCGGCTGAGGAAGCGTGGAACCACAATCGAGGCACATGGGGCGATGAATACGACGCGCTCTGCGCGATCTCCGATGAACCTGATGATGTGGTCTGGCTCGTTGCTGAGTATCCGATTGTCGCTGCGCGCATGGGCTTGCGGCTTATTGGCAAGGAACCGGGGCAATGAGCGATAGGGTATGCAGAAACTGCCGTCATTGGTCGCCTGAAAACTTTGGGCTTTGTAAAAAACAGAGCGGCAAAAAGTCAGTCGGCGACATGACGTGGCGTCAGACGGTTACGACTGAGCACAGCGAAACGTGCAAAGATTTCACCATCCTCCAATCCACAGGAGTGCCAAGGTGACATCACCCCCGCGCTCCATCCACGACGACCGCCCGCTCTCTGCCCAGCAGCTCGCCGAGCGCTGGGATTGCAGCAAGAGCATGATCTACAAGCTCGTCAAACAGAATCGGTTGCGCGCGTTTTGGATCGGTGAACTAATGCGGTTCAGCGCAGCCGAGGTCGAAAGGTATGAATCATGTCCGCAGCCAATGACGACACATTCACAGTCCAGCGGTTCCGGGGAGGATTCGCCCTCGTCTGGTGGGAACGCGGAGCAGACGGAGAGCGCGCCCGCCGCCGCCGCACGCTCGCCGCGCAAGATCGCCAGAGCGCCGAGGCGGAAGCCCGCGCCCTCTGGCAAACCGCAGACGATAGTCCATGGACCGTGGGCCGGATCATGACCGCCTATCTGGAAAGCATCGCCGAAAAGCCATCGCACCAGCGCAGAAAAGACGCGTGGAAGGCGATGAAATCCTATTGGGAACAGGTCGACCCTGCGCTGATTGACGAGCCGATGTGCCGCAAATACCGGCTCACCCGGCGCGTGAGCGATGCCACCGCGCGCTATGAACTGACCCAGCTTTCCACCGCGCTCAATTGGGCGCTGAACGAAAAGAAGATCGAGCGGCGGGGCAGGCTCTGGTTCCCGCCCGTGCCGGATCGGAAAATCCGCCACCTCAGCCCGGCTGAGTTTGGCCGGTTCTTTGCAGAGGTGCGGGCGCACCATGCGCGGGTGTATGTGATGCTGGGCATCTACACCGTGGCGCGGCCCAGCGCGATCCTGCAACTCAGCTGGGATCGGGTGGATTTCATGCGCAGGCTGATTGATTTTACCCCGCCGGGGCATATCCGCACGGCCAAGCGGCGCACGGTCGTCTCGATCGGTGACGAGCTGCTGAAAGTGCTGCAGGAGGCGCACGGCGCGCGCACCTGCAATCATGTCGTCGAGCATGGCGGCAAGCCGGTGGCCTGCATCAAAAAAGCGTTTCAGGCGGCGAGCCAGAGGAGCACTGTGCATGTCACTCCGTATATGCTCCGCCACACAGGCGCGGTCTGGGCGGCAGAGAGCGGCATTTCCATGCCCGAACTGGCGCAAATGATGGGCCATGACGACGATCAGACCACGCAAAAGCACTATGCCCGGTTCACGCCAGACTATCTGCGCGGCGTCGTCCGCGCCATCGAGGGGAAGGCGCGAGGTTCAATATGAACCCTAGCACCCTGTCCGCATGGGAGAAAAAACAGTGGTAAATCAAAAAGTTGAATGGTGGGCGTGGCAAGGATTGAACTTGCGACCCCTGCGATGTCAACACAGTGCTCTACCACTGAGCTACACGCCCACGCTGTTTCCTTGGTCTGGCAGGGCGGCAACGCCACCCGCAGCAAGAGAGGCGCTGTTAGCCGCCTTGTGCCTCAAGCGCAAGGGGGCAGATGATCGAAAAAAGCGCTTGAACACCCCATGCACTCACTGGCGCTGGACATATTTCGCCAGCACGCGCGAATAGAGCTGATGCTCGGCAATCAGCACCCGAGCGGCGAGGGTATCGGGCGTATCGCCGCGCAGGATCGCCACCGGCGTCTGGCCCAGCACGGGGCCATCATCCAGCTCTGCCGTCACGATATGCACAGAGCATCCGCCATATGTGTCGCCTGCCGCCAGCGCGCGTTCATGCGTGTGCAGCCCCTTGTATTTCGGCAGCAGTGAGGGATGTATATTGAGCATCCTCTCGTCCCAGCCGGACACGAACTCCGCCGAAAGCAACCGCATATAGCCGGCCAGCGCAACATACTCCGCACCAGCCGCCCGTATCCGCGTATCAAGGATCGCGTCAAACTCGGCACGCTTCAGTCCCTTATGGCTATGCGCGAAGGTGGCGATGCCTTCCGCGCGCGCCAGCTCCAGCCCGGCGGCCTCCGGGTCATTCGATGCGACCAGCACGATCTCGAACGGGCAATCCTGCGCCTTGGCGGCATAGACCAGTGCCGCCATGTTGGATCCGCGCCCGGAAATAAGGACGGCGACGCGGGCTTTCGCTCCGCCCGCCGGCTCAGCCATCATGCTGCACTTCCCAGGCGGCGCGGGCAGACCATGCCTCGCGCGATCCGGCGACGGTGCAGCCCTTCGGCCCTTTCTCGATGCAGCCGATGCGCTCCACCCGCTCGCCCGCCAGCTCCAGCGCCTTGGTAACGGCCGCCGCCTGATCTTCGGCCACCACCAGCACCATGCCGATGCCGCAGTTGAAAGTGCGGGCCATCTCGCCCGGCTCGATGTTGCCCTGTGCTTGCAGGAATGCCATCAGGCGAGGTTGTTCCCACGCATCGGCATCGACGAACGCGCGGCATCCTTCAGGCAACACGCGCGGGATATTTTCGAGCAGGCCGCCTCCAGTGATATGTGCGAGCGCACGGATACGCCCGGCCCGGATTTCAGGTAGCAATGACTGCACATAGATGCGCGTCGGCGCCATCAACGCGTCGATCAGCAGGATATTCTGATCGAAAACCGCTGGGCGATCGAGCTTCCACTGCTTGTCGGCCGCGAGGCGGCGCACCAGCGAATAGCCGTTGGAATGGATGCCGGACGAGGCGAGGCCGAGCAGCACATCGCCCACTTTTACCCGGTTGCCGGTCAGCGCTTCTCCGCGCTCAACCGCGCCAACGCAAAAGCCGGCAAGATCGTAATCGCCATCGGCATACATGCCCGGCATTTCCGCCGTCTCGCCGCCGATCAGGGCGCATCCGGCCAGTTTGCATCCTTCGGCGATCCCCGCGATGACGCGTTCGGCAATGCCATTGTCAAGGCGGCCAGTGGCGAAATAATCGAGGAAGAATAGTGGCTCCGCGCCCTGCACGATCAGATCGTTGGCGCACATGGCGACAAGGTCTATGCCCACGCTGTCATGCTTGCCGCTGTCGATGGCGAGTTTGAGCTTGGTGCCCACGCCGTCATTGGCGGCAACCAGCAAAGGGTCTTTGAAGCCCGCCGCCTTCAAATCGAAAAAACCGCCAAAGCCGCCCAGATCGGCGTTTGCGCCAGGCCGGCGGGTCGATTTGGCGAGCGGCGCGATCGCGCGCACCAATGCGTTGCCTGCGGCGATGTTCACGCCTGCCTGTGCATAGCTGTAGCTTTGCGGTTGATCTGTGGCGGCGGAGTCGGATGGCTTGGTCATAGGGTTTAGCGCCTAGCTTATCTCCCGATTTTATCAAGCATAAGCGAAATTGCGCGTTCGGCTAATTGCCTGTTGGATTTCGCGCGATTTATCGCCAAAAGGGCGCCGTGACCGTCTCCGAACACCTTCTGATGCCGCTCCGTCTGCAAGCATGGTTGCGCCTGATCATGGTGCCGCTGGTTGTGGGGCTGGGGCTGCTGGCCGCGCATGTGGTGGCGCAGATGGAAGGCGAACGTGGTGTGCCGCCTATCGCCAGCAGTGGGGATTTCGAGGTGGGCGGCATCCATGTGGACGTCAATGCGCCAAATGCCGAAGCCGCGCGCACCGCCGGGTGGCGGCTGGCGCAACGGCTGGCATGGAAAAAGCTGTGGGCGCAGACCAATGGCGGGGCACTCGGCCTCTCGGACAGCCAGCTTGACCAAATTGTTTCAGGCATCGAGGTCGAGTCGGAGCAGATTGGCCCCAATCGCTATATCGCGGATTTGCGTGTGCTATTCGATCGCGCCCGCGCCGGGCAGATACTGGGCGTTAACAGCGCGGCGATGCGTTCGCCTCCCTTGCTCGTTATTCCGATCCTGCGGCAGAGCGGCGCCTCCACCGTGTTCGAGTCGATCAACGAGTGGCAGAAGGCCTGGGCGCGCTACCACACTGGTAACAGTGCGATCGACTATGTGCGCACCAGCGGCTCCGGCCCGGATGCGCTACTGCTCAATGCGGGGCAGATAGAGCGCAGGGGCCGCAACTGGTGGCGCAATATTCTCGATCAATATGGCGCGGCGGATGTGGTATTCCCTATTGCGCGGCTAGAGCGGCAGTGGCCCGGTGGCCCGGTAATCGGCCGATTTGCCGCGCGCTATGGCCCGGATAACCGCTTGCTGGGCGAAGTAACCCTGCGAGTGGAGAGCGAAGCGGCGCTCCCCAAAATGCTCGATCAGGCGATCGAGAAGCTGAACGCCATCTATACGCGGGCGCTGCTCGATGGGCGTTTGCGGCCAGATCCTTCGCTGGTGATCGAGGAACCGCTCAATGCCACGGAACTGGATCTTGGCAATCTGAGCGATCTGCCGGTCGAGGGGATAGACCTTCCTGCCGCAGCGGGGCTGACAAGCTACAGCATCCAGTTTGAAACGCCTGATGTCGCCTCCGTTGCCCAGGGCGAAGCGGCCTTGCGCGCCATTGCTGGCGTGCGTTCCGCCACCACCAGCAGCCTGGCATTGGGCGGCGTCTCGGTGATGCAGGTAAGCTATGAAGGCAGCTATGAGATGTTGCGGGCAGGCTTGCAGGCGCGCGGCTATAGCGTGAGCGCCAACGGCACGACTCTGCGCATCAGCCGACGCGGGGTGGGCGCAACTCCATGAGCCAGATCGGCCTGCCATTTGACTGGCAGGAGCAGGGCAGCCCTGGGCAATTCATCGCGGGAGAGGCGAATCGCCTGGCGGTGGCACATATCGAGCGGTGGCGCGAATGGCCGATCCCGATCTCGGTGCTGTCCGGTCCGCCGCGCTCCGGTAAATCGGCGCTAGGCCAGTATTTTGCGGCTCTCTCTGGCGGAACGGTGATCGACGAAGCGACTAGCGAGAGCGACGACACCCTGTTTCACCGCTGGAATATTGCGCGAGACAGCGGCGTGCCCTTGCTGCTCATCGCCTGCGAACCGCCCGAGGGCTGGCGCGTGATGCTGCCCGATCTGCGTTCGCGCCTCGCCGCTGCGCCGCATCTGCGTATCGAGGAGCCGGACGATGCGCTGTTGCGCGCGCTGCTGGAGACAGGCCTGGCCCGCGCCGGGTCCGCCTATGCGCCCGATGTGCCCGAGTGGCTCTCAAGGCATATGGAGCGCAGTTATGCTGCCCTTGCCAGCACGCTCGATACGCTCAATCGGACTTCGCTTTCATCGGGACGCAAGATTTCCATCGCCAGCGCAAAAGAGGCGCTGCACAATAGTCATATTTTTTCTATAGAAGGTGATGAAACGGGACAGGAATATAAGTGAGTATGTCTGAGGCCGATCCGGTCATAGCCCTTTCGGGTAGCGGCGAGCGCTATTTCAACCGGGAGCTGTCCTGGCTGGCGTTCAATCGCCGCGTGCTGGAGGAAGCAACCAACCCCGCACACCCCTTGCTGGAACAGTTGCGTTTTCTGTCGATCAGCGGAACCAATCTGGACGAGTTTTTCATGGTCCGTGTGGCGGGCCTCAAAGGCCAGCAGCTCGACAATGTTGATCTGCGCTCCGCCGATGGGCTGACGCCCGCGCAACAACTGGCGGCGATCAGCGTGGAAGCGGACCATCTGATGCGTGAGCAGCAGCGTGTCTGGCATCGTCTGCGCGGAGAGCTGGCGGCCAGCGGCATCGAGGTGATCGATACTCAGCCATTGAGCGCCGACATCGAACTATGGCTTGAGGAGCATTTCCTCACGCAGATTTTCCCGATCCTCACCCCGCAGGCGCTGGACCCGGCGCATCCCTTCCCGTTCATCCCCAATCTCGGCCTGTCGGTGCTGTTCGATCTGCTTCGCAAGTCCGATGGAGAGACGGTGCGCGAGCTGGTGATGATTCCGTCCTCGCTGCCGCGTTTCTTTCGCATTCCCGGCCACCCGGCGCGCTATATGGCGTTGGAAAGCGCGGTGCGGCGGTTCAGCCACAAGCTGTTCCCCGGCTATGAGGTGCGCGAAAGCGGCATTTTCCGTATCGTCCGCGATAGTGACATTGAAATCGAGGAAGAAGCAGAGGACCTGGTCCGCTATTTCCGCAGCGCGATCAAGCGGCGGCGGCGCGGGCGGGTCATTAGGCTGGAAATCGAGGCGCGCATTCCCGACTCGGTTGAGGAGATGCTGCAAAACCTGATGCAGGGGCAGGACGCGCTGATCGCCGATATTGACGGCTTTATCGGCATTGGCGATCTTTCCGCCGTAGTGGAGGAGGACCGGCCAGACCTCAAGTTCGAGCCATTCGCCCCGCGCTTCCCGGAACGGATCCGCGAATATGGCGGAGATTGCTTTGCCGCGATCCGCGCCAAGGATATCGTCGTTCACCACCCCTATGAGAGCTTCGACGTGGTCGTTGCCTTCCTCAAGCAGGCCGCCGCGGACCCGGACGTGGTGGCGATCAAGCAGACGCTCTATCGCGCGGGCAAGCAGTCTGCCGTCATCCGCGCGCTCATCGACGCGGCAGAGGCGGGCAAATCGGTCACCGCAATCGTCGAGTTGAAGGCGCGCTTCGACGAGGAGCAGAATTTGCTGTGGGCCAGCGCACTGGAGCGGGCCGGGGTTCAGGTCGTCTACGGGTTCATAGACTGGAAAACCCATGCCAAGATCTCGATGGTCGTGCGGCGCGAGGGCGATAATTTCCGCACCTATTGCCACTTCGGCACCGGCAATTATCACCCGATCACCGCGCGCATCTACACGGACTTGAGTTTCTTCACCGCCGATCCGCGTATCGGGCGTGATGCAGCCTCGGTGTTCAACTATATTACCGGCTATGTCGAGCCGGACGAACTGGAACTGCTGACCATGTCGCCGCGCGATCTGCGCCCGCGCCTCACGCAACTGATCGATGACGAGATCGCCCACGCCCGCGCGGGCCGTCCGGCGGGTATCTGGGCCAAAATGAACAGCCTGGTTGACCCGGCGATCATTGAAAAACTGTATCATGCAAGTAATGCGGGCGTGGAGATAGACCTTGTGGTGCGTGGCATATGCTGCCTGCGGCCAGGCGTTGCGGGCATGTCCGAGAATATCCGCGTCAAGTCGGTTATTGGCCGTTTTCTGGAGCACAGCCGTATCGCTGTGTTCGGCAATGGCCGGCAGTTGCCGCATAATGGGGCAAAGGTGTTTATCAGTTCGGCGGACTGGATGCCGCGCAATTTCGACCGGCGGGTGGAGTATATGCTGCCGATATTGAATCCTACCGTGCACGATCAGGTGCTCGATCAGGTAATGGTCGCCAACCTCATTGATACCGAACAAAGCTGGGAACTGGGCAAGGACGGGCGCTATACGCGGCTGGAGGCGGGCGAAAAGCCATTTAACCTGCACCGCTATTTCATGACCAATCCGTCGCTGTCCGGGCGCGGGGCCGCTCAAGAGCATGGGGGATCAGCGCCCAAGCTCAGCCTGCGGTATCGCGTATAGTCCTATGACACTTCTTGAGAAATTCGCTCGCGCGTCGGGAGCCACGGCGGGCAAACCGCCTCGCCGCCGGGCGATCATCGATATCGGCTCAAACAGTGTGCGGCTCGTCATTTATGATGGCCCGGCGCGTGCGCCGTTTCTGCTGTTCAACGAAAAGGTATCGGCGGGTCTTGGCGCGGCGCTGAGCGAGACAGGCCTGATCGAGCCTAAAGCGATGAAACGCGGACTGGAGGCGATTGGCCGTTTCGCGCTGCTTGCGCGTGAGATGGATGTTGCGGAAGTGCGCTGCATTGCGACTGCGGCGGTGCGTGAGGCTACGAACGGCGGGAAGTTTGTGGCGCAGGCGCGCTCGCGCTCGGGGCTGACGGTCGAGATTCTCTCGGGCGAGGAGGAAGGCCGCGCCGCCGGCTATGGTGTTATTTCCGCGATCGCCGGGGCGGATGGCATCGTCGCCGATCTGGGCGGAGGAAGCCTGGAACTGGCCCGCGTGAAAGACGGTGAGGTGCATGAGGTCGTGTCGCTGCCGCTCGGCGTGCTGCGCCTTTCCGCTATCCGGGCGCGCGGCAAGACGGCGTTGTCCGCATATATCGCGCAGGCCTTGAAACAGGCAGGATGGGCTGGCGTGGAGCGCGGGCTGCCGCTGTATCTCGTCGGCGGATCATGGCGCGCGCTGGCGCACCTCGACATGCAACACGTCCAGTTTCCTCTGCCGGTCATCCATCAGTATGAAATGGCCGCCGATCGGGCGGCGACCCTTGCCCGTGTCACTGCCACCATTGGCAAGGCACGGGTGAAGAAGATTCCAGCGATTTCCGGCTCGCGCATAGCGGCGCTGGCGCCGGCGGCGGCCTTGCTGCGGCTGCTGGTGCGCCAACTGGGCAGCGGTGCAATGATCGTATCCGCTCATGGCCTGCGTGAGGGGCTGCTCTACGAGCGGCTCAGCGCGGAGGAGCGTGCGCTCGATCCGCTGCTGGTCGCGGCGGAGGCGGAGGGCGAGGCGCAGGGACGCTTTCCCGGCCACGGAGCGCTCATCGACCGATGGATCGCACCGCTGTTCACCGAGGATGCGCCCGATTTTTCCCGCATTCGCCAAGCCGCCTGCCTGCTGGGGGATGTCGGCTGGCGCGCCAATCCCGATTTCCGGGCTGAACGCGGCGTTGAGATAGCACTGCATGGCAACTGGGTCGGCATCAATGGCTGGGGCAGGGCAATGCTTGCGCAGGCGCTTTACAGCAATTTCGGCGGCGGTGGCGGCCTGGCGCCGGGGCTGGAGGCGTTGG
>JAGNYO010000019.1 GCA_017984895.1 Sphingobium sp. | reverse complement strand
AGCGCCTCGATGTCATCCATCGTGACAACGCTGGTGACATTCGCATCCGGCGCGATGCGCTTGACCATCGGCCCGAGCACCTTGCCGCCCACCTCAACGAAATCCGTGACGCCCGCGCCCCACATCGCCGCCACGCTTTCGCGCCAGCGCACGCGGCCGGTCACCTGCTCGACAAGGCGCGCGCGGATGTCGTCCGGCGCAGCGATTGGCGCGGCCAGCACATTGGCATAAACCGGCAGCAACGGTGCGTTGATGCTTGCCTGGCCCAGCGCCTCGGCCATCGCGTCTGCCGCAGACTGCATCAGCGGGCAATGGAACGGCGCAGAGACGGGCAGCAGCACGCCGCGCTTGATGCCATGCTCCTTCACCAACGCCACTGCGCGCTCCACCGCGCCACGATGGCCGGAGATAACAACCTGTGTCGGGTCATTGTCGTTAGCGACAGTGCAAACTTCACCATCCGCCGCCGCATCGGCCAGCGCCTGCGCCTTGTCGATGTCCGCACCGAGCAGCGCCGCCATAGCGCCCTCGCCCACCGGCACGGCAGCCTGCATCGCCCGCCCGCGCAGCTTCAGCAGCCGCGCCGTCGTAGGGAGATCAAAGGCGCCTGCCGCACACAGCGCGCTATATTCGCCAAGGCTGTGCCCAGCGACATAGTCGCCCTTCTCGACGAGCTTCAACCCACCCTCTTTTTCCAGCACCCGCAGCGTGGCGATAGCGTTCGCCATGATCGCGGGCTGAGCGTTTTCGGTCAACGTCAGGTCGCTCTCCGGCCCGTCACACATGATGCGGAACAGATGCTGGCCTAGCGCCTCGTCCACCTCCTGAAACACCTCGCGGGCGACCACACTGGCCTCGGCCAAGGCCTTGCCCATGCCGACATGCTGACTGCCCTGCCCCGGAAAGATGAATGCGCGCATCCGCGTCTCCTGTATGATGTGTGCTGCACGCTCCCATAACGATTTGGCGGCGCGTGGGAAGCCCGCAGATGCGGGGCGTTCTTTCGCCCTTGCTATTCACACGCATTTCCGCCATAGGCCCGCCTTCGCAAAGCCGGAAGGCCGCGCGAAAGACTGTTGAGACGACAGCCGGAGGGGCGGTGCGCATGGTGCGCCCGTCAGCAATCGGCCAACGAAGAAAGCAAGCTGTCATGCCGCTATATGAGCATGTTTTTCTTGCGCGTCAGGATCTGGCTCAGGCCCAGGTTGATGCGCTGGCGGAAAACGCCACTTCCATCATCGAAGCGAATCAGGGCAAGGTGACCAAGGTCGAAACCTGGGGCCTGCGCTCTCTCGCCTACAAGATCGCCAAGAACCGCAAGGCGCATTATGTGATGCTCAATATCGAGGCGCCCGCCGGGGTCGTCGCCGAACTGGAGCGTCAGACCCAGATCAACGAAGATGTCATCCGCTACATGACCGTCCGTGTTGACGAGCTGGAAGCCGGCCCGTCTGTCATGATGCGCAAGGGTGAACGCGAGCGCGACCGGGATCGCCGTGGCGGTCGTGATGGCGAGCGGGGCGATCGCCCTGAGCGTGGCGAGCGCGGCCCACGCCGCGAGCGCACTGATTTTGACGGCGAATAAGGAGGTATAGACCATGGCACGCCCATTTTTCCGCCGCCGCAAAAGCTGCCCCTTCGCCGCCAAGGATGCGCCGAAAATCGATTACAAGGACGTCCGTCTGCTTCAGGGTTTCGTATCCGAGCGCGGCAAGATCGTCCCCAGCCGCATCACCGCGGTATCCGCCAAGAAACAGCGCGAGCTGGCTCAGGCTATCAAGCGCGCCCGCCATCTGGGCCTGCTGCCCTACATCGTGAAGTGAGGAGCTAAGACATGGAAATCATTCTGCTCGAGCGGATCGAGAAGCTGGGCGCCATCGGCGATGTCGTCACCGTCAAGGACGGCTACGCCCGCAACTATCTGCTGCCCAACAAGAAGGCGCTGCGTTCCAACGCATCGAACCGCAAGGTTTTCGAAGCAAGCCGCGCGCGTATCGAGGCGGACAACGCCGCACGTCGCGCCACTGCTCAGGCCGAAGCCGGATCGGTCGATGGTCATCAGATTGTGCTGATCCGTCAGGCATCGAACGCTGGCCATCTCTATGGCTCGGTCGCGGTGCGTGATATCGTCGACGCGCTCCAGGCCGATGATCACAAGATCGTCACCAAGGCGATGATCGTGCTGGAACGCCCGATCAAGACTTTGGGCGTTTTCGAGGTCAAAGTTGCGCTTCACCCCGAAGTGGCGGTTACAATCACCGTTAACGTCGCCCGTTCGCCGGAAGAAGCCGACCTCCAGAAGGAAGGCGTAGATGTAATGGCCTCCATGTTCGAAAAGGACGAGGCGGGCTTCACCGAGGACTATGACCCTAATGCCGAGCCGGGCGTTATCGCTGGTGAGGAAACGGAAGCAGAGGAATCCGCCGAAAACGAAGCGGAAGCCTGAACCTAATCAGGCCCCTGGGATTTTAGCAGCCCGCCGGAGTAATCTGGCGGGTTTCGCTTTTTTACAAGTGCATGAAGTCGCGCTGATAGCTGCGCATATGGGCGCCGCCATCAACCGCGATTACCTGGCCTGTCACAGCCCGCGCGTGCGCGAGATAAAGTACGGCATCAGCAATCTCATCCGGTATAGGCAGGCGCCCCAGTGGCATCATGGCACCGAGCCGCTCCACTTGCGCTGGGTCATAATCTGGCGTGGCGATGGTCAGCCCAGGCGCGACCGCATTGACACGAATGCCTTGCGGCGCCAGCTCCCCTGCTGCAATGCGGGTGAAACCCGCCATCGCCTGTTTGGAGAGGGTATAGGCGAGCTGGTCCCCGTGCGGGTGGCTAAGCCGCTGGTCAAGAATATTGATGATGGAACGCCCCTCCCCGCCACTCGGCACTGACGCGAAAGCCTGCGTCAATAACACAGGCGCAGCGCTGTTCACCGCATAGTGGCGCATCAGCGATTCCGCTGTCGTATCCTCCAGCCGGTCCTGCCCGAAAAGCGCCGCACTGTTGACCAGCAAGTCAGGCGCTCGCCCAAAATGCGCGCTCGCCTCGTGTATTAATGCGGCTGCGCATTCCGGTTGGGTAAAATCGGCGACAAAGCCGGCCCAATCCACGCCCCGCTCGCTCAAACCTTCCGCCAGCCAGCGCTCAAGATCGCAGTCATGGCTGCCATGCAGCGCGAGGCGGTAGCCCGCCCTTCCCAGAGCCAGGGCTATATGCGCGCCCAGCCGCCTGTGGCCACCCGTTACCAGCGCTATGGGTGCGGCGTCCATGCTCAAAGCCCCATCAGGCGCAGCACTTCCTTGCGGCTCTTGTCGTCGTCGCGGAACACGCCCATCATCCTGCTGGTTTTCATTATGACATCGGGTGTGCGCACACCACGCCCGGTCATGCAACCGTGTGTTGCCTCGATCACCACCGCCACGCCGCGCGGGTGGAGATTGTCCCATATACAGTCAGCCACTTCCGCCGTAAGCCGTTCCTGCACCTGTAGTCGGCGCGCAAAACCATGCAGCACACGCGCGAGCTTCGATATGCCCACGACATAATCGCCCGGTAGATAGCCTATATGCGCAACGCCGGTTATGGGCGCCATGTGATGCTCGCAGTGAGACTGGAACGGAATACCCTTCAGCAGCACTATTTCGTCATATCCACCGACCTCATGAAAGATGCGTGAGAGGTGATAGGCCGGCTCTTGCGTATATCCTTCGCAATATTCCTTCCATGCGCGCGCGACCCGAGCGGGTGTATCGAGCAGGCCTTCCCGGTCCGGATTATCTCCTGCCCAGCGGATCAGAGTGCGGACGGCGTCCTCAATCTCGGCGGGCACCGCTATCTTACCGCGCCCTAGCTCGTTTTGCTGATAGTCTGCACCGGTCATGCCCTCTCCTTAGCGCTGCTCTGCCGCACCCATATGAAGCGCGATTCGCAAAATGCCAGCCATAAATTAGGCATAACGGCCGGGTAGGAACTACAATGTCTGCATGTGTTCCGATCATAATACAGAAAAAGAGGGCATATGTGGGTGAAGATGGACGCTACGGCATGGCACAACAGCAGGACCATTATGCGGATGAACGGATTTTACCCGTTTTGCAGCACTTGCACTTGGCCAAAATTGGCGCACATTAGAGGCCAATGAGCATCAGCCACCACCTGGCAGGAGAGAAACCGATGGAAGCCTACATCTATGATGCGGTGCGCAGCCCGCGAGGAAAGGGCAAGGCGGACGGCGCGCTTCATGAAATACCCCCCATTGAGCTTGCCAGCCAGGTCTTGAGGGCGATCCCAGCCCGCACAGGCATAAACACGGCCGATGTGGATGACGTGATACTGGGCTGCGTAACCCCGGTCGGAGAACAGGGTGCGGATATCGCCCGCGTCGCTGTGCTCAACGCCGACTATGCCGAAAGCGTACCGGGGGTTCAGGTCAATCGCTTCTGCGCATCAGGACTGGAGGCGGTCAACATGGCGGCGGCGAAAGTGGCGTCAGGCGAGGCTAATTTCGCAATCGGCGGCGGTATAGAAAGCATGAGCCGTATCCCGATGGCCTCGGACGGCGGAGCTTGGGCGACTGACCCCGCTGTCGCCTACAAGACCTATTTTGCGCCGCAGGGCATTGGCGCTGATTTGATCGCCACCAAATTCGGGTTTTCGCGCACGGATGTGGATGCCTATGCGATCGAGAGTCAACGCCGTGCAAAAAAGGCATGGGACGAAGGCCGCTTCGTTAAGTCCATCCTGCCGATCCGTGATGTCATCGGCGAAATCATCCTCGATTATGACGAGCATATGCGTCCAGAGGCGGACATGCAGTCTCTCGCAGCGCTAAAGCCCAGCTTTCAGGCGATGGGCGAGCAGATGCCCGGCTTCGACACTGTGGCCTACATGCGGTATCCCGAAGTCGAGAAGATCGACCATGTGCATCATGCGGGCAATAGTTCCGGCATTGTCGATGGAGCCGCCGCCGTGCTGATCGGCAGCAAGGCGATGGGTGAGAAATACGGCCTGAAACCACGCGCCCGTATTCGCGCGGCCGCTTCCATCGGTTCCGAACCGATGATCATGCTCACTGGGCCGGAAAGTATCGCGCATAAGCTGCTCGACAGGGCAGGCATGAGCAAGTCCGACATCGACCTGTGGGAGCTGAACGAAGCATTCGCCAGCGTGGTGCTCCGCTATATGCAGGCGCTCGACCTCGATCACGCGCAAATCAATGTCAATGGTGGCGCGATCGCGATGGGGCATCCACTGGGCGCCACCGGTGCGATGGTGCTTGGCATCGCGCTCGACGAGCTGGAACGATCCGGCAAAGGCACTGCTCTCATAAACCTGTGCGTGGGCGCAGGGATGGGCACTGGCACGATCATCGAACGCGTTTGAGAGAGCGGAAGGACCAAGATATGACCCAGACCATCCGTATTGATGTGGACGCCGACGGCATCGCCACTCTTCTCATCGATTGCCCCGGCCAGAGCATGAACGTGATCGGTGCACAGTTCCTTGCCGATCTGGATAGCGCAGTGGACCGCCTGTCCACAGAGGAAGCCATCAAGGGTGCGGTAATCGCCTCGGCTAAGGACAGCGGCTTTATGGCCGGTATGGATCTGAAGGCAATGGAGGAAATGCTTCTGCCACCGCCGGGCGAGACGCTCGATATGGCAACGCTTTTTACCCGTGTTTTCGAACTGAACCGGGTGTTGCGTCGCCTCGAAACATGCGACAAACCGGTCGCCTGTGCAATCGAGGGCACATGTGTGGGCGGCGGATTCGAGCTGGCCTTGGCCTGTCACCGCCGCATCGTCGGAGACAACCCCAAAATCCAGCTTGGTCTGCCCGAAATCCTTGTCGGCCTATTTCCCGGCGGCGGGGGCAGCCAGCGTTTCCCGCGCATTACCGGAGTGCAGACCGCGCTGATGTATCTGCTTCAAGGCAAGCTGTTCGCACCTGCTGAGGGCGCAGCACTGAAGCTGATTGACGAGCTGGTGTCGGCGGGAACGGCATTAAACGCCGCAAAGGCATGGGTAAAGGCAAACCCCGGCGCCTCCGCCCAGCCATGGGACGTAAAAGGCTACAAGGTGCCGGGCGGAGCGGGTTCTATGAACCCCAATTTTGCTCAGACATTTGTGGGCGCAGTGCCAATGATGCAGAAAGAGGCGCAACGCAATATGAACGCGCCAGTCGCTCTCCTCTCCGCAATTTATGAAGGGCTTCAGCTGCCAATGGACCGCGCTTTGCGGATCGAAAGCAAATATTTCGCCCGTGTCATTGCCCAGCCGCAGGCCCGCAACATGGTGCGCACGTTGTTCGTCAACAAGCAGGCGGCGGAGCGCGGGGCGCGCCGGCCCGCTGACGTTCCTCCTTCCCCCACAAAAAAGCTCGCCATGCTTGGCGCAGGCATGATGGGTGCAGGCATCGCGACCGTATCCGCCCTTTCCGGCATCGAGGTGCTGCTGCTCGACCGCGACATCGCGGCTGCGGAAAAGGGCAAAAGCCATGTTGAGACGGAGCTGCAAAAGCGCGTTTCGCGCGGCAAGATGACCGCCGACAAGATGGCCGAAGTGCTGGCGCGTGTTACACCCGTGACCGATGCGGCAGCTCTTGCGGGCTGCGATTTCGTAATCGAAGCCGTATTCGAGGACCCCGCCATCAAGGCCGAAATCACCAAACGGGTTGAGGCGGTGCTCGGCGCGGTTACCATCTTCGGTTCCAACACTTCCACCCTGCCGATCACCGGCCTCGCGCAGGCATGGAGCAAACCCGAGAATTTCATCGGTATCCATTTCTTCTCTCCCGTAGAAAAAATGCCCTTAGTCGAGATCATACTGGGTGAGAAAACTGGCCCGCAAGCTGTTGCCAAGGCGCTGGATTATGTTCGCCAGATCAAGAAAACGCCAATCGTCGTCAATGACAGTCGCGGCTTTTATACCTCGCGTTGCTTCTCCACTTATGTGAGCGAAGGAACGCAAATGGTAGCCGAAGGCGTGAACCCGGCGTTAATCGAGAATGTGGGCCGGCAGCTGGGTATGCCGGTTGGTCCCCTCGCGGTGGGAGACGAGGTTTCAATCGAGCTGGCGCAGAAGATCATGTCTGCTACGCGCAAGGCGCTGGGCGCAACCTATAAGCCCAGCAAAGCGGATGATGTGATCGAAAAGATGGTCATCGCCCTCGGCCGTTTGGGACGCAAGAATGCTAAGGGCTATTATGATTATCCCGATGACGGCAGCGCAAAACATCTTTGGCCCGGCCTCGCCGAGCATTTTCCGCGCGCGGCGCAGCAGCCGACGGCGGCAGAAGTGCGCGAACGCCTGCTCTATCGCCAGTTGATCGAATGCGCCCGCTGTTATGAGGAAGGCGTGCTCACCGCGCCCGAGGATGGTGATATCGGCGCGATCTTTGGCTGGGGCTTCGCGCCATGGACCGGCGGGCCGTTCAGTCATATGGACACGCTGGGTATCTCGAATGTAGTGGAGGTGCTGAACCGCCTGACGCAAACACAGGGGGAGCGCTTTGCCCCTACTGCACAGCTACGCTCTATGGCCACTTCGGACGAACGCTTTTACGATACAGCGAAAAAAGCGGCAGCTTAACCGCCTTTTCGCCTTTCTGCTCCATTGCCTCTCCCCATCCATTGCCGCTAAGCGGATTTGGGGGGATTCACAGGAGTTAGACCATGCCGAACAAGCCCACTGTCCTCGTCACCGGCGGCGCCGGATATATCGGTAGCCATGCCGTGCTGGCTCTTGCCGATGCGGGCTGGCCTGTGGTGGTGGTGGATAACCTATCGACAGGCTTTCGCTTCGCGATTCCCGATAGAGTGCCCCTTATAGAGGCAGACATAGGCGATCAACAGGCCGTTGAAGCGGCAATGCGGGCGCATGACGTGAGAGCAATCATGCATTTTGCCGGTTCGATCATCGTACCGGAATCTGTTGAGAATCCGCTCAAATATTATCATAACAATACAGTCAACAGCCGCGCTCTGCTCGAAAGCGCTGTGCGGTGTGCGGTGCCACATTTCATCTTTTCTTCCACGGCGGCCACATATGGCATGCCTGAGGTCAGCCCGATTTCGGAAAGCTGCCCGCAAAAGCCGATCAACCCCTATGGCATGTCCAAGCTGATGACCGAACATATGCTTGCGGATGTCTCAGCAGCGCATCCGCTCAACTATTGCGCGTTGCGCTATTTCAATGTGGCAGGTGCCGACGCTCAGGCGCGCTCTGGCCAGTCGACTGCCGGCGCGACCCATCTCATCAAGGTTGCAGTTGAGGCAGCGCTCGGCAAACGCAGCCATGTCGGCGTATTCGGCACCGATTTTGACACGCCGGATGGCACCGGCGTGCGAGATTATATCCATGTGTCTGACCTTGCTGCCGCGCATGTGCTAGCCCTTGAAGCTCTCATAGCGGAGCCGGAGCGCAATCATCTCCTCAATTGCGGCTATGGTAAGGGGTTCTCCGTGCTGGAGGTGCTGGACGCGGTAGACCGCGTGACGAACCTCAAAATCGAGAGGCATATTGAAGGCCGCCGTGCGGGCGATCCCGCCTCGCTGGTGTCTGACAATCGGGGGATCATGGCATCCTTTCCATGGCAGCCTCGTTTCGCGGATCTCGATACCATCATCACTCATGCCTTGGGTTGGGAGCGTAAGCTCACGGAAATCCGCGGCAGCTAAGCTGCCGCGACTTGCCCAAAAAATAGGCATATTTTTCTTCGATTGCACGAAACGCGAGCATTATAGACATTTCTTGCTGCATGGCTGAAAGTCCACTGCGAGTCGCGTTCCGATAATTCCTGTGCTGCGCTATCGCGCTGGACACGACGAGCGGAAAATTGCGGCAGTGTCAGATCCCGCAAGGGAAAAGGGGTGGATATTCGATGAAGAAGGTAGAGGCGATCATCAAGCCCTTCAAGCTCGATGAGGTCAAGGAAGCGCTGCACGAGGTTGGCGTATCTGGCATCACTGTGACCGAAGCCAAAGGTTTCGGCCGCCAGAAAGGGCATACTGAACTCTATCGTGGCGCTGAATATGTCGTCGATTTTCTGCCCAAGGTTAAACTGGAGGTAGTGGTCGAGGACGAGCTTGCAGAGCGTGTAGTTGAGGCGATTGCCGCCGCCGCGCAGACGGGCCGTATCGGCGATGGCAAGATTTTCGTTTCGGCGATCGAATCCGCACTGCGCATCCGCACTGGAGAGCGGGATAACGACGCGATCTGACGACTGCCTGGCTAGGGCGGAGGGCGCCAGCTGGCAGCAGAAATAATGTGTATATAGCGGCCGGGGAAGGGTTCCGGCCGAAACTGAAGAAAGGGTAAGCAGAAATGGCGAATTCGCCCAAAGATATCCTCAAGATGATCGAGGAAAAAGAGATCGAATGGGTCGATCTGCGCTTCACCGATCCCAAGGGCAAGTGGCAGCACCTCACTATGTGCGCCGGCGTGATGGGCGAGGATGAACTCGCTGACGGCCTGATGTTCGATGGCAGCTCGATTGAGGGCTGGAAGGCCATCAACGAGTCCGACATGATCCTCAAGGCGGACCTCGACGCGGTCTATATCGATCCATTCAGCGCGACACCGATGATGATCCTGTTCTGCGATATCGTCGAGCCTTCGACAGGCGAACTCTATACGCGCGATCCCCGCTCCACCGCAAAGCGCGCCGAGGCCTTCCTCAAGACCACCGGCATCGGCGACACCATCTATGTCGGCCCTGAAGCCGAGTTCTTCATGTTCGACGACGTGCGCTTCTCAACCGGCTATGACGGCAGCTTCTTCAAGATTGACGATATCGAGCTGCCCACCAACACTGGTCGCGAATATGAGGGCGGCAACCTCGGCCACCGTCCGCGCGCCAAGGGTGGTTATTTCCCTGTCGCTCCGGTCGATAGCTGCATGGACATTCGTGGAGAGATGGTTTCAACCATGCTCGAAATGGGCCTGCCATGCGACAAGCATCACCATGAAGTCGCGGCTGCACAGCATGAACTTGGGATGACCTTCGGCACGCTGGTGACGACGGCCGACCGTATGCAGATATACAAATATGTCGTGCATCAAGTGGCGCAGGCTTATGGCAAGACCGCGACCTTCATGCCCAAGCCGATCAAGCTCGACAATGGTTCCGGCATGCACACCCATATGTCGATCTGGAATGGCAAGACTCCGCTGTTCGCTGGTGACGGCTATGCTGGACTGTCCGACATGTGCCTCTACTTCATCGGCGGCGTCATCAAACACGCCAAGGCGCTGAATGCCTTCACCAACCCCACCACCAACAGCTACAAGCGCTTGGTGCCGGGCTATGAGGCGCCGGTATTGCTCGCCTATTCGAGCCGAAACCGCTCCGCCTCCTGCCGCATCCCCTATGGCAGTGGCTCCAAGGCCAAGCGCGTGGAATTCCGCTTCCCCGATGCGCTCGCCAATCCCTATCTCTGCTATGCGGCGCTTCTGATGGCTGGTCTTGACGGCATTCAGAACAAGATCCATCCGGGCGATCCTATGGACAAGAACCTCTATGATCTTCCGCCGGAAGAACTGTCGCTGGTTCCGACGGTCTGCGCTTCACTCCGCGAAGCGCTGGACAGCCTGGAAGCGGGCATGGACTTCCTCTTGAAGGGAGACGTGTTCACCAAGGATCAGATCGAGGCTTATATTGACCTCAAGCGCGAAGATGTAGCCGTCTGGGAAATGACCCCCAGCCCGGTAGAGTTCGATATGTATTACAGCTCATAATACACCTGTAGAAGCACAAAAAAGGGCAAGGCCTGGCATGAAACTGCCGGGCCTTTTTCTTAAAGCAGGCGATAGCGGTTACAGGAAAGAAATCAGTCTATAGGGCTTGCTCAGGCCGCCGCGCGAGTTTGCGGTCTGCGGGTCACATCGGGTAGCTTCGTCGCTCCGACATCAAAACGCTCAACCATCGAACACAACCTGTCCGCTTCGTTTTTGAGTATCCGCGCTGCCGCGTTGCACTCTTCACCCATCGCCGCATTTTGCTGCGTCATCCGGTCGATACTGCCGATTGTGACACTAATCTGCTGCACACCCTCAGACTGATCGGTGGCGGACTCAGCGATCATTTCAATCAGGCCCGAAATATTGCTCACCCGGTCCATGATCTGTTGCAGCGCATCGCCAGACTCGCGCACCAGACCGACGCCGCCTTCGATATGCGCATTGCTCTTCTGGATGAGCGCTTTGATGTCCCGTGCGGCGTCGGTGCAGCGTTGTGCCAATGCCCGCACTTCGTTCGCGACCACAGCGAAGCCCTTACCGGCGTCTCCGGCCCGCGCTGCTTCCACCCCGGCGTTCAGAGCCAGCAGGTTGGTCTGGAAAGCGATGCCGTCGATCACATTAATGATTTGCGCGATTCCCTGGGCACTTTCTTCAATCTGGCCCATTGCCAAGATCGCGCGCCTCACCGTCTCGCCATTCTCGTCTGCACGCTGGCGGACATCGAGCACAGTCCCGTGGGCGTCCTTCGAGGCGGAAGCAGCCTCTGCCACACGCCCGGTAAGTTGTTGCATCGCCGCCGCGGTTTCTTCAAGATTCGCGGCCTGATGTTCCGTGCGTTGAGACAAATCCTGCGTAGCGGACTCGATCTCCGACGCGCTGCAGTTCAGCATCTGCACGGACTGGCTGACTTCCTCTATGGCACTCTGCATGGACGTTGCGGCCATATTATAGTTTTCCTTAAGGCTCGCATATTCCTCTGGAAATGACGCCGTTATCCGATGGTGAAGCACACCGTTGCGCATTGTCTCCAGCCCGATGCCCAGCGCATCCACAATCATGGTCTGGATTTCGATTTGCTGGCGGCTTTCCTGCGCAGCTTTCTCAGAAACATAGCTTACAATATCGCCGAGTGCACGGCTAGCATCACCAATCTCGTCTTTCCGCATCGCATCTCTGCCGTTTTCGATTATTTGGCCTTGCGCCATGGCGCTCATCTGCTGAGCCAGCCGACGTACCGGACGGATCACCCGGCTATGGATAAACCCTGAGAACAACAGGAATAAGCCAATGAGCGAACCGGCAAGAATGAACAACAATGTGAGAGTTGTAGCCAGCTGGTTGGCTGCGTCGTTTTTGAGTTTAAGTTGATAATCTAGAGCCAGTTGTACGGTTTCATCCACCTTGCCTCGGTGCATTTCATAGGCGGCGGTAAGGTCTGCAAAGGCGAGATCGATCCTGACCAGGTCACCAGCCTTAGCAGCCGGTAACAACTCTGTGTCCAGTACAGACCAGAATTTCATAGCGGGCGCATGTGTATCCTCGGTAATTCGCCTTTGCAAAGCGGCGTCGAAATGCGTGTCGCGCCAATAGGCATGGCGTGCGTCATAGTCCGAACGCAGCTTTTGCAGGCGCTGTGATCGCAGCGAATAGCTCGATGGATCGCGCGCGAGTAGTGATGCCTCCAGATAAGCCTCAATCACATAGGCCGGCGGGGGCAGGATATCAGCGATGAGGTCGGACGCGTGCTGCGTATTGGTTTGGATCGGCCCACCCATACGAATCTGATTAATCCGCATACCTCCCAGGCTGATAGCCGCTACCATCAAAGCAAGGAACATCAGCGTGGCATACGAGACTAGAGCTTTGATGGTCATGTGCATCCTCTCTAACGCATCACGATGAATTTTTTATGTTTTTGTATCTCTGTAAATATGCCGATGGATGGTTAAATTTCTAATAATCCTTTGAAACACGCGCTGTAACGCTCTGACGACCTAGTGTTGAAATGCTGGAAAGCAGCGAAAGCCAGCGTGTGACTTGGTATTCCAGTCTGGTCGCGGAATACCCCTGCCCGTCGCTGATAAGTTCCACATAAATCTTGCGCGTAATATATTTGCCCGCCCCGATCGCCGTGCCCTGCCCACTGGTTTGATCAGCAGGCAGAATGCGCAGCCGGTCCAGTCCGGCGGCCTTGCGCACCGCGTTGATGGGATCAAGTCCTCCTCCTCCTCCGCGCAGAGATGATACCGCAGAGGCAAGCTGCAATGCCTCAGGCGCAGAAAGCTGGGTAATGCCGGAGCCAAAAAGCAACCGCGACAGCACCTCGTCCTGCGGCATGGCGGGCACGCTGGTAAAAGAGATGATCGGCGCCAGGCTAGACCCGGTGATATGAATGGTGGCGGAAAGGCCGCTAAGCACCGCTTCGGCGGTGATATCGAGTTCCGGATTGGCGGGCACACTCCCATCAAAGCGCAGGGTGCCCGAGGTAAGGTCAAACCGGCGTCCGGCAAAATCATATGTGCCGCGCACCATATCTGCCCGGCCAACCAGCGCCGGATTGGTGACAGTGCCGCCTATGGCGAGATCCATGCGCCATTCGCTCGATAGGCCCATGCCGCTGACCATCAGGCGGTTGCGCGCATTGGCATCTATGTTGAGCTTCCATGCCATGCCCCGGTCGACCGGTGCAAAATCACCCTGGCGGCCATTACGCTCAATAATCTGGAGTTCGGGTATCTGCGCTATCGCCGCAGCCCGGCCTAGCGTAAAGCGGCTGCGAATGAGATCAAGTTTGCCGCCGATGGTGCCCCCCACGCCGTCTGACTGGATGGTGATAGGCCCGCTCACGGTCGCACCTATATCGTCGCGGTCCAGCAATTCGGCATTATCAGCCGTGAACGCCATGTCCATGCCAACCCCCTTGCCCAGAGAGAAGTCGATACTGCCTTGGCCGCTTACCTGACCACCGTTACGTACGGTGCCTCCCAAATCCGAAAAGACCAGCTTCGAGCCGTCGAACTGCCCCCGCGCGCGCAGCCGTGAAAGACGCATGCCAGTCACGGGGCTTTCGAGTGTCGCGTCCCGCGCCATAAGCGCGCCATTGATAATCGGATTGGCACCAGTTCCGCCAATGTCCGCGCGCAGCGCGGATTGCCCGGTGATATCAATAATCTCGATCCGGGTCATCCGCCATATAGCTTCTGCCGGACCGACATAGCGTAGCTGCGCCTTCATGGGCGCAGCCCGCAGCCGCTCAATGAGGCTGCCTCGTCCAAGCGGCGCCATCAGCGCTTGTGCCCGACCGATCAACGCACCCTTATGCCGTATCACCGCACGCATCGCCAAACGGCTAGCGCCCAGATCGGCATTGAGTCCGAGATCGACTGGCAGCGAGGTGCGTGTAAGCCCTGAACGGCTCAGGCTCCGCACCATTAGGCGTGCGCTTCCCGTCTGCACGCCGCCACGTGGTTGCGCATAGGTCAGGCTACCACTTGCCAACCCGGCAAGGCCCATATCACTGTTGCTCAAGTCCAGCAGGGAAAGCGGCATGCGTTGTAGCCCCAGATCGAGCCGTGTCTCATCGCCAAAATGCGCGGATTTTATGAGCGCTGAGCCTCCGCCATAACGAAGGGCGACGGGGTCCAAGGCCCAGCCACCTGCTACTCTATGAAACCGCGCACGCCGATCAAGGGAAATCCGCTGCCCGTCCAGCGCGCCGCTCAGTGCCACGCCGACCTCGTTCGCCGCAACATCGGCATCCAGTTGCACACTAAACTGTCGTCCGCGCTGTCCTGCGATACTGGCGCGCACCTTGCCTACGCCGTCAATCATCCGTGCATCGCCCGCGAAGCGGTTAATGCGAAATCCGCCAACCTGTGCTGCGCTCCCGCTTAAGGCTGCTGTCAGGTTTGCACCGCCGGGATCAAGGCTCAGCTCCACACTTAGGCGGGCACGAACTATGTCGACCGCCGGAGCGCCATCGAAATGCGCATTGTCGATACGGAGCGATGCCCCTGCCCTTTGCACCCCGTTCAGCACTGACAGATCAACCGCGCCATGCACGGGGCCTGTGAACAGCAACCTGCCCACAAGCCCGCCGGTAACGATCAACAGACGCCCGCGCCCGTCTGACCCGCTGATACCTAAGTTGTCGACTCGGATTGCGCTCTGCGCGCTACTACCGATGGGCGGCAGCTCGATTATGCCCGTGCCGTTAAACGGCCCCAGCGTAGTGAGTCCGCGCGCGCTGTAACGATAACCCACCGGATCGGGAAGAAGGCTGAGGCGTATGTCAGCCAGCCCGGCCACTCCATTGAGCGGCCTGGACAACACCGCTTCCACTGCCGGCCTGTCCAGCTTGCCGCTCAGGCTAAGGGTCAGCGGGCCATAGCGCGCATGGCGCCCCGCACCTTTCAGGACCACGGTTCCATCCGGATTGCGTATACCTGAACCGCTCACCATCAGCAGCGGCGCACGGAGGGCAAGCCTGCTCAGCACCAGCCGCCCGTCAGGCCCTAGAGTGATATCAGACTGAACCTGCGGCAGGCCGCCTCCCAGAGTGCGCAAAAATGCATTATCGAGCCGCCGCACCACCGCGGCCACCCGCCCCGTAACCGCGAATGCGCCACGCACATCGGGTCGCGCCTGCAACCGCGACTGCACATCGACCAGGCCCAATCCTTTGATCTCTACCCCGCGCACAGCCCCGGACAGCGCCAGATCATAGCGACCGGATTTCAGGTCGAATAAGGCGATCAGATCTCCATTCAGCTTATCCGACCTGAGCTTGAGCGGAGTGGAGGTCAGGACATTACCCCGCTTTTGTAGCAAACCATTTATGCTGATCCGCCGTAAAACCGAAGCGATGACATCGCCTTGCCCATCGATCCGGTCGGCTGAGAGGGCGAGCGGGATGATCGTCGGGCGACCATCGGCGCCGAGCCTGCCTTCGCCCTGCGCACGCACGCTATGCAGCACAGTTTTGCCAAAGCGCATCTGCTCGGCACGCAAGAGATATTCGAATTGCGCGGCGTCGAACGGACCATTGAGGCGCGCACGCGCCACCAAAGCCCGCGCGTCGAAATTGCGCAACAATGCTGAGGGGCGGCGTAAACCGATGTCGATGAGCAAGTTGTCATACCCCAGACCGCCCATATGCACGCCGCCCTTGACATTGAGCGAGAGCGAGTCTGACCTGGCCTTCAAGGTGCCGGACAGCAGCCTGTCTACATACTGCCCCTGCGCATTGAGTTGCATCTGCGGTGAGGTGAGCCGCGCGAGCGCGCCACGCGTAGCGATAGCCTCGCCCGATACCGCGCCATCAATCTGAAAAGCGCCTCTGCGCAGATGGATATTCAGCCCGGCCGCCGATTTGCGATCGAGCGTAGCAATCATCCTGCCATCCCACACCGCCCAATCGCCGCTTCCCTCAAGGCGTAGATTGGCATCCTGCTTAAGTCCGGCCAGCGTAGCAAGCAGGCTGTGTGCGGGGGCATCCACGGTGATGTCTACGTCGAAACGGTTGTCGTCGGGGCGGCTGTCGAGGGCGAGTGTGAGGCTGTCGCGCCCGGAAAGCGAGAGCAGCTTCAGGTCCACCAGCGCCCGTCCGCCGCTGATATCCGTGTCTCCGCCGAGAGTGAGGACATCTGGCCGACCGGTCACTCCCTTGCCGAGCCTGAGCCGATCCACCTTGAACCGCATGATTCGGATGTCAAAATCCGGCAGTATTTTGCGCGTTTTGCCCGGACGCAGCTTCGGAAGGCGATGCAACAGCGCATCTGGCGTGTAAAACGTGTCGATTTCCAGCCTGTTCGAAAGCCAGCCGAGCGGCCACCACTCCAGCCGCACGCTGCGCGCCTCCAGAAATAGCCCGCGCGGGTCGTAAAGCCGGACATCATGCAGCACCGCATCATGATAGAGGCTGCCCTCGATCCGCCCTACCTCGATGCGCAGGCCCGATGGGGGCGCCAACCCGGCGACCTGGCGCACCACGAAGCGATGCCCCGGCGCGCTATCAAGCCATGCAAGAGTGCCCGCCAGCGCCAGCAGCACAGCAATGAGGGCCAGCGCCAGCGCCCGGCGCGAGATGCGCACCGCCCGGCGAAATCGCCCTCCGCGCCCGCCCGCATGGCTTTCCCTTCCGGCCCCGGCAACGACCGTGGTGTTATCAAGCCCACTCTCGCCTTGCTGTTCCGCCATCAGAACGCCTGCCCCAGCGATACATAGACGGCGACGCGGCCATCCCCCTTCTGCCGGTTAAGCGGCGTGCCGACATCGATGCGGATCGGCCCGAAATTGGAATAATAGCGCAGGCCCACGCCCGCGCCGTAGCGCACCTGAGATAGCTTGGGGAGGAAGCCGGTCGAGATATTACCCGCATCTATAAAGGGCACCACGCCGAAGCTGCCAAGCCGCACCCGCGCTTCCAGCGAAAACTCGGCGAGGCTTTTACCACCGACCGGATCGTTATTACTGTCGCGCGGGCCGATCGCCTGATAGCCATAGCCCCGCACGGAAGCCCCGCCGCCCGCATAAAAACGCCGCGATGGCGCGATCCGGTCCGCACTCGGCGCACCGAGGATAGAACCCAGCCGCACCCGAGAGGCCATCACCACTTTGCGCGCCAATGGCACATAGAGGCTGCCATCCAACTGCGCGCGGGCATAACCGAACGAGCCGTTCTGGCGTGCAATTTCGGGGCTGAGCCTGCCGCCAAGGCGAAAGCCGCTGCGTGGATCGAGCAGATCGTCGCTCGCATCATAGGTGAGCGAGGCGGGCAAAGCCGCGATGAGATAATCTCGCTGCGTGAAGTTGGAATTGCCCGCGAAAATATCCTTCTCGCGCGAGGCGACCAGCTCAGCACCGACGCTCCATACCCATTTTTTCTGATAAAGAATGTTGGTCTGCCGCTCTATGCTCGCGGTAAGGGAAAGGGTCTGCGCGTTGAATGCGTCAAGATCCTGATGGCGCGCACTGAAACCTGCGGACAGCACATTGTCACGCCGCAGGAAGTTGTTTCGCCTGTAGGTGAGGCTCGCCGCCTGCTCCTTGGTGCCCAGCAGCCCGCTCACCGTCACCGCACCTTCGGGCGGAAAGAAATTGCGGTGCTGCCAGCTTGCCTGCAAGCGGAAACCCTCGCCGGTGCCATAGCCAATATCGCCGGTGATGCTGCGCATCGGGCCGGGGACAGCAGCAACGGCAATGTCCACATGCTCGCCGTCGCCATGATCGCTCGGCTTGACGGTGACCGTAGAGGCGAGTCCGGTGGCGATAATTGCGCGGCGTAAATCCTCGACATCGGCGGCGTTATACACGTCTTCCGCATCGAAGCGCGCGATGCGCGCCAGGTGCTTGGACGAAAAGAGCGGCCTCGGTGTATCCGCCACCACAATCGCGCCAAACTTGCGCCAGCCGCCCGCGCGCACGACCATTTCGAGATCGCCCTTGCGTGTTTCATGATCGATGGTGACGACCGGCTGCTCCACGACCGCAAAGGGAAAACCATTCTGGCCCAGCGCAACGGCGAGCGCATCGCGCCCCGCGAAAATGGCGTCCGCATCGACCGGCTGGCCGATGCTGATCGGGAAGGCCGAACGCAACACCGGCACTTTTTCCGCCGCGACGGCAAGCCCCGGCAGAGACACCCGCGAGAGCAGATAGCGCTCCCCTATCCGGGTATCGAACTCCACGCGCAGCCTGTTGCCGCCCTCGCTCGCTTCCGGCGCACGCACTGCGGGCCGCACGATCGCGTCATAATAGCCCTTGTTGCGCAGCAGCCGACCAATCAGCTCGGCATCGAGCCGCATCCGCCGGTTGATCTGCGCAAGATTTGCGGGCTTGCTACGCCGCTCCTGCAATACCGAAAGGCTGGCAAAGCGGGTCCGAAAAACGGTGTCCGCCACGTCGTTTAGCCCGTTGATGACGACGTGATAGCGCCGCTCGGAGCCGTCGTCTGCCAATGCTGCCGCACTATCCGTCTGCGATTCGCTTGCGCTGTCCGGCTGGCCCCAGTCATCAAGAACAAGCGGCGGTGGCGAAGCAGGGGCGCCACTCGCCACATTCTCTTCAGGCACAGCCAGGGGCAGATCCGCAGGGGTGGTGGCCAGCTCTTCCTCGGATTTCACGTCGAGGTCCGGCCAGATGATGCCGATATCCAGCCCGTCATCCAGATCGAGGGAAAAGCTGTCCGCGCTCTCCTGCGTGGCGGGTGTGGCTTGTGCCGTTTCAACAGGAGGTGCGGGTGCTTCTTGCGCGCGCGCACCCTGTGGCAGCAAGATCAAGCCTAGGGGCAGCGCCAACCGCGCCACCGCATGCCCATAATCCCTTGTTGCCGTCACGATACCATCAACCTTCAAGCGCGCCATGCGTTCCCGCCCCGGGAAGGCGCGCATGAGGAGCCAGACCCTAATCACGCGCGCACGGCCCCGCAATGCGATAAGGCGCACATCCGTCAGATTTAAGCATAAGGCAGCTCTGGAGATGCTCTCAGAAGCTCTTTTCCAGTCGCCCGATCAGCTCGAGCGCCGGACTGGTGGCGACGACCGATGCCGCCACAACGCTCTCCCGCCCGGCATGCTGCCGCTTCAACGCCGCTTCCATCTTGCCCTGAAGGCGCAGCACCCGCGCGTAAAGCGACTGGCTGCCCTCGACAAGCTGCCGCGCCCCGCTGGGCATTATCACCAGCACAGCTCCGTCGGTATCCGCCGCAGGACCGAGCCTGTATTTAGGATCGCCCAGCGCATCGGTTGAGATTTCGCCGCGCTGCCACGCCTTTTGCGTCATCAACCAGGCGATGACATGCATCAGCCGGGTCGTGACCTTGAGCGACTCGCAGGTGAACGAGAGGCGCGTCATGGTATCGTAACGGTCCTTGTCCGCCGCGCCTTGCCGGTCGAAATAGGCGCGCGCCTCGTCTGCCATGACCAGCGCCTCGATATAAAGGCCGTCAATCAGGCGCGAGAATAATGCGGGGTGAACAGACTCGGCAGTGTGCATGAGGGCTGGGTGACATATCCCACCCCCTTTGTCAGCACAGGTAAGTGGTAAACGCAGCGCTTGATGCGAATTGTCCCGTAAGGGCACACTACCAAACATATCCCGTATCAGCATGGCTATGCGTGTGCGTGGGCACTCAGGCGATGATATCCGGTATGAGCTGATCCTCCAGCATCGCAATCTCGTCCCGCAACATCAGCTTGCGCTTTTTGAGGCGGGCAAGCTGTAACTGATCGCGCGCGCCACTCTCGACCAGCGCCATGATCGCGGTATCCAGATCACGATGTTCCTGACGCAAAAGTTCGATTCTGCGCATGATTTCTTCGGGGCTCATGACATGATCGATAGCGCATATACCCTGATGCGGTCCAGCGGTTACACGACTCGGCGCGGAGCCGATGCATCACGGCGCGCGCTCCCATTTCATGCGAGACAAAGGCTGCGAATCATGATCTACTCCTTCGTCCGACACATTCATTTGTTTGGAGAATGTCATGGATCACAGCCACATTTCCGCCCTTCAGGCCAAAAGAGATGCCCTCAAGGCCAAGATGCGCCTTGAATTGAGTCGTCCCTTGCCGGATGCATTGCTGCTGGCAGACCTCAAGAAGCGGAACTTGCGGCTGAAAGAGGAACTGCGGGGCGCTTAACCCCGCACTTCTTATCCCCGATCCGCATCAGGGTTGGGGCCACGCATTCCCGCTATGCGCCGCATCGCCGGCGCAAACCGCTCATTTGCCTCTGTGAGCAGGTGCGGCAGAGCCGATCCTTCGCCGCGCGGCAACAGGGTCTATTTCCCTGTGAAACTGGATGCCGCAACATCCTTCCTCTACGCGCACGACCTCGCCGCTCAGCTCACCGATTGAGCCAAACGAAAAACGAACAATGTCGCCGCGCTTCAGATTGAATGAGCCTTCCGCCAGCATACCCGTGGCGGAAAGATTGCGGATGATCGCCTTGCCCAGCTCCTCGCCATGGACAGTGCGCAACACACCGGACAGGAACATGCTGTCCCGCTCGGCGGATCGGGGAATACCCCCTTCTTCTAATGACATTTCGCAACCCGTATTATTTTTCTCGACACTTTACCCGCCGGAATTTTTCCCGTGCGGATATGCGGCGATATAGGCGCTTAGTCCTTAATTGCGAACGGGTTTTGAGATGGAAAACCGTTTATGAGATGAACCGTTTGCCAAGCAAGATCCGGGCCGCTCAGTCGTCGCGGGAGATTTTTTCCTGGCGCTCGTGCCGCTCCTGTGCCTCCAGCGTCATCGTAGCGATGGGCCGCGCCTCCAGCCGACCGAGCGAAATCGGTTCGCCCGTCACCTCGCAATAGCCATATTCGCCCTCGTCGATCCGGCGCAGCGCCGCATCGATCTTGGAAATGAGCTTGCGCTGCCGATCACGGGTGCGCAATTCGATCGACCAGTCCGTCTCGCTCGAAGCCCGATCGTTCATGTCTGGTTCCCGCAGAGGCTCGCTTTGCAACACGGCAAGCGTGCCTTCGGCCTCTGTCAGTATCTGTTTCTTCCAGTCGAGCAGCCGCAGCCGAAAATATTCGAGCTGCATCGGATTCATGAACTCTTCGTCGGCGGAAGGCTTGTATCCGTCGGGCAGAGCGATGATCGCTTTTCCATGATCGCCGGGGGGTATTGTGCTGCTTGCCATCATCTTCTCCCGATCATGCAAGCGCCAGGCAAACAGTGCCTCACGCGCCAGCCATGCTGCCGCGCCTATAGCCATGCCGCCGCCGCCAGACAAGGCGATCCTTGCGCCCGCTCACAAAAACGCGAGCCGCCGCCGCGCCCCCTCTGGCAAGCCTGAATATGTGCCACTACAGGACATTAAGACTCTCGGTTCATAATGGGCTTGTAAATTATTGCCCGAGCGGCTTCTAAACGGGGTTAACAGGCTTGCGGTTAACGCAATGTTTTGCGTTTGTGCCTATTCAAGGAAACGCGCGCGGAATGGGCTGATCCGGTCCCTCTGCCCGCCCCTGGTGTGAGAAGTATATATGTCGGTCAAGATGGCTGTTGCGAAATTATGCGCCTGCGCGGCAGGCGGTGCGGTGCTCGGTGGAGGCGCGGTGCATTATGCCGAGCGCGCCCGCCCGGCGGTGGTTCACTCCACCAAAAGCACCAAGCAGGTCAAGCCCGTCAAGGTGGTGCACCGCAAGCCGATCAAGCGGAAGCGGGTGGAACAGGCGTTTCCCGCCATCGTGCAACCTGCACCGATTCCCCTGCCCGCGCCGGCGCCGATGCCTGAGGTGGTGACAGGTTCTACCAGCAGTGGCGGCACCCCAGTGGTATATGGCGGCAGCGGTGGCGGCTATTTTGGCGGAGGCGGCGGGTTTTTCGGCGGTTTCTTTGGCGGCAGCGGTGGGGGCGGTGGGGGCAGCGTGGTCGTCACCATCTCATCCACCACCAGCGGCGGCTCCACCTCGACCAGCGGCGGTTCGAGCAGCACGTCCAGCTCTACTGGCGGGTTGACCTCCACGGGTGGTAGCACGTCCACCTCTACGGGTGGGTCATCGACATCCACCGGCGGGTCATCCAGCTCGACCGGCGGCATCTCGTCGACCTCGACCTCCAGCTCCACCAGCGGCGGGGTCAGCACTTCGACAGGCGGGGTCAGCACCTCGACAGGGGGCGTATCGACATCGACGGGCGGCGTTTCCACCTCGTCCGGCAATGTCTCTACTTCGTCCAGCACCTCATCAGGCAATGTTTCCACATCGTCGGGCAATGTCAGTTCATCAAGCTTCGGCGGATCGACCAGCACGTCCAGCTCGACATCGACCTCCTCCTCCACATCGTCCAGCACATCCTCCTCCAGCAGCAGCTCGACATCAAGCAGCAGCGGCGGCACCGACGTGCCCGCTCCGCCGATGATCCTGCTGTTCGGCGCGGCGGCGGCGGCGCTGGTGGCGCGGCAACGCTTCGCCAAGCGCGCGGACGCGGCGGACGACGACATTCAGCCCTGACCGGGCTATCACGAGGCGACCCTTGGGGCGGCGTGGAGGGCTTCCGCGTCGCCCCTTTTCTTTGGCTTGCGCACAAGCCTAAGCCCCGGCATAGGGCGCGGGACATCTCCCGCAGACCGGACCCCAAGCCCATGCATGACATCCGCTATATCCGCGACAACCCACAGGCTTTCGACGAGGAGCTGAAGCGGCGCGGGCTGGAAGGGATGAGCGCGGAGCTATTGGCTCTGGATGAAACGCGTCGGGCGCAAATGACCGCGCTGCAAAATGGTCTTGCGCGCCGCAAAGATTTATCTGCGCTGTTTGGAAAAGCAAAATCGCAAGGGACGGAGCTGTCCTCTGCGGAACTTGCTGAGCTACAAAGCCTGAAAAACAATATACCTCAGGGGGAGGCGGAGGTCGAAAGGCTCGAACGTGAGCTAAACGCGATGCTCGCCGCCATCCCCAACCTGCCCGCCGCCGATGTGCCCGAAGGGGCGGACGAGCATGCCAATGTCGAGGTGAGCCGCTGGGGCACACCGCGCAGCTTTGAATTCAGCCCGCAGGATCATGCCGATTTCGGCCCGGCGCTGGGGCTGGATTTCGAGAGCGCGGCCGCGATGTCTGGCGCGCGCTTCGCGGCGCTGCGGGGCGGCATGGCGCGGCTGCACCGGGCGCTGGCGCAGTTCATGCTCGATACCCAGACCGGGCAGAACGGCTATGAGGAGGTCAACCCGCCGCTGCTGGTGCGCGACGCGACGCTTTATGGCACCGGCCAGTTGCCGAAGTTTGCGGAGGACCTGTTTCAGACGACCGAAGGCCGCTGGCTCATCCCCACCGCCGAAGTCTCGCTCACCAACCTCGTGCGCGAGCAGATCGTGGCGGACGCCACCCTCCCCTTGCGCTTCACCGCGCTCACGCCCTGCTTCCGCTCCGAGGCGGGCAGCGCCGGGCGCGACACGCGCGGCTATATCCGCCAGCACCAGTTCGAAAAGGTCGAGCTGGTGTCCATCTGCCGCCCGGAGGACAGCGCGGCGGAGCATGAGCATATGCTTGCCAGCGCCGAGGGCATCTTGCAGGCGCTAGGCCTGCCGCATCGGAAAGTATTGCTCTGCACCGGCGACATGGGCTTTTCGGCTGCCAAGACATATGACCTTGAGGTGTGGCTGCCGAGCCAGAACACCTATCGCGAGATCAGCTCCGTCTCCAATTGCGGCGAGTTTCAGGCGCGGCGCATGAACGCGCGCTATCGGCCCGAGGGCGAGAAGGGCACGCGCTTCCTCCATACATTGAACGGCTCCGGCCTTGCGGTGGGGCGCACGCTCGTCGCGGTGCTGGAAAATTATCAGCAGGCGGACGGCAGCGTCATCATCCCCGCAATATTGCACCCCTATATGGGCGGCGTCACACACCTCCAGCCCAAGGCGAAATAATGCGCATCCTCCTCACCAACGACGACGGCGTCCACGCCCCCGGCCTCAAGGTGCTGGAAAAGATCGCCCGCACCCTGTCCGACGACATCTGGATCGTCGCGCCATCCGAGGAGCAATCCGGCGCGGGCCACAGCCTCACCCTTACCCGGCCTTTACGCATCCGCAAACATGGCCACCAGCATTACAGCGTCACCGGCACGCCGACCGACGCGGTGATGATGGCGGTCAGCCACCTGATGAAGGACTGCAAGCCCGATCTGGTGCTCTCCGGCGTCAACCGTGGCGCGAATCTGGGCGAGCACGTCACGTACTCCGGCACCGTGTCCGCCGCGATGGAGGGTGCGATCTCCGGCATCCGTTCGATCGCGCTGAGCCAGGTCTACCGCAAGGAAGGCATGGGCGACGAAATACCCTTCGCCTGCGCGGAAGCATGGGGCGAACAGGTGATCCGCGCGCTGATCGCGGCGCCACAGGGCGAGCAGATGCTCGTCAACGTCAACTTCCCCGCCATCGAGCCTTCGGACGTGCAAGGCATCCGCGTGGTGCGGCAGGGCTTTCACGACATGGGTCTTGCCCACGTGATCGAAGGCAAAGACCCGCGTGGATACCGCTATTACTGGTTCGGGCTGGACACCAGCAAGGCGGAGCAACCGGGCACAGACCTTGAAGCGATCAATGCCGGCTATATCAGCATCACGCCATTGCATTATGACCTGACGCATGATGGGTCGATGGCCGGACTGGCGAAACTTTTCGGCTAGCGGCGGCAGATTACAGGTGCTTTGACACCGCTGCCATTGGCGTGTCCAGCACGCCATACATCAGCGATCCTAGGAACGCCGCGCCCGCGATGCCTGCCGCCGCGATGATCGCCTTTTGGATGAGCATCGCCTTCAGGCGGCTGCGTTCCGCCACCTCTTCTGGGCTCATGACCCGCGCTGTTGCACGGCGCTCCACCTCGGTGCCATCCTCACCAAGCCGCTTATGGGGAAATCCGTCCTTGCCAGTTTTGAGCTGGGCCACAGGCACCCTGCCCTGTGCCAGCAGGCCGCAGCAGCCCTGCTCTATCCACCGGACCTGGCCAACGACGATCACCGGCCCGCGCCTGATCTCGATAAAGCTGCCCTGGGGCGGAGGCGCGGGCATTTCCAGCTTCATCCCCTTGGTGGAGACGTTGCGGATGGTCGCGTTGACCCAGCCCGAATCCATGCGGATGCGGACGGGTAATACGACTGGTTCTCGCGGCTCACGGGACTTGAACATCAGCGACCCTTATCAAGGATATACGCCATGATACGCGCAGATCCTTGATAAGGTATTTAGCTTTATGTGATTCGAAACATGTCGCGGGGCTGATGTTTCGGATATGCGGCGCCAGCCCGCTCCCCCTCCCAACCTCCCGACAATGTGCACTATGGGAGGCAAGGGAGGGGGAGCGGGCTGGCGCGGAATGTCTAAACTATAAGTGACATTCCCCCCATGAACCGCTATGCGCCGCGCGATCATGGCAACGAAATTCCCCCCCGCCCCCAAAGTCGGCATGGTATCGCTGGGCTGCCCCAAGGCGCTGGTGGATAGCGAGCGCATCCTCACCAAGCTGCGCTCCGATGGCTATGCGCTGTCGCCCGATTATGCTGGGGCGGATGTGGTGCTGGTCAACACCTGCGGCTTCCTCGACAGCGCCAAGGAGGAGAGCCTTGAGGCGATCGGCGAGGCGATTGCCGAGAACGGGCGCGTGATCGTCACCGGCTGTATGGGCAATGAGGCGGAGTTGATCCGCGCACGCTTCCCGGCTGTGCTGGCTGTCACGGGCGCGCATCAATATGAGGCGGTGGTGAGCGCGGTGCATGAGGCCGCGCCGCCGGTGCCCAATGCGTTCGTCGATCTGGTGCCCGAAGGCGGGCTGAAGCTCACGCCGCGCCATTACAGTTACCTCAAGATCAGCGAGGGCTGCAACCATCGCTGCGCCTTCTGTATCATCCCTTCGCTGCGAGGCGACCTCGTATCGCGCCGGGTCGATGCGGTGCTACGCGAAGCGGAGAAACTGGTAGCGGCGGGGACGAAGGAACTGCTGATCATCAGCCAGGACACCTCCGCTTATGGGGTAGACACCCGGCACGAGGCGCGCGAATGGCGCGGGCGGCAGGTGCGCGCGCACATGACCGATCTGGCCGAGGCCTTGGGCGAGCTGGGCGTGTGGACGCGCCTGCATTATGTCTATCCCTATCCGCATGTCGATCAGGTCATCCCGCTGATGGCCGACGGCAAGCTGACGCCCTATCTCGACATCCCGTTTCAGCACGCCGCGCCTTCGGTGTTGAAAGCCATGAAGCGCCCGGCGAATGAGGCCAAAGTGCTGGAGCGCATCAGGAGCTGGCGCGCGATCTGCCCGGATATCGCGATCCGCTCGTCCTTCGTCGTCGGCTTTCCGGGCGAAAGCGAGGCGGATTTCCAGTATCTGCTCGATTGGCTGGAGGAAGCGCAGCTCGATCGTGTCGGCGCGTTCCGGTTCGAGGCCGTAGAGGGCGCGGCGGCCAACGCCCTGCCCGATCCTGTGCCGGAGGAAGTGAAGGAAGAGCGGTTTGCGCGCATCATGGAAGCCACAGCGCGCATCTCCGCCGCCAAATTACAGGCGAAAATCGGCCGGACCCTCCCCGTCATCATCGACGAAGTGGGCGAACCGGACGAGGACGGTTCCATCGGCGCCACCGGGCGGAGCCAGGCCGACGCGCCGGAGATCGATGGCAATGTGTTCCTGCGCGATGTGCAGGAAGCACACCCCGCGCTCAAGCCCGGCGACATCATCAACGTCACCATCGAGGATGCGGACGAGCATGACCTTTACGGGGCGGCAAACCAGCCATTGTAAGGCGGGCGCACCACGCGCATCATCTCGCCATCGGCCTGCATCTCGATCGTGTAGGTCCCTTCCGCATACGGCCCGGCCTCATACGGCCCGATGATGATGCGCACCGTATCCAGCCCCTTGCCGCGTAGCGAGACGGGGATGATCTGTTGCTTGAGGATATCCGGGCAGCCACTGAACGGATCATTGCTATCCGGCCTCACCACGATGCCGCGCTTTTCGCGCCGATGGCGGTTGAGGATGTCGCAATATTCCATCGTCACCAGTCTGGAGAAACGGGGCAGATCGAAAAACTGACCGATGCCGATGCGCTTCTCTTGCGCCTTGTCCCAGATGATCGAGGAATGGAACGGCATACCATGCGCGCCGCCGGTGTAGGCATAGCCCTGCGCCTCCAGCACCAGCGTCTGCGGCGTGTCGGCAACGGTTGACCATGTTTGTTCGAGCGCATGTTTGCGGAAGGGGAAGCCGTCCGCCTTCATCGCGGCAGAATCGCGCATGGCTGCGGTGTGCGCCTCCCGGTATTGTGTCTCGGCATGGCTTCGCAACCATGCATCCAGCGCACTGATAGAGGCCGCCTGAGTGGGCCATTTGTAGGCAAAATCGAGTGCCGCATCATTCCGCATCACGCGCCCGGCCTTGGTGGGTATTGCGGGCGGCGGCGAAGCAGGAGCGGAGGCGGATATTGCGTTGCCCATCTGTTGCGGAGGGGTGGCGTTTTGCGGGGCTTCCTGCTGTTCGCTCCGGTCGGAGCATCCGGCAGCGAACAATGGGATCAGCGCAAGTGGCAGAAAATGACGATGCATTGTTTTTCCCCGTCTCCCGCGCTTGCCGCGCGCGCATGCTCGGCCTAAACCCGTCGCCATGACCGATAGTTCCGACCTTATCCTGCCTGACACCGGGCAGGAAGCCCGCTCCATCCATCTGGTTGATGCCAAAGGCTATGACGCCTGGCTCTCCGCCCGGCCAGAGCGGGACCGGGCGGCGCTGAGTGCGCAGAAATTTGCGGGCAAGGGCGCGACCTATGCCATTCTTCCCGCCGAGCGCGTGGAGGACTGGTCCGTGGTAGCGGGCGTGGCAAATGCGGCGTCGCTTTCGACATGGTGCCTCGCCAAGCTGGCGGAAGCCTTGCCGCAAGAGTGCTATCGCGTCGCGGCCGAAATGGAAACTGGCGGTGCGCTGTTCGGCTGGCTCGCCGCGCAATATCGCTTTGACCGCTATCGCACCAGGAAGGACGACGCGCCTGCCGGGCCGCGCGTGTTGCTGACCAAGGATGTCGCGCGGATAGAGCCTGCTGTGCGCCTTGCCCGTGCCACCTATCTGGTGCGCGATCTTGTCAACACCCCCGCCGCCGATATGGGCCCGGCGGAGCTTGAGGCAGCGGCGGAGGCGGTTGCGCGCAATCATGATGCCACCCTCGTCATCACTCAGGGCGACACGCTGGAGCAGCATTACCCGATGATCCACGCGGTGGGCCGCGCGGCGGCACGCAGCCATGCGCCCCGCCTCATCGAGCTGAACTGGGGCAACCCCGCGCACCCGCGCGTCGCGATTATCGGCAAGGGCGTGTGTTTTGACAGCGGGGGGCTGGACATCAAGCCCAGCTCCGCGATGCGCCTGATGAAGAAGGATATGGGCGGCGCGGCGCATGCGCTGGCGCTGGCGCAGCTCATCATGGAAAGCCGCCTGCCCGTGCGGCTGCACCTGCTAATCCCGGCGGTGGAAAACGCGATTGCGGGCAATGCCTTCCGTCCCGGCGATGTGCTGGCCACCCGCTTGGGGCTGACGGTCGAGATTGGCAATACCGACGCCGAAGGGCGGCTGGTGCTGGGCGACGCGATCACCAAGGCTTGCGAGGACGCGCCGGAGCTGATCCTCGATTTCGCGACGCTGACCGGCGCGGCGCGGGTGGCGCTGGGGCCGGAGCTGCCCGCCCTGTTCGCCAATGACGACGCGCTGGCGGCTGAGCTGGGGCAAGCGGGCGCGGCGGTTGATGATCCACTCTGGCGGTTGCCGTTGTGGGAGGGCTATGAGGATATGCTCAAATCCGACATCGCCGACATCGCCAATGCAGGCGACAGCGGCTTTGCCGGAGCGATCACCGCCGCGCTGTTCCTCAGGAAATTCGTGAACGGCAGCGCCGCGCAGTGGGCGCATTTCGATACGTTCGCGTGGCGCAATGCCGCTAAGCCGGGGCGGCCCAAGGGCGGCGACGCGCTCGGCCTGCGTGCGGCGTTCGCGATGATCGAGGCACGCTACCCGCGTTCCTGATCCTCACACCCACTTGACGCACACCGCCATTCATCGCACTGGCAAGCGATGAACGCCAACCAGAATATCGTGGGGCGCGGCAAGGCCGAACGCACCCGTTTCCACCTCGATGGCCGCTCCGTGAAGCTCGACCGGCGGGTGAACGCCGTGCGCGGGGATCTGGCGGATTTCAGCCTCGCCGGGGTGCTGTTCGCGCCCCATTACGCCAAGGCGGAGGCGATGCACTGCCTCAGCGCCGCCGCCTTCGTGCGCGAGGCAGGCGCGGCAGATGCGGTGGCAAGCTCGCAATTATTGCCCGGCGAGACATTTCACCTGTTCGATGTTACCGGCGGCTGGGCCTGGGGGTTTTGCGATCATGACGGCTATGTCGGCTATGTCGAGCGCGCGGCGCTGAGCGTAGGCATGCTGCCCGCCACGCACCATGTCATAGCGCGCAGTGCGCCGTTGTTCAGCGCGCCTGACATCAAATCGCCGGTTGCGGGCGCCCTCCCCGCCGGGGCGCGCATTGCGGGTGTGGTTGAGGGCGATTTCATCGTGACGGAGGCGGGCGCAGTACACAGCCGCCATGTCCTGCCGCTCGGGGCGTTCGAGGCGGATTGGGTGGCGGCGGCAGAGCGGCAGATTGGCCAGCCCTATGTCTGGGGCGGGCGCGGCGCGGACGGGCTGGATTGCTCCGGCCTCGTGCAGCTTGCGCTGGGCCAAGCGGGCGTCAAGATCCCGCGTGACAGCGACCTCCAGCGGGAGAGCATCGGCGATCCGTTGCCCGAGGACGCGCCCTTGCAACGCGGCGACGTGATTTTCTTTCCCGGCCATGTCGGCATCATGGTCGATGCGCATACCATGCTTCATGCCAATGCGTTCTGGATGACAACGCTGATCGAGCCGCTCGCCGATGTGATCGCGCGGCTGGCGCCTGCCCACGACCAGCCGGTGCTTTCGCGGCAGAGGGTATCGCTATGACGCATAGTATCTTCATTGATGGCGTGGCGGGCACCACCGGCCTTGAAATTCGCGAACGGCTGGCGGGGCGCGCCGAGTTTGCGCTGATCCTGCTGGACGATGCCCAGCGTAAAGACGCGGAGGCGCGGCGCCAAGCCATTAACGATGCGGACGTGGTGATCCTCTGCCTGCCCGATGACGCGGCGATAGAGGCCGTCTCGCTGATCGCCAATGAGCGCACAAAGGTGATCGACGCCTCCACCGCCCATCGCGTAGCGCCGGGGTGGACCTATGGCTTCCCGGAACTGGTCGGGCGCGCGGCTGTGGCCGGCTCGAAATGGATCAGCAATCCAGGCTGCTACCCCACCGGCTTTCTCGCGCTCGTTGCGCCACTGGTGCGCGCGGGGATAATTCCTTCCAGCCATCCCTTGAGCATCAATGCCGTCTCCGGCTATTCCGGCGGAGGCAAAGGCATGATCGCTGAGTTTGAAGGCGGGACAAACCGCCCGACCGCATGGCGGTGCTATGGCCTCACCCTTGCGCACAAGCATGTGGCGGAAATGATGCAGCATGCAGGCCTTGTCGTTCCGCCGATCTTCGCGCCGTCAGTAGCGGACACGGTGCGTGGCATGATCGTCGAGGTGCCGGTGCATCTTGGCGCCCTGCCCGGCGCGCCCAGCCCACAGGCCGTTCGCGATGTGCTTAGCCAAACCTATGCAGGCTCGCGCATCGTGCGCTTTATCGAGAGCCACGAGGGCGGCACATTGCCGATCGAACGGCTCGCGGGCACCGACGGCATGGACCTGTTCGTCTTTGCCAGCCCCGATGGCGCACAGATGCGCCTCGTCGCGGCACTCGACAATCTCGGCAAGGGCGCATCGGGCGCGGCGGTGCAGAATCTCAACCTGCTGTGCGGGCTGAGTGAGGCTGCGGGCCTGAAGCTGTAAAAAACCCAACCGTTCAGGCCGCACCAGCCCGCGCGCATCTTTCAGTGTATGGTGCCGATCGGCGCCTGGATCGAGAGCAGGAAGATCATCCGCTCGATCTGCCGCCAGTGACAGAAGTGAACATGGTTGCCCAGATCGCGGCTCTTGTCTGCACGCGAGGCTGCTTCATTGCCCGCACCCGCGCCAAATATCTTCATCAGCTCCGTGGCGTCCTCGAAGCTCTTACGATTCCCCAGAAATGGAACTTGCATGCTACCCCGCTTTTACGACCTTATATCCTTCTGCTTCCAATCGCCGTGCCAAGTGCCGCCAGATACGCATTTGCAGGGGGTGCAACGGTCAACGGCCGGTTAGGCAAATGCCATTTCGGGACAAATGTTCACTGGCGGGACAGGCGGCGTCCCTGTATGAAGCAGGCATGACGACATCAGAGCATCAGGCAGCATAGTGACCAGCCCCCCACAACCCGACCCCGTATACGCAGGGGGATGCTTCATCGCCGCACTGGTCCCGATCGGCGCGGTGGCAGGCGGGCTGATGGGCCAGCCCAGCATCGGCCTGCTCGCCGGCCTGGGGTTGGGCTGTGCGATCGCTGTCGCCCTGTGGCTCAGAACACGCGGACACTGACATCATGAAAAAACATATCCTCGCCCTCACCCTCATCTTCCTGGCGCTGGCGGCGGGCGCGCTGTTCTATCTGACCCGGCCCGACAAGGCCCGCCTCGCTTATGGGGCAGACATGGGGCGCGCGCCACAGATCGGCGCACCACGCACGCAATGGCTGCCCGCTCCTTCCATCGCTACGGCTGTCGGCTGGAAAGCGGGCGAAGCGCCAACCCCCGCGGCCGGACTCGCGGTATCCCGCTTCGCCGATGGACTGGTTCACCCGCGTTCGATGCTCAAACTGCCCAATGGCGACATACTGGTGGCGGAAACAGAGGCCCCTGCCCAGGCGGATGACAGCATCGAGGGCAAAATTATGCACTATTTTATGCGCAAGGCGGGTTCTGGCGGTAAATCCGCCAACCGGATCACCCTGCTGCGCGATGCCGATGGAGACGGCCGGGCCGAGCTGAAAACCGTCCTGATCGCCGGCCTCAATTCGCCCTATGGCATGGCTCTGGTGAGGGAAACGCTTTATATCGCCAATACCGATGCGCTGCTCGCCTTTCCCTATAAGGCGGGCGAAACCCGCATCACCGCCAAGGGCCGCAGGATCGTCTCCCTGCCCCACGACGCACCCAATATGCACTGGACACGCAGCTTGCTGGCCAGTCCTGACGGAAAAATGCTGTATGTTGGCATCGGTGCCAACTCTAACATCGGCGAGAATGGCCTCGACACCGAAACCAACCGCGCCGCGATCATCGAGCTAGACCCCAGGACTGGCGACAACCGCGTCTACGCCAGCGGCCTGCGCAATCCCGTGGGCATGGCGTGGGAACCGAAATCGGGCACGCTGTGGACGGTGGTGAATGAACGCGATGCGCTGGGGTCCGACCTTGTGCCCGATTTTCTGACCCGGGTGGAGTTCGGTGGCTTTTATGGCTGGCCCTGGAATTACTGGGGCGGTTACGAGGACCGGCGTGTGCAGCCCGGCAGGCCTGATGTTCGGGAATATACCAAGCGGCCCGATTATGCGCTCGGCAATCATGTCGCGCCGCTCGGCCTGGTCTTTTCCACTGGTGCAAAACTGGGCGCGCCGTTCGAGAACGGCGCCTTCATAGGCCTGCATGGAAGCTGGAACCGGACCCCCAAGTCGGGCTACAAGCTGGTGTTCGTGCCATTCGAGAAGGATGGAAGCGCCTCGCGAAGCGGCAAGCCGGTCGATGTGCTTGGCGGCTTCCTCTCGGCCGACACCGAAAGCGTCCGCGGACGCCCTGTCGACGTGGTGGTGGCGCAAGACGGCACGGTGCTGGTCAGCGACGATGTTGGCGGGGTCATCTGGCGCGTCGTCAGGAAGTAACGAGCCGCTTCCCTTCGCGCCCCGCGAGTTCTGTCACATATTGCCAGGCAACACGGCCCGAGCGGCTGCCACGCTGGGTCGCCCACTGCACTGCGTCCGCCCCATCGAAGGGCAAGTCAAAATGCCGGGCATAGCCCGCCACGATCGCAAGATACGTGTCCTGATCCATCACATGGAACCCCAGCGACAGGCCAAAACGATCTGACAGGGCCATCTTGTCGTCCACCACATCGCGCACATTGATCGGGTCGTCCTGCTCTGACAGGTTGCGCGGCACGATATGGCGCCGATTGGCCGTGACATAGAGCCGCACATTGGCTGGACGCGCGCTGGCGCCGCCATCAAGCAGGGAGCGCAGCGCCCGCGCATCCGTGCCAGCCCCAGCGCCGCCGTTACCCTCATCGAACCCCAGATCGTCGATAAAGAGGATAAAAGGTCGCGCCACACCGCGCAGCGCAGCGAACAGCGCCGCCAGGCTCTCGAGATGACCGGCAGCGCATTGCATCAACGCGAGGTCGGCCCCTCCCCTCTGCAATGCGCCGACGACCGCACCGACGCTGGCAGACTTGCCGGTGCCCCGCGCGCCCCACAGCAATACATCATGGGCAGGCAAGCCCGCCGCATGTCGGCGCGTGTTTTCCAGCAGGCGCCCCTTTTGCTCGTCTATCCCTGTGAGCAAGGCGTATTGCGCGGGCGCGAAGGCTTCGACCGGCCGGGCTGCAAGGCCATCCCATACATAGGCGGGATGCGCGGCCAGACTGGCCTGCGCAGGAGATTGGGGGGCTATCCGCTCCAGCGCGGCGGCGATACGTGCGAGCAGTTCGTCGGTCATGCCCTGCCTCTATCCGCAGCATCGCGCTCCGGCAAGCGGATGGCGCACGCTTCTCCCTTTCCCTGAAAGCCGCGAATGCCTATAGTCTCGCGGGTGCAAGCCGATTTCGATACCCAGACCAGCCCCTGCGACACGCAAGGGATTGCACGCGCGGCGGAGCTGATCCGCGCGGGTGATGTGGTCGCCGTGCCGACGGAGACGGTCTATGGCCTGGCGGCTGATGCGCGCAACAGCAACGCGGTGGCCCGGATTTATGCCGCCAAGGGCCGCCCCAGCTTTAACCCGCTGATCGTGCATGTGACGGACACCGCCATGGCTTGCACACTGGCGCATATGGACGATCTGGCTGCTATACTGGCAACCAAATTCTGGCCCGGCGCGCTCACTCTGGTGCTCCCCGTTCGAGAGGATGCGGGCCTGTCAGCTTTGGTGATGGCGGGCTTGCCGACAGTCGCGATCCGTTGCCCGACGCATCCCGCCATGCGCGCGCTCATAAAGGCGAGCGGCGCTCCCCTTGCCGCACCGTCCGCCAATCGTTCCGGGGCGATCAGCCCGACGACGGCCAACCATGTTGTGCATAGCCTCGGAGGACGCATCCCGCTGATCCTCGACGATGGCCCGACACCATGCGGGATCGAATCAACCATCGTCGCGCCAGCGGGCGACCATATTCGTCTGCTGCGGCCCGGCCCGGTCACGCAAGAAATGCTGGCGGAGACAACTGGCCTTCCGATTGTGATGGCGGATGGTGCGGAGGGCATAGAGGCGCCGGGCCAGATGGAAAGCCATTATGCCCCCTCGAAGCCGGTGCGCCTCAATGTCACCATCGCCGGGGCAGACGAATTTCTGATCGGCTTCGGCACGGTGAAGGGCGACATCTGCCTCTCGGAAGCGGGAAACCTTGACGAAGCCGCAGCCGCGCTGTTCGCCGCCCTGCATATTGCCGATGCCAGCGCCGCCCGCCGCATCGCCATAGCGCCGGTGCCGATTGAGGGAATTGGCGCCGCTATCAACGATCGTCTAGCCCGCGCGGCGGCCTGAGCCGGTCAATCCTCGTCGCAGTTGTGCCCGCCCCGCTTCTTGCAGGCTTTGCGCGCCGCCTCTTCCTGGCGACGGATTTCCCGGCCGCGCTCGCGGTCTGCTTCGTCCTGGCTGGTGGTCGCCCAGTCCGCCGCCTTCGCTCCGGCCTTCACAGGCGCCGTTACCACTTTGCCCACGGTGCTGATGCACCCTGACAGTGCGGCCATGAAAATGCATGTAGCAAGCAGGCGCATATATTCTCCGTGTGGCTGAAGTAGCCTTATCTATCGCAACCGCATTACGGCCCTGTGAACAGGCTCACTCCGCCAAACGACTTGTAAATTTCTTTCGTAGTTTCTGTAGCTTGGGGGGGATTACCGCCATGCAATAGGGGTTTCTGTCTCCTGCGCGGTTCCAGTAATCCTGATGATAGCCCTCGGCGGGATACCAGGTGTCCAGTGGCTCTATGCTGGTGACAATGGGTGTGGGCCAGTCTGGCTGGGCGCGCCCGATAGCAGCGTGTACGGCCGCCTCCTGCGCGGCGTCGTGCGGAAAAATGGCGGAACGGTATTGCGTGCCGATGTCGTTCCCCTGCCGGTTAAGCTGGGTCGGGTCATGCGTCGCGAAGAAGATGTCGAGCAGGTCGTCATAACCCATCACGGAAGGATCATAGCGGATGCGGATCGCTTCGGCATGGCCGGTCGTGCCGCTGCACACCTGTTCGTATGTCGGGTTGGCGGTCGCGCCACCGATATATCCGCTTTCCACGCCGTTAACGCCGGCAAGTTGCAGGAAAACCGCCTCGGTGCACCAGAAGCATCCCCCCGCGAATGTTGCCGTCTCTTCAGCCATTGCCATCCTTCATCGCCTCATACTTATCGCGCTCCTCGGCGACCAGTTCCTTGCGCGACAGCTTTCCGACCAATGTTTTGGGCAGACTGCCGCGGATTTCCAGCGCCACCACCTGCTCGTGCTTGCCAAGCTGGGGGTTGAGCCATTTCCTGAGGTCGTCAGCCTCGGCCTCCATACCCTCATTGAGCGCCACGAACGCCTTGGGGCTTTCACCCCGATAGGCATCGGGTATACCAATCACCAGCGCTTCCTTCACGGCCGGATGGCGATAGAGCACCTGCTCCACCTGGCTGGGAAATACTTTGAACCCGCCGACGGTAATCATATCCTTGATGCGGTCGACGATGCGGATATAGCCCTCGCTGTCGATTGTCGCGACATCGCCGGTGCGCAGATAGCCGCCGACGAACACCTCCGCATCCGCCTCGGGCCGGCGCCAGTATCCCTTCATCACCTGCGGGCCGGCAAAGGCCAGCTCGCCCGGCTCGCCCATTGCGGCGTTCTTGGTGGGATCTTCCCTGTTCAACAATTTGATGCGCGTTCCGGGCACAGGCTGTCCGATACTGCCTGTCTTGTTCTGCCCTTCATAGGGGTTGGCGCTCACTACGCCGCTGCTCTCGGTGAGGCCATAGCCTTCAGCAATAACGGCGCCGGTAGCCGCCTCAAACCGCTGCTTGACCTCGCGCGGCAAAGGCGCTCCGCCTGAAATACAGACCCGCAGCGATGAAAAATTCGTGCTGTGCAGCACCGGATGATCGAGCAGCGCCTGATACATGGTCGGCACACCGGGCATATAGGTAGCGCGGGTCCGCTCGATAGCGTGCATTACCTGCTCGGCGTCGAAACGTGGCAGCAGCACCATCTCGCCGCCACTCGCGACTGTGCGATTGAGCACGCAGGTATTGGCGAACACATGAAACAGCGGCAGCACACCGATGATCCGGTCGTCGTCACCCCGGTGCGGATCGATAATCGCTATCTGGCGCGCATTGGCGGTCAGATTCTGGTGGGTAAGCATCGCGCCCTTGGGCGTGCCTGTGGTCCCGCCCGTATATTGCAGCAGCGCGACATCCCTCAGCGGGTCTATAGACGCCGGAAGCAGCTCCCCATCATTGCTGATGAGGCGCGAGAAGCGGGAAACGCGCGGATCATCCGGCAGGTCCGCCTCGTCCTCCGCCTTGAAGAAGCGATAGAGCAGCGACTTTCCCGTCGGCAGTGCACCTGCCACCGAACCGACGACCAGATGTTCGATGCAGCTCTGGTCCATCACTTCCAGCGCGCGCGGCAGCAACGCCTTCACCGACAGGGTGAACAGCAGCTTGGTGCCGCTGTCCTCGGCCTGATACTTCAGCTCCTCCACCGTATAGAGCGGCGAGAAATTGACGACGATCGCGCCCACCATCATCGCACCATAATATGCGGCGACATAATGAGGCACGTTGGGCAGGAACAGGCCGACCCGGTCGCCCCGCTCGATTCCCAATTCCGCAAGACCTTTTGCTACCCGGCGGGCACCGGACAGCACATCCGCATAGCTATATTTGCGGCCCATGAAATCAATGAGCGGCGCCATGGGTTGCTCCAGCGCCTGCGCCGCGAGCATGTCCGGCAAGGACAGCGGCTCAAAAACTGTGTCCCACGGGATGGGATGATTATAGCATTCCCGCCAGATCGGGTTGTCGCTCTCCATGGGCACCAGTTTATAGGAAGGAGGTTAACAGACAAGGGCCATCAATGGTTTTTTATGCGGTGCAGGCAGCAAGTGATGCGCACAGCAGCCTGTGCAAAAAACACGCCTCCAATAATTATATGCGGCGGCCGATCAAATACATCCCTTCATTGCAGCGCGACCTTATGGCGACGTGCGGCAACGCAAGTTCAGGAACCATCGCATGACGTGCCGGTTTCATCGCGCGGGAATGCCACCATGAACTCCGCGCTCATGATTGGTCTTGCCGATGCAGATAAGGCTATCTGGAAGTGTGCGGCAACCGCGCTAACAATGTTAGTTCGTCCAGTAGCTCATACGACTTCCAGGGCTTCAGGACGCAAGGCGCAGCCGCCATGGCAGGTTCATCGGCGGTGCCCTGCGTATAGCCGGTCATCACCACATAAGGGATGGATTTTTCGTTGAGCGTTTGGGCAACAGCGGTCGTGCGATGGCCATCGAGGTTGCGATCCAGAATAACCAGATCGGGGCTTTCCTGGCTGATTCGTAAAAGCGCTTCTTCGACGGTCGAGGCAGAGGCGAGCACCTCGCAGCCCTGATCGGTCAGCAGATCCTCCACATTCATCGCGACCATCACTTCATCTTCAACAACCAATACACGCCGATCCTTCAGCTCAGGGTAAAGTGGCGGCATCACATTGTCCTAATCGAGCGGGAATCGCAGGTCGAATATGCAACCTTCCGAAACGAAGTTAAGTTCCACGCTTCCATGAAGTTCGAACCGGGACGCCCGGTCGATCAGCCTCGTTCCGAATCCTCGTTTTTCTGGCACCTTCACAGGAGGGCCGTCGCTCTCTTCCCAATGCAGGTGGATGATCCGCCCGTCGGCTTCCTGCCTGATTACCCAGGAAATTTCGAGGCGTCCCTCCGGTGTCGAAAGAGCGCCATATTTCGAGGTATTGGTCGATAGTTCGTGCAATATCAGGGAAAGGCCAAGACTCTGCTTAGGCTTGAGTTGAACGCGTGGCCCGGAAATGGAAACCGCTTCCCGTCTTCCCGTATCATAGGCTTCCAGTGCTGCTTCGACAATCTTCTGCATGTCCGCTGATTGCCACTGACTCGCCAGCAGCAATCCATGCGCATTCGCGAGGGCATGAAGCCGCCCGATGAAAGTCTCCCGGAACTCCGCGACAGAACTCACATCACGGCTGGTCTGGCTTGCCATGCCCTGCACGACCGCGAGGGTGTTTTTTACGCGATGGCTCAGTTCCTGCGTCAGCATCTCGCGCTCCCGCTCGGCGCTTTTCCGTGCCGATATATCCTGGAAAAGCACGCCGACCTGGCGAAGCCTGGCCTCCCCGAAGGGAAATGCATTGACCTCGTAGCAGCGCCCAAGGGCATCGGCATCCGCCTCAAAATGCTCTGGCTCGCGCGATAATGCGACCCGGCCGTATGTTTCAAACCACAACTCTTCATGCTTCGGCTCGATTTCACGCATGGATCGTCCCAGCGGTTCGGCGATCCCGGTCTGCTCGGCGAATGCCCGGTTAACATCAACAAAGCGGTAATCGGTGGGCTTGCCAGCCTCATCGAACTCCATCTCGATCACGCAGAAGCCCTGATCGATGGAATCAAACAACAGGCGATACCGCGCTTCGCTTTCACGCTGGCGTTTTTCGGCGCCGCGCAGGCTGCTGATGTCAACAAAGCTCACAACAGCGCCATCGATACGATCTTCCATAGTCCGGTAGGGACGGACCCGCATCATCAGCCACTTGCCGTCCTTGCTTTCGATTTCCGCTTCGACAGGCACAAGCTCGCTCAGCACCTTGCGGACATCTGCCTCGATCGCATCATATTGTAGGCGATTGGTGAAATCGGTGAGAGGGCGGCCCATGTCGTTGTCGGTAACGTTGAATATCGAGGCGATGGGGGGCGTGAACATCCTGATGCGCAACTTGTCATCCAGAAACAATGTGCCAATCTCGGTGGCTGCGGTCAGATTGCGCAGGTCGCTGTGGGCGCTGGATATGCTTTCGAGCTTGATCTTCAGCTCCAGATTCACGGTCTGGAGTTCCTCGTTCATCGACTGCAATTCTTCTTTCGAGGTTTCCAGCTCCTCGGCGGTGGAGCGGTATTCCTCATTGATCGATTGCAGTTCCTCGTTTGCCGCGCGCAATTCCTGGATAGCGAACTCGTGCTCGGTCCGGCTCCTTCCCAAAGCCTCTTTGACGCTCTTCAGCTCGGCGTGGAGCCGGCGGCTTTCGTCATTGTCGGCTTCCGTTTGATCGCCGCCATCGCGCGCTGGTTCTTCAGGGCCACCGTCGAGAAAAAAGATCATAGCCTGTGGCGAAAGTCCGTCAGACGGGTGGACGGGCGCAACATTCATCGCGATGCGGCGGGTTTCGCCATCGATGGCCACGGGGATCGGCAGCGTCAGGGTCGGCTTCTTCTGTTCCAGCGCAAGATCGACCGCATGGCTGAGGTCGATGCGCAGTTCAGGGCGCACTATCGAGGATAGCCGTCCACTGAATACGCCGCCGGAATGGTGGATAAACTTGCCCGCAGTCGGCGACATATGGAGGATGTGATGCCCATCATCGACGAGGATGCTGGGGGGAGCCATCGCCTCGAGAGCATCTACATGCTGGAAGGCGGAGCGATCGTCTCTCCGGCCCTGTAAATCCGGCTTTTGCGGCGCGAGCGATGCTCCCGGACCGAAATACTGGCCGATTAGCGGCAATGTGCGAGGGGCGTGAGGCCGTGAACGATACAAGCGTGCTTCGCGGTTGACCGCCTTGAAAAGCGCAGGCGCGGCGTCGGCGGTTTCCGCTGACCCCAGAAACAGAAAGCCATTGGGCTTCAGACCGTAATAAAATACCGAGCAGAGCTTTTCTTGCAGAGATCGCTCCAGATAAATCAGGAGATTGCGGCAACTGATAAGATCGAGGCGAAGAAAAGGCGGGTCCTTAAGAACGCTATGCGAGGCGAACAGGACCATCTCGCGGATTTCCTGCCGTACACGATAATGCGTGCCTTCCTCGACAAAATAGCGGCGCAGCCTCTCTTCGGAAACATCGGCTTCGATAGCGCGGGGATAAACCCCGTCGCGGCCCGTAGATAGCGCGCCTTCATCAAGGTCGGTCGCAAATATCTGGATAGGGACCGAAACCTTGCGCCGTTCCGCTTCCTCCGCGAACAATATGGCGAGCGTGAAGGCTTCTTCGCCCGTAGCGCAGCCAGGAACCCAGCAGCGGATGCCTTCCTCGCCGAGCTGATCAAACAGCGGGCCGATCGCCATGCCCGCGAGAGTGGTGAAGGCCGTCTGGTCCCGAAAGAACTGCGTTACCGTAATCAGCATGTCGCGAAACAGCTCGCTCGCTTCTTCGGGGTTCTCCTGGAGAAATTTCAGATAGGCGTCCAGGCTGACCAGCCGCCGAACCTGCATCCGGCGCAATACCCGGCGCATGACGGTAGCGCGCTTGTAACTCGAAAAATCATGCCCCGTCCGGACATGCAGGAACTTGACGACTTTTCGCAGATCGTTAGCGGCGCCATCCTGATCCAGCGAACGCACCGCCTCCTTGCTCCGCGCCACCTCGATGATCCGCTCCGCCAAGCCAGCTACGGGCGCAACGAAATCCGCGAGGCCGGTGGCGATTGCACTGTGCGGCATCGAAGGAAATTGTGCAGGGCGGTGACAAAACCAGCCACTGGAACGCCGGCGATTTGCTGAGCGTGGCGGCGTAAAAGCCAGCCAGTGGTTAGGCTGCTTCTTTTGGGGGGCGGTCGGGGATGTATGCTGTGGAGAT